>CANRGE010000007.1 GCA_947630065.1 uncultured Clostridia bacterium
TTTCTTTTTCGTGTGTGTGTGTGTGTGTGTGTGTGTGTGTGTGTGTGTTACAGCCTCAATACTTTCGCTACTTTTCATTTGTTTTACCTCTCCTTTATTTATATCCTACTACTCTATATACATTAGCAGTTTGATATTCATATTCCTTACCACTATTTAGTAGTTCTTTTGCATTTTTAAATATAATTGAATTATCAGAAATATAAAATTCATTATATATAAACCAATCTGCAATATTGCAAGAATATGCAATTGTATATGATACATCTTCTAAATCTATAAATATATTTCCAATTAATTTTGGTTGCTCAGTACTTTCCCACCAACATGATATATAATCTATTCTAATCATTTTATAGTTTTTTAAATCTTCATTTAACTTAGCTATAGGAATAGCTTGCCATGTTGGATTATTTAATTTATACAATATATTTCTGTCTTTTCCAATATTTCTATTACTTGATATATAATCATCTATTTTAGCAAGTTCGTTTTGTTCTTGTTCTGCTTTGTTTTGGTATTTATTTGTTGCATATTCTGCTCCCTTTAATATGCCATTTTCTCCGTATGCAAAGTTTATTGCTACTCCTGCTAAGATTAATAATAATATTACTGTTATTATTAATGCTATTAGCGTTATTCCTTTTTCCTTCTTATTCGTGTGTGTGTGTGTGTGTGTGTGTGTGTGTGTGTTACAACTTCAATGCTTTTACTATTTTTCATTTGTTCTTCTCTCCTTTGTTATTTATTTTTTACTAGTGTCTTTTTTCTGCCACTTTGTTTGCGCATGATATATAATTCTTTATAGATTATAATTATTTTATCCCTTTAATGGATGTAATTGCAAAATGTGTTCTTCCTGTATTTGATGCACAAGTCTTTCCTATACGAATTGTTTTATTATCATTAAAATATAAAGCTGCCCATGAATATGTTAATCCTGCCTGTTGATTTAATGCAACATTACAATTATTATTAATTTCATCTACCTTAATCCATCTAATTTCTAATGAACCTACATAATCATTTGCTAAATTATATGGTCCAAATGCAACTATTAAATATCTATATTTATCTATTGAATCTTTCAGTGTTACAATTATATTTCTATCAACTTCACTTGTTGATGTTTGTACTATTACCTTTTCTTTTAAAAGTTCAGTTTCTTTAAAATTTATTTCGTCTCTTCCATTTTGTATATAATCATCTATTTTAGCAAGTTCATTTTGTTCCTGCTCTGCTTTATTTTCGTATTTATCTGTTGCGTATTCTGCTCCTTTTAATATGCCATTTTCTCCGCAATGCAAAGTTTATTGCTACTCCTGCTAAGATTAATAATAAAATTATCGTTATTATTAATGCTATTAGTGTTATTCCTTCTTCTTTCCTATTCGTGTGTGTGTGTGTGTGTGTGTGTGTGTGTTACAACTCCAACGCTTTTCATCTTTTGTTTCTCTCCTTCGTTTTCTAATTTTTTATGCATTTATTATATTCTCTAATTGTTATTCTGTCAATTATTTTTTTAAGATACAAAAAATTCTTCGAAGGATTGGCTTATCAATTTGTAGGGGCGATTTTAATCGCCCGTTCTTCGAAGAATTTTCTAATATCATATTATATTTATTTTTTATTTCATTTTATCTGGTTAATTTTTTATTAGTTATTTTTTTAGCATATCCGTTGGAGAGCGGGCGATTAAAATCGTCCCTACACTTATGGAGCATGTCTTCGTAGTATTTTTTCTTTTCTTATGTTTTTATTATATGTTTTAGTTGTTATTCTGTCAATTGTTTTAATTTTACTATTACAATTATTCACTATTCATTCTTCATTATTAACTATTCACTAAAACAAAAAAATTCCCCCGCTTTAGCCGTCATGTTCAAGAGATTTTACGGACCTGTACTCAAACAGGTGGGTGCCTACCTAAATATTCCTGGGTTTCTTACATAAATGCAAGCATACACGCCATATTTAGAGATTAGCTCCCAATTCCGAAACTTGTAGGTTCTAAAATATCTTGTATTGCGTACTACGCAGGGAGTTTTGTATTTACTTGTTAAATATATATTAACATATTCATATTTTTATTGCAAATTTATTTTTGTTCTTTAAAGTTAATTAGATAATGTTTTTCTATATTTATCTTCGTTTTTTGTGGTTTTAATAATATTATTATAGTTTTTTATATAATAAATGATGCTATAAGTACAGCAAGCCCTATAATTACTCTATATATAGCGAATACTTTAAAGCTTCCTTTTTTTAAATATTCTAATAAGAATTTTATTACAAATATTCCTACTAAAAAGCTTACAAATATTCCTATAAAGAATGGTATACTAAATACAAAGTCTTTAAATTTATACACTGTTGCTGCAAATACTATTGGTGTTGATAATAAAAATGAGTATTTTGCTGTTGATTCTCTATCTATTCCCATAAGTCTTCCTGTTGTCATTGTTACTCCTGAGCGTGATACTCCTGGAATAAATGCTAAACTTTGAGATAAGCCTATAAGAAATGTTTGTTTTAAGGTCATATCTTCATATTTTGTATCTGATTTTGAATTTTTATCTACTATGTATAATACTATTCCCATTACTATTAATGCTATACCTATTATTACTGGTTTTGTTAATACATCTTCTAAAAAATGATCTAATAAAAATCCTATTGCTCCACCTGGTATTGTTGCTAAAACTATATACCAAAACATTTTTCCTTCTGTCGTTTTTTCTTTTTTAACAGCTAATTTATATCCTCCTTTAAATAGTTCTAACCAATCTTTAAAGAAGAATATTGCTATTGCTAAAAGTGTTCCAAAATGTAATGCTACATCAAATCCTTCAAAAGCTTCTATAAATTCTTGTGATTTAGTCCATCCTAATAGCCATGGTATAATATTTAAATGTGCTGAACTTGAAATTGGTAAAAGTTCTGTAAGTCCTTGTACTACTCCTAAAATAATTGCTTGTAATATTGTCATATTTTTTCTTCCTTTCTAAATTTCATTTGTTTTTAATATAATTTGTAAATTTTCGCGTCAACAAATCTTTACGCTTCTTTGAGACCTTGAATTTAGATAGCAAACTTTAAGGTGTAGAGAAAAGGTCTCGCGAAGCGAGATTTGTTATTATGTTTTCTAATGTTTGTTTTATATATTCTGCACTTGTTATAGGTGATACTTTTCCTGGTAATGCAGCTGCTAAAATATAATTTTTGTCTAATTCTTTTATTGCTTCTATATCTACCCCTCCTGGGGCTGATGCTAAGTCTATTATTGTAACATCTTTTTTTGTTTTTTGTAGGTATTCCTTATTAAGTATTACATATGGAATTGTATTAAATATTATATCAAATTTTTCAAGATTTTCCTCTAAATTTTCTAATGGAATTGCATTATAGCTGTATGCTTTTATCCAAGCTAAATCTTCTTTTTTTCTTGCTTCACAATACACTTTTGAGCCAATTCCATCTAACATTTTTGATAATATTTTTCCTATTCTTCCAAACCCCATAACTAATACATTACTTCCATGTATGTTTATTCCTGTTTCTTGTATTGCTGTTTGTATTGCACCCTCTGCAGTAGCAATAGCATTATATATGCTTAGTTCTTCTTGTTGTAATAAATCTATTATTTCTACATCTTTTGATAAATTATATATATTAGGTTTTATTCCACCTGCTATAAATGTTTTCCCACTTAAGTTTGAAATAGTTTGCTCTAAATTTATTTCATTTTCACTAAAGCTTGCAAATATATTTTTGGAATCTTTTGTTAATGGTGTTGGTCCTACAATAATTTTAGAAAACTTTATTGCATCTTCTAGAGATTTTGCTTTTATACTTTCATCTATTTGGCTAGATTTTTCTAGTCCAAATGTAGTTACATTATAGCCATCTTTTTTTAAAATTTTAGCAAGTTCTACAGAGCGCAAGTCTCCCCCTATAACTGTTATATTTTTTTGCAAATTAATCACATTCCTTTCGTAGTATGTATATTTGCAAAAGAATATTTTTATTCCTATTCACGCTCTTTTTCTTGCTGTTTTTCTTTATTTTTTTGTATTCCCAGGCTTCCTAAATTAATTTTTCCTACTAATTTTGTTGTTCTTTCTAAATGTTCTAGTAGTTTTGCTTCTTTTTTCGTAAATGAATATTCTGGTATTTTTGAATCTTCTGATGGATAATTTAAATATGCTTTAATTGGTATGAAAATTGGTTCTGAGTCTGCTTTTTTATAATATGTACTATCTGTATCTATTGCTGCATTAACAAATTTTATTGCATTATCTTTTTCGCCTTTTATCATATAAATTTTTGCCAAATTATAATATGCTCTTGCTTCTACTTGTTCACCTTTAGTGCTTTGTAAAAAGTATTTTTCTGCTTCATCTAAATCATTGTATATAAAATTTATTTCTCCTAAATTATAGTATGCATTATATAACAATGTATTAATTTCTGCTGCTTTTTCATAACAATCTTTAGCACTTTTAAAATCATTTAACATTGTATATACAATTCCTAAATTGTAATATATATCGTAATCTGCTGGATTATATTTTAATGCATCCATATAGATATTTACTGCTTCTTTATATCTTTCTTGTTCACAATAAATATCTCCTAATAATTGTGTTGCTTTTAAATAATTTGGTTGTTTTTTTAATAATGTTTCTAACATTTCTGCTGCTTGTTCTTTTTGGTCTAGGTCATTTAATAAATTAGATATTTTGTAATATGAATCATAGTCTGTTTTATTTATATCTATTACATGCACATATTCATCTATTGCTTTTCTCATTCCGCCTTCTTTTTCATATATTTCGGCTAGCATTTTATGTCCTATATAACTTTCGGGATATTTTGTAACTAAATCTATTAAAAATTTTTTTGCTTGTTTATTATTTTTTATAATTATGAAAAATTTACTTAATGCGACATACATGAGTTCAGAAAAATTTATTTTTCTATGTTCTAATATTATTACAATTAAAGGTATTACTATTGCTAGCATATACATTATCGTTGTAAGTATTGCACCATATTTTAAAGAAAATATTATTTCTATAAAATTGATTGCTATACCTATTGCTTGCAAGCATAATATTACAACATAGTTAGTATCATTTTTTTTGAGCATTTTGAAAAATATTATTATAAATAATGAAAATGCTACTACATTAAATAATATTTTTAGTATTAACATATTTGTCTCCTTTCTCTAATTTAATGCATATTCATTTTATGACATTTTTAGCAAAATGTCCATAGTTTAGGCAAAAAATAACAAAGGAATTATTATTCCTTTGTTATTTTATTGGTATGAAATAAATTCCTCTACCTATATTAACTTCTCCTGAACCAGAAATTACATAATATATTTTACTTCCCTTTTCTAATGGTAAAAATGCACTACTTCTATTCCATTGTGAGTTATTCTCTTGTAAAAATATAACTCCTTCAGTTTCAGAATATTTATCAAGATATAAATTAAAAGCTTTTCCACCATTTAGTGCAATACTTCGTAGTAAAAAGTATCCATCACATGGAGTTGTATAAACATTACTTGCAGATGAATATGGTGTTAAATCTACTTTATTTGAATAATCTGGTATAGGTAAATTAATTAGGTTTCTATTTCCATAAATATAATCATCTATTTTTGCAAGTTCGTTTTGTTCTTGTTCTGCTTTGTTTTGGTATTTATCTACTGCTGTTTCTGCTCCTTTTAGCATTCCATTATCTCCGTAGTGCAAAGTTTATTGCTACTCCTGTTAAGATTAATAATAAAATTATTGTTATTATTAGTGCTATTAGTGTTATTCCTCTTTCTTTCCTATTCGTGTGTGTGTGTGTGTGTTACAACTTCAATGCTTTTCATCTTTTGTTCCTCTCTTTCATTTTTAATTTTTATGCATTTATTATATTCTCTAATTGTTATTCTGTCAATTATTTTTTTAAGATAGAACAAATCTCGCTTCGTGAGACCTTTTCTCTACATCTTAAAGTTTGCTATCTAAATTCAAGGTCTCAAAGAAGCGTAAAGATTTGTTGACGCGAAAATTTACAAAGTAAATTTTCTGTGCAATGTTATTTTTTTATATAATAGGAAAGTAGAACTTTCCTATTATATAAAAAAAAAGAAACTTCATTTAAAATGAAGTTCTCTTCGTTATCTTATTATAATAATTCAAGTATAGCCATTGGTGCAGAGTCTCCTCTACGCATTCCTATTTTTACTATACGTGTATATCCACCATTTCTATCTTGGTATTTTGGTGCTATTTCGTTAAATAATTTTGATGGTAAGTCTATATTTTTACCTTCTGCATCTTTAACTTTGTTAATTTTTTTCATTATTTTCTTTCTTGCATTTAATCTTGATGGCATGTCTTTTTGTCTTGATACAGTTTTTTCTTCTTTAACTACTCTTAAATATTCTTTACCATTTTTGCTTGTTACTTTTTCTGTTTCTTTATTTCCTTTAGAGTCTAATTTTGCTGTAACTATTTTTACATCTACCATTTCAAAATTATCTTTTTCTTTTATAGCTAATGCTATTATACTGTCAGCTATAGCTTTTACTTCTTTAGCCCTTGCTTCTGTTGTTGTAATTTTTCCATGTAAGATTAGGTCTGTTGTTAAGCTTTTTAACATTGCTAATCTTATGTCTGTAGTTTTACCTAATTTTCTATTTCTAGCCAATTTATTCACCTCTTCTATTAATTGATTTTATTCTTCTTCTTGAGCGAAATCTAATCCTAATGAATGTAATTTATTTGTTACTTCATCTAAAGATTTCTTTCCTAAGTTTCTTACTTTCATCATTTCTGCTTCTGATTTATTTGCTAAATCTTCAACAGTAGATATTCCTGCTCTTTTTAAGCAGTTAAAAGATCTAACAGATAATTCTAGGTCTTCTATAGACATTTCTAGAACTTTTTCTTTCTTAGATTCTTCTTTTTCAACCATTACTTGAGTGTTCTTTGCTGCTTCTGATAAATCTATAAATAATTCTAAGTGACCTGTCATAACTTTTGCAGCTAAGCTTAATGCTTCATATGCTTTTAAGCTTCCGTCTGTCCATACTTCGATAATTAATTTATCAAAGTCTACCATTTGTCCAACTCTAGTGTTTTCTACAGAATAATTAACTTTTTTAACTGGAGTGTATATAGAGTCTATTGGTAATACAGATATATCTTGATTTGGCTTTTTATTTTTTACAGCACTATTATATCCTCTACCTTTATCTACTGTCATTTCCATTTTTAAAGATCCACCTTCTGATACAGTGGCTATATGTAAATCTGGATTTAGTATTTCTACAGAGCTATCTGCTATTATATCTCCTGCAGTTACTTCTCCTTCTCCTTTAAAGTCTATTCTTATCATTTTTTCTTCGTTGTCAAATGTTTTTAATCTAACATTTTTTAGATTAACTATTATTTCAGGTACATCTTCTACAACATTTGGTATTGTAGAAAATTCATGTACTACACCTTCTATTTTTACACTTGTTATTGCAGCACCTGGAAGTGATGAAAGTAAAATCCTTCTTAATGAATTTCCTATTGTTACACCATATCCACGTTCTAATGGTTCACATACAAATTTTGCATAATTATTTTCATCGTCTACTTCTAAACATTCAATATTTGGCTTTTCAAATTCTATCATTTTTACCTCCTAATAGAAGCTAATATTGAAAGGTTTTGCCTTTTTCTTTCAATATTCATTACTTCTTCTATATTACTCACATAATGTGAAACTCATAAAGTCAAAGTATTTTTTCTCTAACTTATAATGTGTTAACTATTATTTAGAGTAAAGCTCTACTATTAAGTGTTCTTGTACTGGTATATCTATATCTTCTCTTGAAGCTAGTCTTACTACTTTTCCACCTAATTTTTCAGCATCTTTTTCAAGCCAAGTTGGTACTGGTCTTGCAGAATTTGCTTCTACATTTTGTTTTATTATTTCTTTATCTTTTTTAAGTTCTCTAACTGCTATAACATCTCCTGCTTTTACTAAATATGATGCTATATCAACTTTTTTACCATTAACTTCGAATAATCCATGATTTACTAATTGTCTTGCTTGTGCTCTTGATGCACCATATCCTAATCTATATACAACATTGTCTAATCTACTTTCTAATATTTGAAGTAAATTTTCACCAGTAATTCCTTTTTTATTTGAAGCCATTTCAAAATATTTTCTAAATTGTTTTTCTGCTACTCCATAGAATGATTTTGTTTTTTGTTTTTCTCTTAATTGAGTTCCGTATTCAGAAAGTTTTGCTTTCTTTTGTCCGTGATCTCCTGGTGCATAGTTTCTTCTAGAAACAGAACATTTATCTGTGTAACATCTATCACCTTTTAAGAATAGCTTTTGGCCTTCTCTACGGCAAATACGGCATTGTTCATCTTTATATCTTGCCATTTTATTTCTCCTTTCAATAAACTTGTTTATTGTTTCTTTTCTTACCTAAATAGGTAAATATATTTCTACTAAACTCTTCTTCTTTTTGGTGGTCTGCAACCATTGTGTGGAATTGGTGTTACATCTTTTATAGCACTAATTTCTAATCCTGCTGTTTGTAATGATCTAATTGCAGCTTCACGTCCTGAACCTGGTCCTTTAACAAAAACTTCTACAGTTTTTAAACCATGTTCCATACCTGCTTTTGCAGCTGTTTCAGCAGCTTCACCAGCAGCAAATGGTGTGCTTTTTTTAGAACCTTTAAATCCAAGTTCTCCAGCACTTGCCCATGAAATAACATTACCTTGAGTATCTGTTATTGTAACTATTGTATTATTAAAGCTTGAATGTATATGTGCAGCACCTTTTTCAATATTTTTTCTATTTCTTCTAGGTGTTTTCTTTGCTACAGTTTTCTTATTAGCCATTTGGTTTTATACCTCCTTATTTCTTACTTTTACTAACTAATTTTCTTGGACCTTTTCTTGTACGGGCATTAGTTTTTGTTCTTTGTCCTCTTACAGGTAGTCCTTTTCTATGTCTTAATCCTCTATAACATCCGATTTCAGTAAGTCTTTTTATATTTAAAGCTACTTCTCTTCTTAAGTCACCTTCTACTTTGTATTTTTCATCAATAACTTTTCTTATTGCATTTACTTGGTCATCTGTTAAGTCTTTTACTCTAGTATCTGGATCTACTCCAGCTTCTTTAAGTATTTTTCTAGAACTTGATACACCTATTCCATAAATATATGTAAGTCCTATTTCAACTCTTTTTTCTCTAGGTAAATCGATTCCTGATATACGAGCCATAAATTTTAGCACCTCCAAAATATATTTGTTTTTATTTTTAGTTTTTAGATTCAAATATTTAAGTGAAATGTATATAAACACTTTAAGAGTTGCAAAACTGCAACTTTAAAAAAATTTTATATAGTGAATTAAATACTTAAATCTTAGATTTATATAAACACAAAACTAGTTTTTTATCAGCCGCTACATAGTTTTTGTGTTAATACCTGTGTGTTTTCTTCTATCCTTGTCTTTGTTTGTGTTTAGGATTTTCACAAATTACTCTTATAACACCTTTTCTCTTAATTACTTTGCATTTTTCACAAATTGGTTTTACTGATGGTCTTACTTTCATTAATTACACCTCCTGTAAATATTAGATATTCGGGTTAATGTATAATAATTATAGAACAATACAAGTATTGTTCGTATATTATTTTGCTCTCCATGTTATTCTACCTCTTGTTAGGTCATATGGTGATAATTCTACTTTTACTTTATCGCCTGGTAGAATTTTTATATAATTCATTCTCAATTTTCCTGAAATATGAGCTAATATTTGATGCCCATTTTCAAGTTCTACTTTGAAATTAGTATTAGGTAATGTTTCTACAACAGTTCCTTCTACTTCAATTATATCTTCTTTTGCCAATTTTTTCACTCCTTAAATATAAATATTTAACATTTTTACATAATTAGCTTATATAGTATACATCATATTTATAATATTGTCAATATTTCTGGCTGTTTTTCTGTAATTAAAATTGTATTTTCATAATGTGCAGATAAACTTCCATCTTGAGTTATTATTGTCCAACCATCTTCTAATTCGTAAATGTTAGGATTTCCAGCAACAACCATTGGTTCTATTGCCAGAGTCATGCCTGGTTCAAGTTTTATTCCTTTTCCTGCTTTACCATAATTTGGTATAGCTGGATCCTCATGCATACTTCTACCTATTCCGTGTCCTTGAAATTCTTTTATAACTCCAAATCCTTTACTTTCTACAAATTCACCAATTGCGTGGCATACATCTCCAATTCTATTTCCTGCTATAGCATATTTTATTCCTTCAAAAAATGCTTGTTTTGTTACATTTAATAGTTCTTCTGCTTCTTTTGAGCCTTTTCCAACTATATATGTACGTGCAGCATCTCCATTATATCCATTTTTAAAGGTAACCATGTCTATGCTTATAATGTCACCTTCTTTTAGATGTACTCTTGATGATGGTATTCCATGTATTACTTCATCATTTACAGAAGCACAAATTGTAGCTGGAAAAGGAGGAACTCCTTTTTCTTCACTAGGATAACCCTTTTGTGCTGGAATACCTCCGTTTTCTTTAATTACTTTTTCAGCTATTTTATCTAATTCTAATGTTGTAATACCTGGTCTTATTGCTTCTTCTATTGCTTTATGTGCTAGTGCTGTTATTCTACAAGCTTCTTTCATTAGTTCAATTTCTCTTTTTGATTTTATTTCTACCACTATTTATTCTCCTTAATATAATTAATGACATCTTCTGCTACATCTTTTCCTAATTTATTTTTCTTTTCACTAACTTCTGCAGTATATAAAACTCCCTTTTCTTTATAGAAATCTACAAGTGGAGAGGTTGTCTCAAAATATGTTGCTAATCTGCTTTTAATTGTTTCTGGATTATCATCTTTTCTTTGTGTAAGCTCACTTCCACAAAAATCACAAACTCCATCTACTTTTGGTGGATTTAACTTTAAGTTAAATACCGCTTTACAATCTTGATTTGAGCATATTCTTCTAAATGATATTCTTTCTATTATTTCATCTTCTTGTGATGTTAAATTAATAACTAAATCTATTTTTTGTCCTTGTTCTTGATAAAACTTGTCTAATTGTTTTGCTTGTTCTATTGTTCTTGGAAATCCATCTAATATAATTCCATTTTTCATTTCTGGTTCTTGTAATTTTGCTCCTATTATTCTAATTGTTAATTCATCTGGAACTAGTTTTCCTTGTGCTAAATATTCATCTAATTCTTTTGCTAAATCATCTTTTTTTGCTATACATTCTCTAAAAATGTCTCCACTAGATAAATGTACTAAATTTAATTTTTCTCTTAAAATTCCTGCTACTGTCCCTTTACCTGTTCCAGGTGCACCTAACATAATAATATTCATAATTTTCATTCTCCTTATAAAAAATATAGTAGGCAAAATATTGCCTACTATACTATATATCTTTTTACCAAATATTTCAAGTTATTTTTAGTTAAATTTTAATATTTATTAATTGTTTTCAGTATATGTTATAAATAGATACACTGTACTACCATTATATTGGGTTCCTACTGTTTCCCATAAATAGCAACTACTATATTGATAGTAGAAATCAATATATGCTACATCTGTATAATGACATCCAACTCTAGCAATTACTTTTCCTTGGTCAACAATTGCATATCCCGATATATCTAATATTTTATCTATATTGTATGCACTTAAATCCAAAAATTTCATTTGTCCTGATGTTAGTTGTCCTGTTAAACATACTTTTTTTATACTTTTTCCATTGTATTTACTATTAGTAGTAATTATTTTTCCATTATCTTCAAAATTATATCCTTCATCATCTCTATTTGAAGACAAATAATATTGAAAACTATCATCTACTTTTGCAAGTTCATTTTGTTCTTGCTCTGCTTTGTTTTGATATTTATCTACTGCAGTTTTTGCTCCTCTTAATATGCCATTTTCTCCGTAATGCAAAATTTATTGCAACTCCTGCTAAGATTAATAATATTATTACTGTTATTATTAATGCTATTAGTGTTATTCCCTTTTCTTTCCTATTCGTGTGTGTGTGTGTGTGTGTGTGTGTGTGTTACAACCTCTAACGCTTTTTCTACTTTTCATTTGTTTACCTCTCATTTATTTTTTATATTACTATAATATATATAATTTAAAATTTTGTCAACATATCTTTATTAATACTATCTACAAACAAAAAAACGGAGTTAATACCCCGTTTATATTTCAAATTGTGAATTATATAATTCTGCATAAGATCCATTTTTTTGCATTAGTTCATCATGATTTCCTTGTTCTATTATGTTTCCATCTTTAACAACAAGTATTAAATCTGCATTTTTTATTGTTGATAGTCTGTGTGCTATTATAAATGAAGTTTTTCCTTCTGTTAATTTATCCATTGCTTTTTGAACTAACTCTTCAGTTCTTGTATCTACATTTGATGTTGCTTCATCTAATATTAAAAATGGTGAATCTTCTAACATACCTCTTGCTATTGTTAATAATTGTCTTTGTCCTGCTGATACACTATCATTTTCAGATATTTTTGAATCATATGTGTGTGGTAATGTTTTTATGAAATGATGTAATCCAACTTCTTTACAAACTTCTTTTACTTGTTCATCACTTATATCTTCTCTATTATATACAATGTTTTCTCTTACTGTTCCTTCAAATAGCCATGTGTCTTGTAATACCATTGTAAATAAACTATGTATGTTTTCTCTTGTTAAGTCTTTTATTGATACACCATCTATTTTTATATCTCCAGATGTTAATTCATAAAACTTCATAAGTAAATTTACTATAGTTGTTTTTCCTGCTCCTGTTGGTCCTACAATTGCTACTTTTTGTCCTGGTAATGCTGTTGCTGTGAAGTTTTTAATTGTTGGATGGTCATTATTATCATATTGGAATACTACATTTTCAAATTTAATTTTTCCTTTTACATCTTCTTTTTTCAATTCTTTTGTTATTTTTGATTCTTCTTGCATTTCTTTTTCATCTATGAATTCAAATATTCTTTCTGATGCTGCAGCTGTAGATTGAAGCAATGTCATGTTTTGTGCTATTTGTGATAATGGATTTGTAAATAATCTAACATATGTTATAAATGCAACTATAACACCAAAAGATATTACATCATTCATAGTTAATAATGCACCAACTATACATACTGCTACATATCCAAAATTTCCTATAAAGCCCATTAACGGATGCATTATTCCTGATAAAAACTGACTCTTTTTATTTGCTTGACATACTTTTTTATTGTATTCATCAAATTTTTCATTTGATTGATTTATTCCATTATATACTTTTACTACATTTAATCCAGAATATATTTCTTCTATATGTGCATTTAAATTTCCTAATTCATATTGTCTTGCAATAAAGTATTTTTGTGAATTTTTAAGTATTAAAAACATTCCAGAAAATCCTATTAGACTTGCCCCCATTGCAGTAATTGCCATTATCCAGTTTGTGTAAAACATCATTATAATGCTTCCTAATAATAATGTTATATTTATTACTAAACTACTTAATGATTGGTTCATTGATTGTGCTATTGTGTCTACATCATTAGTTACTCTAGATAATGTGTCTCCGGATTGATGCTTATCGAAATATCTTAATGGAAGTTTATTTATTTTTATAGATATTCTTGTTCTTAATTGTTGAGCAAATCTATTTGCAACATTTGTCATGCAAATTGCTTGTATATAGTTAAATATTGAACTTGTTATGTATAAAATTATTAGAAATAATGATATATTTTTGATAATATCTATATTCATTTTAGGTTTAATTACATTTTGTATTGATTGTGGCATTTCATCTATTTTACTATATAATTGATTAACATCTCCTGATTGCATTAAGTCACTCATGCTTTTTATAAATTCATATTGTTCCTGCTGAGTTATTACATTGCCATCTATTTCTATTTCATTAAATATTGAATTTATCATTTCTTCTGGCATATCTACATTTTGTGGATTAAATTCTTGCATTGTTCCATTTGTATTTATTTTTGCCATACCTTCATTAAATGAATTCATTATTTGTGTAGATAGATTTGCTAAATTTTCTTGATTTACTACCAAACCTTTTGAGATTTCATCTGTTAAGTCAGATAATCTATTTGGTGCAAGTATAGATAATATTGCTCCTAGTATTGCTAAAATTATTGATATTATAATTAATTTTCTTTGTTCTTTTAATTCTTTTACTAATCTTGTTATTGCACTTTTAAAATCTTTTGGCTTTTCTCCAGGATTTCCTTTCATTCTTGGTCCACCTGGCATTCTTCTAGGAGTTCTTATTGTGTTTTGTTCATTACTCATTTTCTAGTTCCTCCTCTGACAATTGAGATAGTGCTATTTGCTTATAAACTTCGCAATTCTTTAATAGTTCTTTATGTGTTCCAATTCCTACACATTCACCATCATCTAAAACTATTATTTTGTCTGCATTCATAATTGTTCCAATTCTTTGTGCAACAATTAAATTTGTAGCATCTTTAGTGTATTTTTTTAATTCTTTTCTAAGTATAGCATCTGTTTTATAGTCTAAAGCTGAAAAACTATCATCAAAAATATAAATTTCTGGATTTCTTGCAATTGCTCTTGCTATTGCTAATCTTTGTTTTTGTCCTCCAGATACATTAGTTCCTCCTTGAGCAATATGTGCATCATATGTATTTTCCATATTTTCAACGAATTCTTTTCCTTGTGCTACTTCAATTGCTTCTCTTATTTTTTTAGCTGTTATTTTTTCCTTTCCATTTTCTCCATAAGAAACATTAGAAGATACTGTTCCATTAAATAATACTGCTTTTTGTGGAATATATCCTAATTTATTATATAAAAATTCTTGTGCATATTCTTTTACATTTACTCCGTCTACTAATACTTCTCCTTCTGTTGCATCATAAAATCTTGGTACTAAATTTATTAATGTAGATTTTCCACTACCTGTTGAACCAATAAATGCTACAGTTTCTCCTTTATTTGCTTTAAATGATATATTTTTTAATAAATATTCGTCTGCATCTGGATATTTGAAAGAAACATTTTTAAACTCTACAGTTCCTACTTCTTTTGTTTTATTCTTTCTTAGTTTTCCGTCTTTAATTGAAATCTCACAATCTAATACTTCGTTAATACGTCCTGCTGATACTTGTGCCCTTGGTAACATCATAAATATCATAGCAAGCATTAAGAATGACATTATTACTTGCATTGAATATGAGCTAAATACTATCATATCTCCAAATAATGTAATTTTGTCTGTCATGTGTGCTTCGTTTATTAAAAATGCTCCTAAGAAATAAATGCCAAGTGTTAGTGTATGCATAACTATGTACATTGTTGGTTGCATAATTGCAAATTTCTTTTGGTTATATATTTGTTGATTTGTTAATTTAGTATTTACTTCTTCAAATTTTTCTTCTTGATATTGTTCTGCATTAAATGCTCTTACAACACGTATACCTGTTAAGTTTTCACGTGTTACTCCATTTATTTTATCTATTAATTTTTGAACAATTTTAAACTTTGGTGTTACTATAACAAATATAGCAGCTACAACACTTAATAAAATTACTACTGCAGCCCCTGTTATTGCACTCCATTGCCAGTTTTTATTTAATATTTTTGTTACTGCCCATATAGCTGTAATTGGAGCTTTTACTAAAACTTGTAAGCCCATTCCTATTACCATTTCTAATTGAGTAACATCATTTGTTGTTCTTGTAATTAGACTGCTAGTTGAAAAACCTTTTATTTCATCCATAGATAAGTTTTCTACTTTATTAAATATTTTTTTCCTTACATTCATAGAAAAGTTCGCTGATACAGTAGAAATTATGTATCCAGTTATTACTGCTGCAATTAGGCTACCAAAAGCACAAGATAACATGTATGCTCCGTTTTTAAGAATTTCTGACATTTGGCTTCCTTCTGTTTGCACAAGTTGTGTAATTTGTGACATATAGTCTGGCATTTTTAATTCTAACCATACTTGTGTAACTATTAAAGCAAAAGCTATTATTATAAAAACACATTCCCTTTTTCCTAAATTTTTAAATAGTTTTATCATTTTTGCTTCCTTTCTTTAAATAATTTTGTAGTGTTAAAAACAAGTAGAAATAAACGGTACCAAGATTTTCTACGCAACTTCTTTGCTAGAAAATCTAACTTTCGCATAATTCTCCTCTACGTCGCATTTCTTATCTTCGATAAGAAAGCCTCCTAGAGTAGAAATAACAACACATTGCTTGAATGTGTTGTCAATAATAGTTTTATATACTATTACCTTTATATGTTTAATATTTGATTTTTTCTTGTTTTTGGTGTTTCTTCTACTATTTCTTTTGTTTGTTTTATTTTCCCTTCTTCTATTTTCTTTTTGTGTTCAAGTAAATTTTCTGATGCTTTTTGATATACTCCTTCTGTATATGTGCTTAAATTTCTGTTTAGCTTTTTTTGTGCATCTATATATTTCTTTATCATTGCTCTTTCACTTTTTGAATAACTTTCTAAAGGTATATTTAAGTATTTATGTCTCCATACAAGATGTCTATCTGTGTTAGAAAATTTAGAATTAATTAAGTCTTCATAATCAAATTCTACTGTAAATTTACATTCTTCAATAGATATTGTTACACTACTCCAAGGTTTCTTTCCTTCTTCTATTTGTTTTTTTCTTATTTGCTTTATTTCATTATATAAATTTTCTGCAAGTTTCAAATAACCGTTTTCGTCTATATTAAATTTACTTGGAATTTCATAAACATTTATAGGATTTTTCTTTAGCATACTTTTAGGATAATAGTAGAAAAACATCTCTCCTGTTTGTATATTATTATAATGGTCAACTACTGATGCATATAAGTATATCTTATCCCATTTTTCTGGAATCATATAATATAATTGTTTTTGAATATTAGAATATATATTTTTCAGATTAGGTGTTGTTAGCATTATTTGCCTCCATTATTTTTTTACGATTATACTTTCGCCAGTCATTTCTTGTGGTTTTTCTAATCCCATTATGTCTAACATTGTTGGTGCTAAATCTGCCAATTTTCCTTGTTTTAGTTGTACATCATTCATTCCTACTAATATTAATGGAACAGGATTTGTTGTATGTGCTGTATGTGGTTCTCCTGTTTGATAATCTATCATTTGTTCTGCGTTTCCATGGTCAGCTGTAATTAATAGCACTCCTTGTTTTTCTTCTACTATTTTTACTATTCTACCTACACATTCATCTATTGTTTCTATTGCTTTTACTGCTGCTTCTAAATTTCCTGTATGTCCTACCATATCTGGATTTGCAAAATTTAATATTATACAATCATATTTGTCTTCTCCAATTGCTTCTACTACTTTGTCTGTTACTTCATATGCACTCATTTCTGGTTTCATATCATATGTTTCTACTTTTGGTGATGGAACTAAAATTCTGTCTTCACCTTGATATTGTTTTTCTTCTCCACCATTAAAGAAAAATGTAACATGTGCATATTTTTCTGTTTCTGCAATACGTAATTGTGTATAACCTTTTGAACTAATATATTCTCCAAATGTATTTGCTAATACTGTTGGTTTAAATGCAATTTTTACATTTGGTAATGTTTCATCATATTGTGTCATACATACAAAAAATACTTTTTGTTTCTTTGTTTCAAATTCGTTAAATTGGTCATCAACTATTGTTCTTGTAATTTCTCTTGCTCTATCTGGTCTAAAGTTAAAGAATATTACTGAATCATTTTCTTTTATTGTTGCTATTGGTTCTTCTCCATTGCAAATAACTGTTGGTTCAACGAATTCATCAAATACTTCTTTTTGATATGAACCTTCTATTGCTGATATTGCTGTTGGGGCTTTTTGTCCTTCTCCATTTACTAATGCATTATATGCTTTTTGGATTCTTTCCCAACGTTTATCTCTATCCATTGCGTAAAATCTTCCCATTATGCTTGCAATTTTTCCAGTTTGTTTTTCTTTCATTTTTTCTTCTAATTGTGCTATATAACCTTCTGCTGATGCTGGTGGTGTATCTCTACCATCTAAGAAACAATGTACATATACATTTTCTATTCCTTTTCTTTTTGCTAGCTCTAATAATGCATATAAATGACGAATATGACTATGCACTCCACCATCTGATAATAATCCCATTATATGCAAATCTGAGTTATTTTTCTTGCAATTTTCTATTGCTTCATTAAATTCTTGTATAGCAAAGAAATCTCCATCTTCAATAGATTTTGTTATTCTTGTTAATTCTTGATAAACAATTCTTCCTGCACCTATATTTGTATGACCTACTTCTGAGTTTCCCATTTGTCCTTCTGGTAACCCAACATGCATTCCACTTGTAAAAATATCTGTAGTTGGACATACTTTCATTAGTTTATCTAAATTAGGTGTGTTTGCAATTTTTACTGCATTTCCTCTTTCATTTGTGTTTTCTCCAAATCCGTCTAATATCATTAGCATTGTTAGTTTATTTTTCATAAATTGATTACCATCCTTTATTATTTTTTTTGGCGGAGTCTCCTCCGCCTTTATTTATCTTATAATATTATAGTCGTTTTTATAACAAATTTCAACATATTTTTTAATAATTTACAATATTGTTAAAATCTTCTGGCTCTAAACTTGCTCCTCCAACTAATCCGCCATCTATGTCTGACATTGTAAATATTTCTTTAGCATTACTTGGTTTTACACTTCCACCATATTGAATTATAACTTGCTCTGCTGTGTCTTTACCATAAATATTTGCTATTTTTTCTCTTATTTGCTTAATACTATTATTAGCATCTTCTGCTGTTGCTGTTTTACCTGTTCCTATTGCCCAAATTGGTTCATATGCTATTATAGTATTTTTTACTTGTTCGTGTGTTAGTCCTTCCAAAGCTTTTTCTGTTTGATTAGTTATTATATCTTTTGTAATTCCTTTTTCTCTTTCTTCTAGCGTTTCTCCAACACATACTATTGGTTTTAAGTCATTTTCAAATGCTGATTTTATTTTTAAATTAACTGTTTCATCTGTTTCTGCAAAATATTGTCTTCTTTCAGAGTGTCCTATTATTACATATTCTACTCCTATAGATTTTAACATTTTTCCTGAAACTTCTCCTGTATATGCTCCGCTTTCTTTAAAGTGCATATTTTGTGCGCCTATTTTTATATTTGTTTTTTTAGTTATTTCTACTAGAAAAGCTAAATCTATATATGGTGCACATATTATAATTTCATTTTTTGCATCTTTAACTAATGGGATAAATTTTTGCATATATGCTATTGCTTCTTCAGGAGTTTTATTCATCTTCCAATTTCCTGCAATTATTTTTTTTCTCATTTTTTCCTCCTAAGTTTATATTATTTATCTTGTAAACATTCAATTCCTGGTAGTTTTTTTCCTTCTAAGAATTCTAGACTTGCTCCTCCACCTGTAGAAATATGTGTCATTTTATCTGATAATCCTATTTTTTCAATAGCAGCTGCAGAGTCTCCTCCTCCTATTATTGTTATAGCATCAACTGTAGCAAGCTTTTTTGCAATTTCATTTGTTCCTATTGCAAATTGGTCAAATTCAAATAATCCTAAAGGTCCATTCCATACTATAGTTTTTGCATTTTCTAGTTCTTTTTTGTATATTTCTATAGTTTCTGTTCCAATATCAAATCCTTCCCATCCTTCAGGAATTTCTGTGCATTTAACAATTTTACTTTCTGTATCTTTATCAAATTCTTTTCCAACTTTTGTATCTACTGGAAGTAATAATTTTACACCTTTTTGTTTTGCTTTTTCCATTAATTCTAAAGCTAAATCTAATTTGTCTAATTCACATATTGAATTTCCAACTTCATATCCTTGTGCTTTAAAGAAAGTATATGCCATAGCTCCACCAATTATTAATGTATCTACTTTTTCTAGTAATGCATTTATTACTCCTATTTTATCTGATACTTTCTTTCCACCTAAAATTGCAACAAATGGTCTTTGTGGGTTTTCTAAAGCATTTCCCATAAATTCTAATTCTTTTTCTATTAAGAATCCTGCAGCTGATGGTAAATAATCTGCAACTCCTGCTGTTGATGCATGTGCTCTATGTGATGTTCCAAAAGCATCATTTACATAAACTTCTGCAAGACTAGCTAATTCTTTTGCAAATTCTGGTGAGTTTTCTTCTTCTCTTTTATCAAATCTAACATTTTCTAAAAGAACAACTTCTCCTTCTTTCATATTTGCTGTTAGCTCTTTTGCACTTTCTCCAATTATATCATTTGCTAATTTAACATCTTTGTTTAATTGTTTTGATAATTCTTTTGCAACTGGTTCTAGTGAAAATTCTTTTTTAACTTCTCCTTTTGGTCTTCCTAAATGTGAGCATAATATTACTTTTGCTCCATTTTCTATTAAATAATTAATTGTTGGTAAAGATGCTACAATTCTTCTTGTATCTGTAATATTTCCTTGTTCATCTTGTGGTACATTAAAATCACATCTTACTAATACTTTTTTTCCTTTTACATCAATATCTCTAACTGTTTTTTTATTCATAATAAACCTCCTATTTAGTTTATATTTATATTATACCCAAAAGGTATATATATTAATATTTAAAAGTATAAATATTAATATATATACCTTTTAATTAATATTAATTCCTATAACTTTTATTGTGATATGGGATATTTTTACCCATATCACATAAAAGCTATAATTTATCTTAATTTAAAATTAATCTCTTGTTGACATATATATTGCTAAATCTACTAATTTATTTGAATATCCCCATTCATTATCATACCATGCTATTAATTTAACAAATGTGTCTGTTAATTGTATTCCTGCTGTTGCATCGAATATAGAAGTATGTGCATCATTTATGAAGTCTGATGATACTACTGCATCTTCAGTATATTCTATAATTCCTTTGAATTCATTTTCTGATGCTTTCTTCATAGCTTTGCAAATTTCTTCCATTGTTGTTGGTTTTGCAAGATTACATGTTAAGTCTACAACAGATACATCAACTGTTGGTACTCTAAATGCCATTCCTGTTAATTTTCCATTTAATTCTGGTATAACTTTTCCAACTGCTTTTGCAGCTCCTGTAGATGATGGTATTATGTTTGCAGCTGCAGCACGTCCACCTCTCCAGTCTTTTTTAGATGCTCCATCAACTGTTTTTTGAGTTGCTGTTGTAGAGTGAACTGTTGTCATTAATCCATCTACTATTCCAAAATTATCATTTATAACTTTAGCTAAAGGTGCTAAACAGTTTGTTGTACATGATGCATTTGATACTATATTCATACTTGGATCATATGATGTATTGTTAACTCCCATAACAAACATTGGTGCATCTTTTGAAGGTGCGCTTATTATAACTTTTTTTGCTCCTGCTTTTAAGTGAGCTTCTGCTTTTTCCATTGTTGTAAATACTCCAGAACATTCTAATACATATTCTACTCCATTTGCTCCCCAAGGAATGTTGCTTGGGTCCATTTCATTGTATACTTGTATTTCTTTTCCATTTACTACTAATTTTCCGTTTTCTTCTTTTACTTCTCCGTCAAATTTTCCATGTACAGTATCATATTTTACCATATAAGCCATATAATCAGCTGTAATAAATGGATCATTTATTGCTACTATTTCTACCTCTTTCTTACTTAATGCTGCTTGGAATGCTAAATTTCCAATTCTTCCAAAACCATTGATTCCTACTTTAACTGCCATTTTAATCCTCCAATTCCGATACTTATTAGTATCTATAAAAATTTCGTCTTTTACGACATGCTTATTCTATAATAAAAATAAGACATAGTCAAGACCTGTCTTATTTTTATTAATTATCCAAATAGTCCTCTTTTCTTTATTGGTGGTTGTTCATTCATTGTTTTTGCCAACTGTACTAATAATTCTCTTTGTTCTTTTGATAATCTTTTTGGTGTTTGTATTTCTACAGTAAATATAAAATCTCCTTCGTAATTTCTATTTATAGCTTTAAATCCTTTTCCTTTTATTCTAAACCTAGTTCCAGTTGAAGTTCCTTCAGGGATTTTATAAGTTTCTACTGTTCCATCTACCATTGGTATTTTTAATTCTGCTCCTAAAGTTGCTTGAGTAAATGTTATTGGAACATCACACAATACATTATAATCTTGTCTAGTATATATATTGTGTCTTTTTATGTGTACCATTATGTATAAATCTCCTTTTTGTCCTCCTCTTTGTCCTGGTCCACCTTCTCCTCGTAATGCTACAGTTTGGTTTTCGTCTATTCCTGCTGGTATTTTTACTTTTAATTTTACAGGTTTCTTAACTGTACCTTTTCCTCTACAAGTTTGACAAGGTTCTTTTATTATTTTTCCTTCTCCATGACACATATCACAAGGTCTAATTACTTGACTTTGTCCTAATATTGTTGTTTGTACTTGTTTTACTTGACCTGTACCTCCACATCTTGGACAGTTTTCTACTTTACTTCCTGGTGCTGCTCCTGTTCCATTACATGTTGAGCAATTATCTTCTCTAACAATTGAAATTTCCTTTTCTACGCCAAGAAAAGCTTCTTCAAAGCTTATTTCTAAATTATAACGTAAGTCTGCTCCTTTTACTGGACCTGTATGTCTTGCAGAATTTCCTCTTCTAAATCCGCCTCCAAATATAGAGAATATATCTCCTAAATCTCCAAAGTCAAAACCATCAAATCCATCAAAACCAGAGGTTGAATAAGAATAATAACCTCCTCCGTTTCCTCCAAATCCTTGAGGTCCATTATGTCCGAATTGGTCATACATTCTTCTTTTTTGTGGATCAGATAAATTTTCGTAAGCTTCATTTACTTCTTTAAACTTTGCTTCCGCTTCTTTTTTATTATCTGGATTTGCATCTGGATGATATTTTTTTGCAAGCTTTCTATAAGCTTTTTTTATTTCATCTTCATTAGCGTTTTTATCTACGCCTAGAACTTCATAATAATCTCTTTTTTGCTCTGCCATTTTTAATTTCATTCCTTCCTAATGCACAATTATATAAGCATTGGACCGCATTAGAGTATGCGGTCCTTCCTTTTGATGTTTGCTTATTTATTTTCTCCATCATCTTCAACTTTATAATCTGCATCATAAACAGTTCCATTGTCATCTTGTGCTGTTTGTTGCTCTGTTTGTCCTTCTGGATTTGCATTTGCTTCTTGATTTGGATTTGCTTGTCTGTATAATTTTTCAGAAACTTCATAGAAACTTTGTGTTAATTTTTCAGTTGCTTCTTTTATTTTTTCTGTTTCGTTAGTTTCTAATGCTTTCTTAACATTTTCTATTTCTGTTTCTACTTTTGCTTTTTCTTCTCCTGTAATTTTGTCTCCTAATTCTTTTAATGTTTTTTCACTATTATATACTAAACTTTCAGCATTATTTTTTACTTCTATTTCTTCTTTTTTCTTTTTATCTTCACTAGCATGTGCTTCAGCATCTTTTACTGCTTTATCTATATCTTCATCTGTTAAGTTTGTACTTGCTGTTATTGATACATTTTGGCTATTTCCTGTTGCCATATCTTTTGCTGATACGTGAACTATACCATTTGCATCTATATCAAATGTTACTTCTATTTGTGGTACTCCTCTTGGTGCTGCTGGAATTCCTGTTAGGTTAAATCTTCCTAAAGTTTTATTGTATGCTGCCATTTCACGTTCACCTTGTAGAACATGTACTTCAACACTTGTTTGTCCATCAGCTGCTGTAGAGAATATTTGTGATTTTTTAGTTGGTATTGTTGTATTTCTTTCTATTAATTTCGTAAATACTCCACCATATGTTTCAATTCCTAATGATAATGGAGTTACATCTAGTAATACTAAGTCTTTTACATCTCCAGATAATACACCACCTTGAATTGCTGCTCCTATTGCAACACATTCATCTGGGTTAATTCCTTTATCTGGTTCTTTTCCTGTTACTCTTTTTACTAATTCTTGTACAGCTGGAACTCTTGTAGAACCTCCAACTAATAATACTTTGTGTAAATCTGATGCTTGCATTTTTGCATCTGCTAATGCTTGATTTACAGGTCCTGCTGTAGATTCTACTAAATCTCTAATTAATTCTTCAAATTTTGCTCTTGTTAATGTTATATCTAAATGTTTTGGTCCTGTTGCATCAGCTGTAATAAATGGTAGATTAATATTTGTTTGTTGTACTCCTGATAATTCTATTTTTGCTTTTTCTGCTGCTTCTTTTAATCTTTGCATTGCCATTTTATCTGTACTTAAATCAACACCTTGTTGTTTTTTAAATTCTGCTACTAAATATTCTATGATTTTTTGGTCAAAGTCATCTCCACCTAAATGGTTATTACCACTTGTTGCAAGAACTTCAAATACTCCGTCACCAATTTCTAGTATAGATACATCAAATGTTCCTCCACCTAAGTCATATACCATTATTTTTTGGTTTGCATCTTCTTTGTCCATTCCATATGCAAGTGATGCTGCTGTTGGTTCATTTATTATTCTTAAAACTTCTAGTCCTGCTATTTTTCCTGCATCTTTTGTTGCTTGTCTTTGTGAATCGCTAAAATATGCTGGTACTGTTATAACAGCTTGTTTTACTTCTGAGCCTAAATAATTTTCTGCATCTTGTTTTAATTTTTGAAGTATCATTGCTGATATTTCTTGTGGAGTAAATTCATCTCCTTCTATTTTAACTTTTTTGTCTGTTCCCATGCTTCTTTTTATTGATATAACTGTATTCTCTGGATTTGTAACAGCTTGACGTTTTGCTATTTGTCCTACTAATCTTTCTCCATTTTTTGAAAAAGCTACTACAGATGGAGTTGTTCTATTTCCTTCTGCATTAGGTATAACTACTGCTTCTCCTCCTTCCATAACTGCTACACATGAGTTTGTTGTTCCTAAGTCAATTCCTATAATTTTTCCCATTTTAAATTTCCTCCTTAAATATTATTTATTTATTTTATTTTCTATTTTCTTTTGTAAAATTTATATATTTAAAAATTTAAAAACAAATTAATTAGCTACTACTACCATAGAATGTCTTATTACTTTTCCACCAATTTTGTAGCCTTTTCTATATTCTTCTTTTACTATTTTTTCTCCTAATGTTTCATCTTCTATACTGCTAATTGCTTCGTGTTCTTCAGGATTAAAAACTTCTCCTACACTTTTTATTTCTTCTACTCCTAATGCTCTTAGTGTATCCATAAATTGTTTTTGCACCATTTCAACACCTTGTTTATATGCTTCATCTTGTGTTTTAACATTTACTGCTTTTTCTAAATTATCTACGATTGGTAAGAATGATGTTATTATATCTGATACTAAAGAATTATACAAGTTTTCCCTTTCTTTCTGGCTTCTTTTTTTGTAATTATCAAATTCGGCCATCATTCTTTTATATCTATCATCTAATTCTTCATATTCTTTTTGTAATTTGTTTTCTTCTGTCTCTTGTTTTTCAACTTCTTGTGTACTTTCTTCTATTTTTTCTTTTTCTTCCATAAAACCCTCCATTTTTAAATATCTTTTTCTTTCATTTTCTTACTAATATATTTCATTACAGAAATAACTTTAGAATAATCCATTCTTTTAGGTCCTATTATTCCTATTGTTCCTAAGTCTTTATTGCCTATTGAATGTTTAAAAGTTACAATGCTAAAATCTTTTAGTTGTTCATTTTCATTTTCGTCACCAATATATATATTTATATCTTTTGCAACTCCAGATTCTAATACATCTAATACTAATTCTTTTTCGTCTAAAACATTCATAAAATTTTTCGCTATTTCTAAGCTTTTAAATTCAGGTAAATTAAATGCTTTTGTTGCACCTTCTAAATATATTTTGTTTTCTTCTTCTACTACTTTATTTATTTGTTCTATAACTGGTTTTATTACTTTAACACTATATTCTATTTCAGATAAAATGTAGTCTTCCATAGGTTTATCTATTCTGCTTAATGGTTTTCCTTTTAACTTACTATTAAATAAATTATTTAATGTTTCTACTTGGCTTTCTGTTATATCTTCATCATATTTTATTATAGTTTCTTTTACCAAACCATTTTCTGTCATAATTACAACCATAAGCATTCTAGTTCCTAATAACACAAATTTTAATTCTTGTATTATTTGGGCATCTGCTCTTGGCCCTATTGCAACTGTTGTATAATGAGTTACTTCTGATAATGTTGTTGTTGCAATTTTGGTTAATTCTTCTATTTCATTAACCTTAGTTGATAACTTACTTTGTATATACTTTATTTCCTCTAATGTTATATCATCATCTTTCATAAGTTCATCAACATAAAATCTATACCCCTTTTCTGAAGGTACTCTTCCTGATGATGCATGTGTTTTATCTAGATAACCTTTATCCTCTAGTTCTGCTAATTCATTTCTTACTGTTGCACTACTATAATTTAGTCCATACTTAGTTACTAATGTTGCTGAACTTACTGGCTCTGCAGTATTTATATATTCATCTATTACTGCTTGTAGGATTTCTTTTTTTCTGTCATCTAACATTTTTATCACCTCTTATTAGCACTTTAGAAGTCAGACTGCTAATTTCTTATATATATTATACCCAAAATTAGCAATTGTCAATGGCAATTGCTAATTTTTTTTATATAATTGGAAAGTTCTACTTTCCTATTAATTATTAAATAAATTCTTCCCATACTATATTGGCGAAATCTAAACCTTTATTTGTTAATTTTATACTATCTGTATCTATTTCAATCATTCCTTGTTCTACTAATTTATTTAACTCATTTCTAAATTCATATAGCGGATTTTTTATAAATTTTGTCTTAAATTCTTGTATACTTACTCCTTCTATTTTTCTTAGTCCTAATATCATATATTCTTTCATTAAATCTTCTTCATTTAATTTTTCTTCTATTTTTTTTATTTCCTCTTTATTTTTTGACTTTATATAATCTTCTAATTTAATAGTATTAGAAGTTCTAACATTATTAATAAATGAATGTGCTGCCACACCAAAACCTATATATTGTTTTTGTTTCCAACAGTTCATATTATGTTTTGAAAAATAACCTTTTTTTGCAAAATTAGATATTTCATAATGTATATAGCCTGCACCTTCTAGAATTTTCTTTGTATTCCAATACATTTTTCTTTCTGTATCGTCTTCTGGCAATGTTATTTTTCCTTGATTATATTTTTTATATAGTCCTGTTCCTTCCTCTAAAATTAATGAGTACAATGATATATGTTCTGGTTGTAAATCAATTACTTTTTTTACACTTTCTTCTAGTATTTCTACTGTTTGTTTTGGAAGTGCTAACATTAAGTCTATATTTACATTATTAAATCCTACTTCTCTAATTAATTTATAAGTTTCAATAAATTTTTCGTAATTATGTATTCTTCCTATTTGTCCTAATATTTCATTGTTTGTACTTTGTAAACCTATACTTATTCTATTTATTTTTACTTTTTTATAATCTTGTAATTTTTCCTTTTCTACAGTACCTGGATTAACTTCTATTGTTATTTCTGCATCTTCTTGAATTTTAAAATTTTTATATAATTCTTCAAGTATTTCTATTATATATTTACTATCTATTGAAGATGGTGTTCCTCCACCTATATAGATTGTATCTATTATATTTTCTTTGAATTTTTTTGCTTCTTGTCGTATTTCTTCTAATAATGCTTGTACATAACTTTTTACCATATCATATTTTTGTTCATAAGATATAAAATCACAATAACTACACTTTTTTATACAAAATGGTATATGTACATATATTCCTAATTTTTCCATATTTATTTTTCCTTTTTAATTTCATCTGCTATTTGGCAAATTTTCTTTAATCTATGATTTACTCCAGATTTTCCTAATGGCTCATCTAATAAATTTCCTAATTGTACTAAATTTAAATCTGGATTTTCTAATCTAATTTTTGCAATTTCTTTTAAATTTTCTGGTAATTCCTCAAATTTTTTCACTTTTTTTAAATATTTTATTGCATTAATTTGTTCAACTGATGCATTAATTGTTTTATTTAAATTAGCTGTTTCGCAATTTACTAATCTATTTACATTATTTCTAGTTTCTCTTAAAACTCTAATTTCTTCAAATGATAATACTGATTTATTTGCTCCTATTAATGCTAAAAATTTAGATATTTCTTCCGCTTCTTTTATATATAAAGATGTACTATTTTTTCTATTTAAAATTTTGGCCTGAATACCAAACTCACTTAACAATTTTACTACATATTCTGCATTTTCATATGTACTAAATATAATTTCTAAATGATACTTATTATTAGGCTCGTTTAACGAACCTCCTCCTAAAAATGCTCCTCTAATAATTGCTCTATAATATAAATCTTTTTGTTTTATACTTATTTTTTCGTCTTTTATTATTATGTTGTTATTTTTGTAAAAAATCTCCTCAAAGTCTTGCTTATTAAATAATATTACATATACTTTTCCTTGTAATTCTATTTTGTAATTTATATTTAGATTTGTAAGTAATTTGTTTAATCTGTTTATATTATATTCGTTTTCAGTTGCATATCTAATTCTATTTCTTATTATAGTTATATTATTACTAATCATATAACCTATAAGTTCTGCTTTTACTAAGTCCTTATTTGCTAGATTATTTATTTTGCTTAATTCTTCTTTTAATTGTGATGAAAAAGACATTTTTACTTTCACCTCTTAATTTATATTTTTGTACAAATTACTATTCTATCATTTCCACTTAAATCTTTTTTTGAGTATACATTTTTATATTGGTTTGTTTTATTAATTATATCTATTACTTCTTGTTTTTGGTCAAATCCTATTTCTAAACATAAAATTCCATCTTCATTTAAATAATTGTACGATTGATTTATAATTTTTCTATAAAATTCTAAACCGTCTTTTCCTCCATCTAATGCTATATGTGGCTCATTTTGAACATCTTTAGATAAAGTATTAATTACCTCAGTTTTTATATATGGTGGATTTGTTACTATTATATCAAATTTTTGATTTATATTGTCAAATAAATTTGATTCAATAAAATTTGTATCTATGTTATTTAATTTAGCATTTTTTCTAGCTACATTTAAAGCTTCTATTCTAATATCTGATTGATACATTTCACAATTTGGTAAATATTTCTTTAAAGATATCCCAATTATTCCACTACCTGTGCATAAATCTAAAATTTTATATTTTTTATTATTATTGCATATGTTTATAATTTCTTCTACTAATACTTCTGTATCTGCCCTTGGAATTAGTACATTTTCATCAACATAGAATTTTAGTTTCATAAATTCTTGTTCTTTTGTTATATATTGCAATGGAATTCCTTTTATTAATTTTTCTATTTGTTCTTCATATTCTTTTAATTTTTCTTCTGCAACTTCTTCTTTATTTTTTGTTATTAATTGTTCTTTCCTTAAATTTAAAATTTTAGAAAGTAATATTCGAGTTTTTAAATTTGGCTCTTCTATTTCATATTCTTTTAATTTTTCTATTGAACTTTTTAAAGTCTGTTCTATATTCATAGTATTTTTCCTCTCTTATTAATAAAGAGTAGAATTAATTCTACCCTTTATTAAATAATATTTAATAAAATAACATTGCACAGAAAATTTACTTTGTAAATTTTCGCGCCAACAAATCTTTACACTTCTTTGAGACCTTGAATTTAGATAGCAAACTTTGAGATGTAGAGAAAAGGTCTCGTGAAGCATATTTGTTCTTTCTATAAATAGCATAACAAAATAACTGTTGCTAGTAACTTAGCTCCTTTTAAATCATCACTTAAAAATTGCTCACTCGTCACACTTTCTTCCATCTGATCAACTAAATCTATTCTACAGTAATCGGCATCTGTAAATTTAAAACCAATTCTAAAATCTTTTTCTTCTTTAGCTTTTATTTCTGCTAAATCTATGTATTTAGTCCCTAATAGTACATTTCTTTCTGAAAACATATCTATTTTTAAATATTTATTTAATATTGTATTATCTGAGGTATTAACAATTTTTCCTCCTACATATCCATTTACATATGTAGCTTTTGCTTCATCTATTTGAATATCTACTGGTCCAGATTTACTAACTTGTATGTATGAGTCCATTGAATCATATGTTGTTTTTAATGCAACATTTATCATCACATTAGAAAATATAAAAAATAGAATAAATGCAAGAAAAAATTGACCAAATACTTTCATTCTATCCATGTACTATTCCTCCTCTTTTTCCTATAATATTATTTCATACTTCATAGTATTATACTACTTATAATCCAATTTGTAAACTTTTTATTGTTAATTTGTCATTTTTTGTTCATCTTTTTTGATTTTATGTTAACTTTGTGGTAAAATATAAGTAGATACTATTTTTATGGTATTTCTAGGATAAAGTATTATATTTATACTTATTCTTGTTTAAGCTATATGCTTGAAAAAAAAGCCAGTTTGGTACAAATTCAAGTATATATGCTCTTGAATTTGTATATTATATATTACTAAAGAGCGCTCGTATACTCATTCTTTCTAATGATGTGTACATATATATTAGTGATAATACTGGTACACAAAAATAGTAAATTTATACTGAAAGGATGGGATTTTATGCGAAAAATCTTTTAAACCTAGATAACACAGTAGATTTTTTCTACTGTGTTTTTATATAATAGGAAAGTTCTACTTTCCTATTACAAAACAAATCTCGCCTTGCGAGATTTGTTCTGTAATAATATTGTAATATACTTTTAAAATATTTGTATAACTCGTTTGCATTTTATATGATATTATATAATATAAAATGGAGATGATTATTTTGAAAAAGAATGAAGTAAAATTCATATGTATATTAATAGTATTTACTATATTATTTTATATATTTTCTTCTTATTTTAGAGTTAATATTTACGACTTTTCTACAAAAATTCAAACATTTTTCAGTTCTAGAAATGGTCAAATAGATATTAATTCTAATTTACAATCTAATGAAATGTTACTTGGTTTATATGATGTAACTGGAGAAGGTATTGTTATTGATATAAATGATGGAAAAGATTTAATTCATCAAGAAGATGTTATTATAATGCTTGATGAACTAAAAAATGCTGGTGCTGAAGCTATATGTGTTAATAATATACGAATTACTTCAAAATCTTATTTATATTGTGATGGAAGTGTTATTTTATTAGACGGAGTTAAAATAGGAAATCCGTTTTGTATAAAAGCAATTGGAAACTCAGAAGTTTTATATGGCGCTATATGTAGAAATAAAGGGTATATAAATACTTTAAGAGATGATGGAATTTCAATTGATGTTAATACTAATGAAAATATTACTATGTCAAAAACAAATTTAGAAATTATAAAAGATTATGATAAATATTCTACTTTAGATAAATACATTTTATCTAATAAATATGTTGGAAAATCTAATTTTTATGGTTCTGGCTTAAATATTGTTATAGAGCCTCCTAAAGATTCAGATTTAACCGCTGTTACCTTGTTACAACTTATAAATGACTTAAATTCTGCTGGTGCAAATGCTATCAATATAAATAATCAAAGAATTGTTTGTATGAGTGATATTATGGATATAAATTCTGAATATGTTTTAGTTAATAGTATTCCAATTTCCGCTCCTTATACTGTAAATGTTATAGGAAATACTTCAAAATTATTAGAAGGACTATCTTTAGAAAATTCAACTATATCAAAATTATATAATCGTAACTATAATATTGAAATTAACTCTTGCAATTTTATTAATTTGCAAAAATACTCTAAAGGCAGAGCTCAAGATAAATTAATTTATAATTATATGAATATTCCTGAAATTTAACTTTTTAAAATAGTCTCTATAGCTTAAACTAACAAATAAGATTCGTGAATATATCACGAATCTTATTTGTTAGTTTATTTTTTAATTTATAAGATTAATTTTAGTAGAAACTATTAAATCTTTTTCTATATATTTTTCTATTATCTTTGTTAATCCTTCATTACTTCTATTATGTACATTTAATGCATATGTACTATTATCTCCTGTTCCATTTACAAAATTATTAATCTTATAAACATTTATATTCTTAGGAGTCCTTCCTTCTACTCCTCCTAACCATGTTTCAATTTGTTTAATATCTATCTCTGTTTCTAAATCTATAATAAATCTACTCCATGAATCTACATCATTTTCTGTAGCCGGACATAAAAAAATCGTTGAATTTTGTCCTCCTTCTGAATTTGAAGTATAACTTGTTGCCCCATCATTTAAATTTGTATAATTCCAATATCTTACATCTGTCCAATACGTAGATTTTCCTTTTGTTATACTATCATATTCTAAATCAGATAAAACTTTATAATTTGACCTTTCATTATAATTATCATAAACTTTTAATTCATTAATACATGCTCCTACGCCTGAATAATGATCTTTTACTTCTACTATTGCATATCTTGTTTTAAGTGAATTACTATCTTCTAAAAAATCAATCCATATTGGAAATGCTTTTTCTTCTTCTATATCTATTTGACCAATTTTAGTTAAATTTTCATTGTTTCTTTCTTTAATATTTTTATAATATGTGCTATTTTCATCTATTCCATCTATAAAATCTCTGACACTATAAATAGTTATTTTTTTAGGTGTTCTTCCCTCAACATCCCCTACATTAGTTCTAATTTGTTTTATTTCAACGTAGTCTCCAAAGTCAATCACAAATCTGCTCCATGAATCTACATCATTTCCTGTAGCTGGATATAAAAAAATCGTTGAATTTTGTCCTCCTTCTGAATTTGAAGTATAACTTGTTGCTCCATCATTTAAATTTGTATAATTCCAATACCTTGTTTCAGTCCAATATGTAGATTTTCCTTTTGTTATACTATCATATTCTAACTCGGATAAAACTTTATAATCAATTTTTTCATTATTTTTATTAAAAAATGTTAGTTCATTAATACATGCTCCTGCTCCTGTGTAATGACCATTTACTTCTATTATTATATATCTAATTCTACCATCTGTCTTATTGTCGGTACTTTTACTTATACTATTTTCATACTCTCTCAATAACTCCTTTTCTTTTTCATATGCATTTTTATATTTATCTACTGCATACTCTGCACCTTTTAATATGCCATTTTCACCTAATGCAAAGTTTATTGTTATTCCTGCTAAAATTAATAATATTATTACCGTTATTATTAATGCTATTAGTGTTATTCCTTTTTTATATTTACCGTGCGTGCGTGTATGTGTGTTACAACCTCTAAGCTTTTTCTACTTTTCATTTGTATTGCCCCTTTTTTTCTACTTTATATTGCCTATCATAGCCTAATCAAATTTTTATCTTCTAAAAATAGCCATTAATAGCTATTTTTTTAATTATCTCTATCAATGGCTCACTTCCATTTATTAATAGCGAATTTATTTTTAATCAGACTATCATTGAATCTGCTTAGTTATGTTTATTTTTATGCTTCTGGTTCTACTATTCCATAATTTTTAGAATCTTTTAGTTTGAATAATACATTTACTTTGTTTGTATCTATATTTATAAATGTATAGAATAAGTCTTGTTTTTCTTCTAATTTTATTATTGCATCTTCTATAGCCATTGGTCTTATTTCATAATATAGTGTTTTTATTACTTCATTTTCTATTGTAGTTTTTTCGCTTGTACTAGCTACTTCTACTTGTTTTAATGAGTCATCTCTATTCATTCTATCTTTTTTTGTTTTCATTTTTCTAATTTGACCTTCTAATATATCTATGTCTTTATCTATCGCTGCATATAAGTCTTTATGAGCTGTAACAGCTTTATAAATATCTCCTGTTACATTAACAAGCATTTCTGCTATTTGTTCATTTCTTTCACATTTAATTGTTGCTGTAACATCAAATTCTTCTCCAAAATATTTTACTAATCTTTCAACTTTTTTTTCTACATATTCTTTTATTGCATCTGTAGCTTTTAAATCTTTTCCTGTTATTTTTATATTCATAACTATCTCTTCCTTTCATTTTTCACTTATTGTATCGTGTATATCGGCATTATATACTATATTATTTTTTTTTGCAACCATGTTTTTTATATAATAGGAAAGTTCTACTTTCCTATTATATAAAAAATAACATTGCACAGAAAATTTACTTAGTAAATTTTCGCGTCAACAAATCTTTACGCTTCTTTGAGACCTTGAATTTAGATAGCAAACTTTAAGATATAGAGAAAAGGTCTCGCGAAGCGAGATTTGTTCTTATGAAAAAATTGTTTCCATCTTATAATCTTTTTCTAGTTTTTCATTCAAATATAACTTAGATATTATTTGCAATTCTCGTATACAATTTTCTGATATATTAAATGAAAATAGTTTTTTTGGCGGTGCTAGTACTATATATTTTATTGCATCTAAAGTTCCTTGTGAAATTTGAATAACTCCTTTATCTTGTTTAGCACATGCACCGCATTTTAGTCCATTATCTCTTATGCTAAAATACATTAAGTCATTATTAGTTTTGCATATTTTACATTCACTTATTTCTGGAGTAAATCCTAATATGCATAATAATCTAATTTTAAATATAGAAATTACTAAATCTATATTTTTATCTGTTTGCGATATTGTATATAAAGTATTTAAAAACAATTGTAATACCTTATATGAATTCTCATTTTCATTTGTTACATCATTAATAATTTTCGTAATATATGTAGCATATTGCAATTTTTCTAAATCTGTTCTTAAATTGTAAAACATTTCTATTGTTTCACACGAATTTATATTATATGTATTTGTTCCTTTATATAACATGTATTCTCCAAAGCATAAAAACTGCGTGCCTGCAAGCAGTGCACTTTTAGGTCTTCTCGCACCTTTTGCAGCGCACGCAATTTTTCCGTAATCCTGGGGTAAGCATTGTTAGCATTTTATCATAGTCTCCCATATTACTTTCCCATGTTATTATTCCATTCGTTTTTAGTGTCCCCATTTTCTTCACCATTTATATTTTCTTCTATATTTTTTACTTTAACTAATTCTAAAAATGTATTTATATCCCCTGTATTTTTGAAGGTATTCCATGCAATTTGTTTTATCATATAAATCATCTCCTTATACCTTATTATCTTTTGTATTTTGAAAATTTATTCATAGTTTAATTATTAAACTTAAATTTTTTAACAATAGAATCTTGATCTTGCCAATCTTGCCTTACTTTAACCCAAGTTTTTAAATTTATTTTTGTTCCTAACATTTTTTCTAAATCTTGACGCGCATATGTTCCTATTCTTTTTAGCATTTCTCCATTTTTTCCAATAATTATTCCTTTATGAGAATTCCTTAAACAATAAATAGTAGCTTCTATATCATATATTTCTTCATCATTTTTATTTAATCTTGATTCCATTTTTTCAATTTCTACATATAATCCATGTGGTACTTCATCATCTAGAAGTTTCAATGCTTTTTCTCTTATTACCTCTTCTGCTAATTGTCTCATAGTTTGATCTGTATATTCATCTATATCATAATACGCAGGTCCTGGTTTTAATAATTTTTCAATTTCATCTAATAATATATTCGTTTTATCATTTTTAAGTGCAGATATTGGTACTACTGCTGAAAAATTATATTCTCTACTGTACATGGATATTAGCTCTAATAACTTTTCTTTTTTTATTAAATCAATTTTATTTATTACTAAAATTGTCTTCTTTTTTGCCTCTTTTATTTTTTCTAATATTATTCTATCTCCTTTTCCAATTCCAGAACTTGTTGCTTCTATTAAAAATAATACAAAATCTACTTCTGTTACACTTCCAAATGCTGTTTCTAACATTGTTTCTCCAAGTTTTGTTTTTGGTTTATGTATTCCTGGAGTATCTATGAATATAATTTGAGAGTTTGGTCTATTCACAATAGCTCTTATTGCTGTTCTTGTAGTTTGTGGTTTATTAGTCATTATTGCTACTTTTTCTCCCACGAGTGAATTAATTAATGTAGATTTTCCCACATTTGTTCTTCCTATTATTGCTCCAAATCCAGATTTAAATTCTGCCATAACATTTCCTTTCTATTTTATTTTTATTATATATATTATTTTATACTATTTTTGTAGAATATTGTAAAGAAATTTTTGTTTTTTTGTTATCATTTTCCCTTGACTTTTTAAAATTTTTAAAAATATAGTATATAATTTTTTGTATTTTTCTTTTCAAACAATTAAATGGTAGAGTTCTCCCTACCATCCAATGTTTAAATTATTATTCTATAACTACTTTTGCATCTATTGGGCAAATTTGTACAAATGTATTCCCATCATTTACATTTATTACTTTTCCTGTCAAATCTTTATATGTAGTCTTATCTGTTCTAGAATTTTTGATACACATTATTTTTATTGCCTTTCCATTAGTAATATAGTATCCATCTAAAGTTCCTACATTATTTAATCCTTGTCTTCCTACATTATCTTTATCTGCTAAAGTATAATTTTTCGCAAAAGTTATTATTATATTTTTTGTAGATATAGTTTCATCTGTATCCCAGTCTTTTTGTTTTACTTTTTTTGAATATCTTTCATACATTTTTGTTGTTTCATTATACTCATAGCTTACTGTGTTTGATGTTGAATATGGTATTGATATTTTAGTTGCATTTTGTCCTTCTTCTAAATTAACTTCTTCTGCTTTATAGTTTAATATACTTTTATCACTAGAAGTTGTTCTATACCCTTTTCTCTTTGCTATATTTAAAATATTTTCTGTTGATGTTACTACATTGTGAGGTGATGACTTATCTTTAACTCTCCAAAATTCTTTACTACTTTCAGATATTCCATTTATATTATTAACATTATATGTAGATATATCTGATTCTGCTTGTGGACTCCATCCATAATGAACATATATAGCGTCATTTTCTAATGCATAATCTAAGAAATAATGTCTTGAACTTCTTATTGGACCAATTTTTTCTAAATTTTGTCCTTTAAATAGTGCCATTAACCTTGTTTCTCCACCTTCTACAATTATTTCATATACCATATATGCATTATTTAATCCAGCTTGTGGCCATGCTGATTTATGGTTATCTATCATAACTGCTATTGGTCTATCTACACCTTTATATATATTTATAGTTTTTTCTACTTCTTTAATTTGCTCATAATTATTTGTTAATTCTTCCCCTGCTATAGAGTTTACTTGTTTTTGTTGATTAACGTTTTGTGAACCAATAAGAATTTTTATTCCTAATAATGTTAGCGCTATTATTATTAATACAACCAGAGATATTACAAGTATTTTTACTTCTTTTTCTTCCATATTTACATATTTCCTTTCTTATGTACATTTTTTATTTTATAACAAAATTCAATTACTTATATATAATATTACAAGTCCATATAAAAGTATTACTACTAATATTCCTACAAGTGCTCCTGTGAAAATTTCTGTTTTGGTTCTTTGTTTATTTTCATACCTATTGATACATATTATTATTGCTAATACCAAAGCTAGTGTAAATATAACTACATTTCTTGTTGACAACCATATAATTGTTGCTATTGCAAAGGCTATTGCAGACTGCCCACTTGGCTTAAAATTATTAATAGATTTATTCTTACTAGTTGTAATTGCAGATTTTAGTGCTACTATTGCTATTATTGTTATAATTAAGGCAACAAATGCTAAATGAATAGGCGATTTTGCTATTTCATCTATTAGTTTTGTACCAATAGTACTTATTTTTTCAAAAAACAGAAAATAAGCAACTATAAGTGCATTTATTGCAGATAATACAACTGCTCCAGCACCTACATCTTTTGCTATTTTTGCTTTTGGATGATATAAGTCTGTATATAAATCTACAACTGTTTCTATTGCTGTATTAATCATTTCTGCTATTATAACTAGCACAACTGTAAACATTAAGCACAAAAATTCTGCTTTGTTTAAATCGAAAAACAAACTTACTATCATTACTATTACTGCTATTAACAATTGTTTTTTTATATTTGTTTGAGTTGTTACTGCATATATTATACCATTAAATGCATTTTCACATGCTTCTAGAAAGTTGCCATTTTTTATTTTTTCTTCTTTTTTCATTATTAATGGATACATCCTTTCTAATTTGAAAATTACTAGACTCTTGTTATATTTAATTTTGTTAATACATCTTCTTCTTTTTGTCTCATTATTTTTTTATCTTCTACTTCTATATGATCATATCCCATTAAATGATAAAATCCATGTACTAGCATATATGCAAACTCTCTTTGAAATGCATGTCCATATTCGTCTGCTTGTTTATATACTCTTTCAATTGATATTATTATATCTCCCATAACTTCGTGCACTATGCTTGCTTTACTTTCTTTTAATTGTTCCATTTCTTCTTTTTCAAACATAGGAAAAGATAATACATCAGTTTCTTTATCTATATTTCTATATTGTTTGTTTATTTTTTGAATATTTACTGGATTAGTTAAAATTACATTAATATATAAATTTTTATTAACTAAGTTTTCTTCTTCAAAACATTTTTTCAAAACACTTTCTACTTCGTGTATATACTCATCATTTTTTTCTATATCTAAAAAATTTACTTCTACTAATTTTTCCATTGCTATCCCTTATATTTAATTATTTTGCTATTATTTTCTTTTTTTCTAGCTTTCCGTTTATTGTTTTGTATTTGTTAGGAATACATCTCATAACTCCTAACTCTACAAGTTTATTTCTATAATATTTTATAATTTCTTTATACTTTTCTTCATATTTTAATAAAGCTTTTAAATCATTTTTTATAAATAGTATTTCTTTTTGTTTTTGATATTCTTCTGGGTTTGTACTTTCTATTCTCTTTATTTGATTATATTCGGCCCAAAACTTCTTATATTCTTCTCTTGATGCTGGTTTATCCCAATAAATTTTAGTTGATAATAATTTTATATTGTAATCTTCTATTAAGTTAATTAGCATTTGTTCTGCTTCTTTTTGCTTATTTATAGCTTTTGTATTTACTATTAATTCTCTTGTATCTTTTAGTAATTTAATATAACATTGTTCTGCAACTACAAGTGGCAAACTATGTGTAAATAATTTTCTACTTATTCCTAATAATGTTAATTTTTTATCTATTATATCTCTATAATCTAATTTTCCAGCTAAGAATTTATTAAATTTTTCATAATCATCTGTTATTTCTGAATATATACTTTCTTTACTATTTTCAATTTTTATAGGCAATACTTGTATTATATACTCTTCTAATGTATCAAATATGTTATCGTAAATTGAGTTTTTTTCTTCTTTGCTCATATTATTATCTGATAATTGTATTGAATAATTTTTTAGTATTCCTTTGTATAATACTTCCATTTTACTTGCATAAAAATTTTTATATTTTGCAATTAATTTTTCTTTATTTTGATTTATTGATTCATAATCAAGTTCTATTAAAAATTTTTGTTTTCTATATTTATATTCTAAATATTGAGTTTCTTTCAAATGAATTACTGAATAATACTTAGAAAGTGCGTCTTTTTCAAATTCTGTTGCAGTATCATTTTTTACTTTTTTATATATAGAATCCATTATGTATTTATCTATAGCTTCTAGATACAATCCATACATATCTTCATATTTTTTTGATAATATTTCTTTTTTATTAGTATCTTCTTCCTCTTCATAATTTTCAAACGCTTTTAGTAAATTGTTTCTCTTTACAGCTATAAGCATTCCATTTATTCCTACTTTTGTAGGTATTAGTATTTTCGTAATAGTGCTTGTTAACTTTCCAAAAAAAGTTTGGTTTGCTTGTAATACTCTTAAGCTTTTTTCTGCCATAGTTTCTCTCATCCTTTCATAATATTATTTTTTCCTTAGTGCCTATATTTTCAAGTACCTCATATATTACTTCGACTTCTATTTGTTGTGTTTCTTGTTTAAAATTTACTTGTGTATTAACAATATTATTTACGTTCTCAATCTCTTTTTTTAACTCTTCTTCTAATTTATCTACCATTATTTGTTTTGCTTCTTCTGGTGTATATGTAACTTTTTTAGTATTTAGTTCTTTATATGTTGTTTTTCCAAATTCAATTGGAAAATAAAAATTTGAAAATATTTTTAGCCTTTTATTATTACATATTGTATCATACTTTTGAAATTTTGGAATACTTTTAGTTAAATTTATTTTTAAATTATTCAAATTTATAAAATATGCATTTTGAATTTCTCCTGTTTCATACTTTTCTACTGTATTTAAATCCATTTTTTCCTTTTTTGAATACCAAATTTTAGCTTGTATTTCTCCTTTTGCATGTACATATCGTGTTCCTGTGTATTTTCCTTCTAACCATCCTGCAATTAAATTTGTTCCATTTTTAACTATGTCGCCTGGTTTTACCAATGCTGTACCATCTTGAACATTTATCTTGGTTATTATTCCTTCTTTATTAGAAACAATATTGCAATATTCATTTTCATCTATTATATCTGGCTTTTTATCTGATTCTACTATCTCTACAATTGCATTTGTTCCTTTTAACTTTATTCCAATCCATGATATATCATTTCTTTCTAGCCTCATTTTATTAATAATTTCTTTTGTATTTAATTTGCTTTTTAATGTTCCAATTTTAAGTCCGTTTTCTTCTAATTTTTCTTGAATTTCACTTGTTGAAATTGTTTCATTTCCTATAATTTCTACATTCCAAATAAAGTTAGAAATTATAAATATAAATAACAGAAATATTATAAATAATATAAAAAATGCTTTTCTCTTTTTATACTTATTTAATAAAAATGGGAAACCACTTTTATTTTGAATTTTTATTCTGCATTTAGTGTTTCTTGAAATTTCTTTTACTTTCTTAAAATCTTTAATTCCTATATTGGCAATCATTATACTTGATTTTTTTCTTTTTATATTCCATAATAATATTTTTTTACTTATACATATATTTATAAATCGTTCTATGTAATACCCTTCTACACTTATAGTTACATAGCCTAATATAAAATTAAATAGTATTTTTAATAACATTATATTCACCCTTTATTCGTCTTCGTCTACTATGCTTTCAAAGTCAATACTGTCTATTTTTCCTAAAACCATAATGTCTTCTTTTGTCATTTCTTTTAATTTTAAATTAAATCCATTTATATTAATTGCTCCTATATATGTATTAATTTTTATATAAAAATCCTCATATTCTAAAATTGATTTATAATTTTCTATTAACATTTCATTAAAAGCTATTATAGTTATTTTCGGTTCATTGGATATAATTTCATTTGGTAATTCTAATATTTTGTTTATCTTATTTTTCTTATTGCTTTTTTTCATTTTCCCTCCACACTATTTTTCAAAATTATTTAAACTTCTAAATTCATATCCCATGTTTTTTATTTCTTTAATGCAATAATCTAATATATTTGCATTATCTTTTGAATTTGGGTGTAATAAAATTACTGCACCATTATGAACATTCTCTAATATTTTTTTCTTTCCATATTCTTCTCTATTTTGTTTTTGTTCATCCCAATCATCATACGCTAAGCTCCACATTACTGTTTTATATCCCAAATTTTTAGAAACTTGTAAAGTTCGTGCATTGTATTCTCCTTTTGGTGGTCTTAAATACTGCATTTCATATCCATATTTATCATATACTGATGTATGTAATTTCATTATTTCTTCTTTTAACTGTTCATCATTTAAACTTGGCATACTTTTATGATTTACTGTATGGTTTCCTATAATATGACCTTCGTCTATCATTCTTTTTATTAATTCATCTGCTGTATTAAAATAATGTGCAGTTATAAAAAATGTAGCTTTTACATTATTTTCTCTTAATACATCTAGTATTTTTGATGTATACCCTGCTTCATATCCTTCATCAAATGTTAAATATACATATTTTTGTTCTTTATTTCCCATAGCAATACCTTCGTATTCTTCTATCAATTTTTTGTTTTTGGTTCCTAAATCTGGTTGTTCATGATTATCACTTCTTTTTATTCCCCATTCAATTTTCTCTGTTATAGTTGCACTTGTTAAACTTGTTTGCTCTTCAAAAAAATTTTTTTCTACATTCATTGTTATAATACATAAGCTAAAAATAGCTAAAAATCCTAAGATTAAAATTAAATTTTTATTTTTCATATTATTAATATTCCTTTCCTAATTAATAAATTGTTCTTTTTCTAGTTCATTTAAAAAAATATTAAAATGCAAATACTAATTTACCATTACTAGACTTATTTAAATTTTATGAGAATATCTGTATTAATATTACTAGAAATATATTTATGAAAATTTCCTAGTGTCACATTTTGTTTTTTTATTATATTTTCTTGACATTATTAGATTTTTGAATTATATTGTTTTTGTAATTTTGGAAAAATTAGGTAATTTTTGTTTCAATTAATCAAATATTGGAGAGGTTATATGTTAAATTTTGTAATTTGTGATGATAATTTAATAATTTTAGATAAACTTGCAAAAATGCTTGAAAGCATTTTTATTAAACATAACTATGATGCTAATATTGCATTAAAGTCTAATTCTCCTAAAGAAATATTGGATTTTTCATTAACGAATCATGTTGATGTTTTTATTTTAGACATAAATTTACAAGCAGATATTTCTGGATTAGAATTAGCCCAAAAGTTAAGAGAAAATAATAAACAAGCATATATAATTTTCACCACTGGTCATCTTGAATACGCTTTAGTAGCTTACAAGGTAAAAACTTTTGATTATATTGCCAAACCTATAACAATTGAAAGATTAGAAGAAACAATTAAACGCCTTTATGATGACATTAATTTTGAAAAACATTCTAAGTATTTAGCTCTTAATAACAAAACTTATATTAATCAAGATGATATTGAATGTATTAAAAAAGATGGTATGAAGTTAGTAGTTTATACAGATAAACAAAAATATGAAGCTTATGCTTCTTTTTCTAAGGTTGAGCCTTTACTTACAGACAATTTTATAAGATGTCATAAATCTTATATTGCAAATGTAGATAAAATAAAAAATATTGAAACAAATTATAATACAATTAAGTTCGATAATTCTGAATGTTTTATCGGCCCAAAATATAAAAATAATTTTATGGAGGTTTTAAATAAAAATGGAAATTTTACAAACAATTTGGACAGCTTTAAGCACACCCAATGAAAAATTAATCGAGTTGTTTTCTATTTTACTAGTTTCATTAGAAATAACCGTATCTATGCTTCTATTTACGACTATATTAAATATAAAAGCAACAACCAATCAAAAGGTAACTTTCGTTTTAGTTTTATCATTACTATCTTGCATATCTAATGCACCATTGCTATATTCTATATCCAAATTTATAAATCTTATTCTATTTATAGTAGCAATAGTAATTATTTTTAAAACCACATTACTAAAAAGTATTATAGGAGAATTATTAACATTAATTATAGCAGCTATATTTGAACCTATTATTATACAAATTTTTACTACATATTTTCATATTGATTACAATTCATTGTTAACTATACCTATATATAGAATATCTTATGTTCTTATTCTTTATTCAATTATATATTTACTATATAGATTAGCAAAGTATTTCAAATTTAACATTTCATTATTTGATAATATAGATACTAAGAATAAAGTTGTATTAACTGTAAGCTCAGTATGTGGAATTATAGCAATAATTTCTCAAATATACTTATTTAAATTTTACAGTGAAAATATGCCAAATATTATTACTATTATAAGTCTCATAACTTTAATAATATACTTTTTTATTAATATGTATAGCATTTCTAAAACAATGCAATTATATGTTACTTCCCAAAATTTAGAAGAATCTCAATTATATAATAAATCCTTAAAAATTTTACACGATAATATTAGAGCTTTTAAACATGACTTTAACAATATCGTCCAATCAATTGGTGGTTACATTGCCACAAACGATTTAGACGGTTTAAAAATTTATTATTCTCAGCTCTTAGCAGATTGTCAGCAAGTTAATAATTTATCTACTTTAAGTCCTGAAGTAATTAATAATCCTGCAATTTATAGTCTTCTCGCTTCTAAATATTATAAGGCAGATAATTTAGGAATAAAAATAAAACTTGATATCTTTATAAATTTAAATGAATTAAATATAAAAATATATGAATTTACAAGAATTTTAGGAATATTATTAGATAATGCTATAGAAGCTACTAAAGATTGTGATAATAAATTAATTACTGTTGAATTTAGAAATGATGCAATTAAAAATCGTCAATTATTAATAGTTAAAAATACATATTTAGAAAAGGATATCGATTTAGATAAAATATTCGAAAAAGGTTATTCTTCAAAGCCTAATAATAGTGGGCTTGGTTTATGGGAGATAAAGGAAATTCTAAAGAAAAATAATAATTTAAATTTATATACTAGTAAAACAGATGATTTATTTTCTCAACAGTTAGAAATATATTTGTAAGATATAAATTATAAGAATACGTAGGTAATAATACTTACGTATTCTTATATGTAATATTCATAAATAAAAGGCATAATCAACTTATTATATCTTTTATATTACTTCAAATTAATCTTTTTTTATTAAAGATGCAGGCATCTTTGGTTGATGAAACCAAGTGAAGAAAAAGCATGCTGTGTTTGTTGATTTAGCATATTTTTCTGCTAATTTAGCTAACATTTTTAACATAGGAATTTCCCCTTTCTTTTGTAAAAATATATTTTTAATCAAAATATCGCCGGCAGATATTTTGTATTAAATCAATTAATTTATGAGGCTTGATATACTTCATGCCCATACTTATTATTTGTAATATTATATGCAAATCTACTTATTGATATACTTTGAAATAATGTTGAGTATAGCAATATATGTGAAATTGTAATATCTTGTATAAAAGTTGAAGCCACTATAGTTAATGTTAGAGTTATATATGATAGTATTCTTTTATTTTTTCTATCTTTTTCACTTATAATTGGTACATTTTCTGTATCTGCTGGAGCATATAATTTTACCATTATCATTCCAAAAATCCATACAAAAATTGTAAATATATATTTTCCAATACCTTCCAAAGTAAAATATTGACTACATAATACTATTCCACAATAAAAAGCTACTGTTCCTACTATACATCCTAAATGTGTTTTAAGATGAAAGCCTCCTGACGAACTTCTATATGGAATAAGTAATACAACTGTTAATAGAGTAAGTTTCCATATTCCTAGTAAAAATGCTATTCCAATTATTATAAAAAATTTCGGTATTTCTCCTATAATAAGATGTACTCCGTAATCTATTATTTCTGCTCTCTCATCATCAATTTCTGGATTTTCTTTTCTTATTTTATTTGTAAGATAATCACATAAACTATCTACCATTTTTTCCTCCACTTTTTTAATTCATTAGAATTATACTATTAGTTTTTTGTCGAATTTTGTAACTTATATGAAATAGCCATTTTAGTTTATGTAATTTTTATTTTTTCGTTTTATGAATATTTTTTATATTTTCATATATATTTGCTGAACATAATGTGTTTTATTTATGTTATATCTTTATTTACAGTATAAAAAATAAGGGCTATAAAAGTCCTTATTCAAAAATATCTTCTATTATTTTCCAACTTCCAACCTTTTCAGGAATACTTACAAATGTCATTTCCTCATTGGTTATTGGATGATTAATTGTTAAGCTGTACGCCCATAATGATATTTGTTTTCCTCTCCCTCTTGTTCCGTACTTTTGGTCACCACATATACTATGATTTCTGCTTGAAAGTTGCACTCTTATTTGATGATGTCTTCCTGTAAATAAATTTATTTCTAAAACAGATAAATTTATTTCTTCGTTATATTTTAATACTTTGTATTCCAATTTTGCATACTTAGAATTTTTAGTGCCTTCTTTTACTACTTTACTCAAATTTGTCTTTTCATTTTTTAGTAAATAGTCTTCTAATATATCTGTATCTTTTTCCATTTTTCCATCTACTATGCACAAATATTTCTTTTTAAATACTTTATTTCTTACCTGCTCACTTAATCTTGATGCAGCTTTTGAAGTTTTAGCAAATACCATAACTCCTCCAACCGGTCTATCTAATCTATGTACAAGTCCTAGATATACATTTCCTGGTTTTTGGTATTTTTCTTTTATATATTGTTTTACAATTGTAATCATATCTAAATCATTTGTTTTATCTTGTTGAGATGGAATGTTAGGCATTTTTTCTACTACTATAATATGATTATCTTCATATATTACTTTTAATTTTTCCATTTTTATTACCAACCTTTATACAACATTTTTTGTACTAGCATTCCCAACGTCCATAAATACCACATGGTAACACCAAACTTGAATTGGTCATAGGTAGTCCTATTTCTCCTGATGAAAACTTGCCTTTATATTTTTCATTTATATTTAATCTCAAAATATTTTCTAATACCTTTGCAGAAATTCCTGTTGTATATGAATTTATTAAGAAAAATAATGGTGTATCTGATAATACATTTGTACATAATTTTACTAATTCATATATGTTTTGTTCAAATTGCCATACTTCACCATTTGTTCCTCTACCATATGATGGTGGATCCATTATTATTGCATCATATTTATTTCCTCTTCTAATTTCCCTATTAACAAATTTTACTACATCATCTACTATATATCTAACTTTACTTTTTTCTAAACCAGATGCTATAACATTTTCCTTTGCCCATGCTACCATTCCTTTTGATGAATCCACATGGCAAACACTAGCACCAGCAGATAGACATGCTACTGTTGCTCCTCCTGTATAAGCAAATAAATTTAATACTTTTATCTCTCTTTTTTCTAATGAAATTTTATTCATAAACCAATCCCAATTAACTGCTTGCTCTGGAAATAATCCTGTATGTTTAAATCCCATTGGCTTTATATTAAAAACTAAATTTTTATACTTTACTTGCCAAGAAGCTGGCAATTTTTCTTTAAATTCCCAGCTTCCCCCTCCTGTTTTACTTCTATTATATATAGCATTTACATTTTTCCATTTTTGTGGAAAAGATTTTTCTTTCCAAATTATTTGTGGATCTGGCCTAACAAGTACAATGTTATTCCATCTTTCTAACTTTTCTCCATTTGCCATGTCTAATATTTCATATTCTTTCCAGTCTTTTGCTATATTCAAATTAACCTCTCCTATCTTTAGGTTACATTTTTTATACTACCACTATATTCTATATAACCTTTTGTTTCAGCTTTACTTATCATATCTGTTATTTCATCTATTATTCTTTTAGGTGTTGAAGCTCCTGCTATTACACCTATTTTATTAAATCTTTGAACATAATTCATATATACATCTTCTTTTTTTTCTACTAACATTGCATTATTACATTCTTTCATTGCTATTTCATATAGCTTATTTGTATTTGCACTATGTTTTCCACCTATTATAATCATTAATTCAACTTTGCTTGCTATATCTCTTGTTTCTTGTTGTCTCTTTTCTGTTGCATCACAAATAGTTTTTTGAATTTCTAATTGTGTATTTGGATTCATTTTTTCTTTTAGTATATTTACTATTATATCGAATTTTTCTGATGAAAATGTTGTTTGACTTAAAACTACTATTTTTTCATTGTCATTTATTTTCTTTATTACTTCATCAATTTCATCCTCGTTTTCTATTATTATTGAATTTTTTCCCGCAAAACTATATTCCGCAATTACTTCCGGATGCGACTTTTCTCCTATAATTATAATGAAATAGTTTTCATCTACATATTTTTTAATTAATTTATGTATTTTTAAAACTTTAGGACATGTTAAATCTATTACTTCTAAATTATTCTTTTCTGCTTTTTCGTAATTTTCTTTAGTAGCTCCATGTGCTCTAAATATTACTCTACTTCCTTGTGGAATATCATCAATGTTTTCTACTATCTTCAAGCCTATTTGCTCTAGCCTTGATATTTCTTGCTTATTATGTATTAGCTCTCCTAAGCAATATGTAGAGCCTTTCTCTTTTAATATTTTTTCTGTTTTTATTACTGCATTTGTTACTCCCCCACAAAATCCAGCTGTCTTTCCTAATATTACTTCCATATTCTTTCATCCCTTTATTTTTGTATTTAATATTGTAGGAAAATAGAAGAACTTCCTATAATATTAAAAAAATTATATATTAATATAAAATTTATACTACCAAATACAATTCCTAATGTGCTTAATAGTATTAAAAATTTATTATTAATAATCTTCCTAATAATTTGATTTTTTTTGCTTAATTCAAGCTTGTCCTTTCTTTCGTTATACTTAATAGTAAAAATTTCATCTTTTGCATATTCCATATTTTAATCCCCCTTATATTTATTTTCTATAATAAATATATGTAGGAGTTTCTAAATTATTCCATATACTATATCACAATCGCACACCTTTTTTCAAGTATTTACCATTTTTTTATATCTTTTTTACTATATTTTTTGTTTTTGCGACTATTGTAATTGTTCTTTGATATTTTTTGCTAATTCTTCATTTATTCCTTTAACTTGCTGTAATTCTTCTACAGATGCTTCTTTTATTTTTTGAACACTTCCAAATTGCTTTAATAAATTTTCTTTTTTTACCTTTCCTATTCCAGTAATACTATCTAATTCTGATTTTGTAATACTAGAATCTCTTAATTTTCTATGATATTCTATTGCAGTTTCATGCACTGTATCTTGAAAATTTGTAATTAAGTTCATTAACCTTTCAGATAATTCTTGTTCTTCTCTATTTTCATTTATTAATGCTCTTGTTCTATGTTTGTTATTTTTTACCATTCCATAAATTGGAATATCTAAGTTGTATTCTTCTATTGCAGTTTTAGCAGCTCTCATTTGAGTTATTCCACCATCTACAAATATTGCGTCTGGTAATTTTCCAAACCCTCCATTTGGGTTTTCTATAGAGTGAGCTAGCCTCCTTTTTATTACTTCTTGCATACATTTTGGGTCATCTTGTGTTAATACTGTTTTTATTTTAAATCTTCTTGATAATTTTCTATTTATAGCTCCATCTTTTAATACACACATACCTGCAACCATAAATTGTCCAGATATATTAGAAATATCAAATGTTTCTATTTGTCTTGGCATTTTATCCATTTTTAAAATTTGCTTTAATTCTAACAATACATCATATTGAGTTTTATATTTGTTTTCTAGAGTTACCTTTGCATTATTTTCTGCCATTTCAACAAATCTCAATTTTTCACCTTTTTGTGGAGATTTTAATTCTACTTTTCTTCCTACTTTATCTGATAACCATTTTTCTATAATTTCTTTATCTTCTAATTCTTCTTTTAACATTATTTTATGTGGTATTTCTTCTTTTTGTAAATAATATTGTTTTACAAAACCAGATAAGATTTCTTCATCTGTTGCATCTTTTAATTCTTCAAAAAAGTAATGTTCTCTACCTATCATTTTACTTTTTCTTACAAAGAAAATTTCAACGCAAACATTTAAACTATTTTTTGCGATTCCAATTACATCTATATCATTTTCTGTTATATTAGATACTTTTTGTTTTTGAGAAATTCTTTCTATAGCATTTTTTTGATCTCTTAACATTGCCGCTTCTTCATAATTCATCTTTTCTGCAGCAACTTTTATTTTATTTTCTAAATCTTTTATAATCGGAGCAATTTTTCCTTCTAATAACATTATAATTTGATTAATTTGCTCTCTATAATCTTCTTTTGAAATATATCCCATGCATGGTGCTGAACATCTTTTTATATGATAATTTAAACATGCTCTATCATTATTCTTGAAATTTTTACATTGTCTAATTTTAAATTTTTCTTTTATAAAATTGACCATTTCTTTTGCACTACCTGGATTTGCATATGGTCCAAAATATTTTGCTCCATCATTCAAAATTTTTCTTGTTATATATACATTTGGATAATCTGATTTTACATCAATTTTTATATAAGGATATGTTTTATCATCTTTTAATAATACATTAAACTTTGGTCTATTTTGCTTTATTAAATTACATTCTAATATTAACGCTTCTGCCTCGTTATCTGTTACTATATATTCGAAATGGTCTATTAATGAAACCATATTTTCTATTCTTTTTGTCTTATTATTTTTTCTAAAATATTGTCTAACACGATTTCGTAATACAACTGCTTTTCCTACATATATAATATTATCATTAACATCTTTCATAATATAAACTCCCGGCTTTTTTGGAAGTTTTTTTAACTCTTCTTCTATATTAAACATACATATCTCCTGTTTTTATGTATCTATATTTCAAAAGCAACAGATACGGCCCCCACCTGTACTGTTGCTTTTTTAAATATCTCTTCATAATAAATTTAATTTTATATTCTATATGCATTTATTAGTATAGCATTTTTATATTGAAAAAGTCAAATTTTTAATCTTCTATGTATCCTATATATGGTAAATTTCTATAGTTTTCTTCATAGTCTAATCCATATCCTAATACAAATTTATTAGGTATATTAAATCCTACAAAATCTACATTTATATCATATTCTCTTCTTTCTGGCTTGTCTAATAAGGTGCATAGCTTAATTGTTTTTGCATTTTTTGTTTTTAAATATTCTATTAAATATTTTAAAGTTCTTCCTGTATCTATTATGTCTTCTACTATTAATAAATTTTTTCCTTCTACAGAATCTCTTAAGTCTAATCTCATGTCAACTTTTCCTGAGCTTATTGTTTCTTTTCCATAACTAGATAGTTGTATAAATTCTATTTGTAATTTATCATTTTTTATGTGTTTTGTTAAATCTACAGTAAAATAAATAGAACCTTTTAATATACATACAACTGTAACTTCTTCTCCTTCATATACCTTTGTTAATTGTTCTCCTAATTGTTTTATTCTTTCTTGCAATTTTTCTTCATCAATTAATGTTTTTATTTCTTTCAATTTTATTTTTCATTCCTTTCAATACTATTATTGTTTTATTATAACACTATTTTATGTTATTTAATAGTCTTTTTTATTTTTTTCTTAATTTTTCATCAATTATAAATAATGATAAAAAGAGTATAGTAATAATAATCTAAAAATTCCGTTCTCCAAGGCGTTTTAGACAAGTTGGTTTTAGCAAGTGAAGAGACACACTATTCTCAGCAAAAGCATTATGGCGCTGTCGCTTCTCAGGGTCGAACTCGTTTTTATCTTATTATTACTATACCTTTGAACAAATCTCGCTTCGCGAGACCTTTTCTCTACATCTTAAAGTTTGCTATCTAAATTCAAGGTCTCAAAGAAGCGTAAAGATTTGTTGACGCGAAAATTTACAAAGTAAATTTTCTGTGCAATGTTATTTTTTATATAATAGGAAAGTAGAACTTTCCTATTATATAAAAAATAATTTTATGAATAATATATTAACAATTTTGGCATAGGACTTGCTACTTTTTAAATTTTATTGTAATATACTATTATTAATCAGATTTTATGTAGAAATTTAAAGAAAGGAATAAAAATTTTGTATATTTAGCGCCAGAACAATTAATATAATTTAATTGTTGACGAGGTTAGAGTTTATCGAAATATTCGGCGGATGCTCTATGGCATTGGTTACTGCCATAAATACTAGGAAAAAATAATAGTAATATTATAACAATACTAGTAGGGTAACTTTTTAAGCATACTTTCTGATTATAATTTTTTAGGAGGTATTATTTTTATGTGTGGCATTGTAGGTTATATTGGCTCAAAAAAAGCCAGCCCTATTTTAATTAATGGGCTTTTAAAATTAGAATATAGAGGTTATGATTCAGCTGGATTATCTACTATTGAAAATAACTCTATATGTGTTAAGAAAAATAAAGGTAGAGTAAATAATTTATATGATTTAGAAGGAATAAATGATTTATGTGGAACAGTTGGTATTGCTCATACTAGATGGGCAACTCATGGTAAACCTTCAAAACAAAATTCTCACCCCCATTTAGATAATTCAAAAACTTTTAGCGTTGTACATAATGGAATTATTGAAAATTATCACGAATTGCGTGAATTTTTAACAAAAAAAGGATATCACTTTTTATCTGAAACTGATACAGAAGTTATTCCTAATTTAATTCATTATTATTTTAATAAAAATATTAATGATTCTAATAATTTCTTAAAAGCTGTTTCTTTGGCTTGTTCAGATTTAAAAGGTAGTTTTGCAATTGAAGTTATTAGTTATCTTTTCCCAAACAATATGATTGTAGCAAAAAAAGATAGTCCTTTAGTAATAGGTGTAGGTAATAACGAAAATTATATTGCTTCAGACATTCCTGCAATTTTATCTTATTCAAAAAGCTTTTATCTTCTTGAAGATGGTGATATTGCTTTATTGTCGAAAAATGATGTAAAATTTTATAACTGTTCACTAGAAGAATTAAAAAAAGAAATTAAAAATATTGATTGGAATGCAAGTTCTGCTGAAAAAAATGGCTATGAAGATTATATGTTAAAAGAAATACATGAACAGCCTACTGCTATTAGAGAAACTATTGGTGCTTGTTTAAAAGATAATGAAAAAGTTTGTTTTGATGACTTTAATATAAGCTTTAAAGATTTATCTAAAATTAATAAAATTTATATAGTTGCTTGTGGTACCGCTATGCATGCTGGTCTTGCTTGTAAATCTACTTTTGAAACTCTTTGCAAAATCGATACTACTGTAGATATCGCTTCAGAATTTAGATATAGGAATCCTATTATTAATAATAATACTTTTTGTATTTTTGTTAGCCAGTCTGGTGAAACTGCTGATACTCTTGCAGCATTAAAACTTGCAAAACAACATGGTGCAAAAACACTTGCAATAACAAATGTTATAGGTAGTTCTATATCTCGTGAAGCAGATTACAATTTATATACTCATGCAGGGCCTGAAATTGCTGTTGCATCTACAAAAGCTTATACCAGTCAAATAGTATTATTGACTCTTGTTGCAATATGCTTTGCAGAAATTTTAAATAGTTGCTCTGAAGATATATTAAATGACTTAAAGAAGGAACTTTTACTTATTCCAAGAAAAGTATCTAGTATTTTAAAAAATATAGAACCTATAAAAGATTTTGCAGATTCTGTTTATAAAGAACATGATATGTTTTTCTTAGGTAGAGGCTTTGATTATAATGTCGCTCAAGAAGCTTCTTTAAAATTAAAAGAAATTTCGTATATCCATTCTGATAGCTATGCTGCTGGTGAATTAAAACATGGACCTATTGCTTTAATAGAAAAAGGCGTTACAGTTATTGGTATAATAACAGACCCTTCACTTATGTTAAAATCTATAAGTAATTTAGAAGAAGTAATTACCCGTGGTGCAAAAACTTTTATTGTAACAAATCAAGATATAGATAACTCTGATTTTAATATGATTTATAAAATACCAAAAACTAATATATTATTATCATCTATATTATCTATTGTTCCTTTACAATTATTTGCATACTTTATTTCAAAAGCAAAAGGATTAGATGTAGATAAACCAAGAAATTTAGCCAAATCTGTAACTGTAGAATAATATAGAACAAATCTCGCTTCGCGAAACCTTTTCTCTACATCTTAAAGTTTGCTATCTAAATTCAAGGTTTCAAAGAAGCGTAAAGATTTGTTGACGCGAAAATTTACAAAGTAAATTTTCTGTACAATGTTATTTTTTCTATAATAGGAAAGTGCTACTTTCCTATTATAGAAAAACACTTTCATTTTCAAATTTTGCAAATGAAAGTGTTTTTGTTTATATTATAAATAACTTTAATATTATTAATAGCAATGCTCCCGGTGTTCCTAATAATCCAATAAATATTGCTGTAAAGTAATTTAATCCTATATGGAAATCAAACATTGCTCCAATAATATTAATTACATATATAATTACTCCTCCAAGTATAGAGTTAAATATTAATTTTAATATACTTTTTATTGGTAATATAAATATTCTACCAAATATAAATAAAAAGCAAATACATGAAATATATATTATTAATGTGTTTGTCTCCAATTTAATCACCTTCAATAATAACTATGTTTAAATTGGACGAATTATTCATTTATTTTATACAACCTTCATGTTTTCATATTTCTGCATTTTTCTTATTCCTATTTCATTAAACATTTCTAATATAATACCTTTTTTCTTTGCTTTTTTTAGTAAATAATTTAGTTTTGATTGATTGGCTTTTATTTGATATAAATAATAATCTATCAATTCATCTTCTGCAAATTCATAATTCTTGTTTAAATTGTTTAAATCATTTTTTGTCTTTATTATACTTTTTATTAGTTCTAAATCTAATTCCTTATCTGTTTTTTCTCTTAACTTATTTTCTCTTACATATTCTTCATGCATATTATCTCCCCTTACTCTAATTATTATATTCAAATTTTATAATTGTTATTCTAGCAATTTGTATATTACTATTCCTATTGTTTGAATTATAAATAAGTTTAATATATTGGATGTTAATAAGTTGTTTGTTGCCTCTACTACACCTAATCTTGCTTCACTTTTCTTATAATGTTTTTGCGACTCAAAAAAAGTTATTAATTCAGGTATACTAGTTATAAATCCTAATGATATTCCTACTACAAATTCTGAAATATTAAAGGTTCTACATAATTCTTCTAATGAGTTACTTAATAAACTTCCTATCACAAATAAAATTATCCCTATTACAATTAAATATATTGTGTTTTTTATTATTAGTTTTCTATTTCCTTTTATAAATCTACTTTCTTCTTTTATAATAGTTTCCTCTTTTTTAGTTGATTTTGATAAATATAAGTTGTGTGTATTGTTGTTTATAAAATAAAATAATATAAATAATAAAATAAATATTGGTATTATATTAAGTGTTACTTCTATTTGTTTTATTAGTAAAATTATTGGAATTATTATTGTTACAATAACCATAATTAAATCTATAGTTAATGCCCTATTTCTTAATATTTCCCAGTTTTTATTTAACACAACAGATAATGTATACTGTAAAAAATTAATAATATTAGAACTTAATATATTTACTATGCTTGTACTAATTAACCCTGTTGCTGATGCAAAACATACACTTAATAATTCTGGCATAGATGTAGCAATACCAGATATATTTCCTACTGTTTTTGCTTTTAGGTTTAGTCCTTCTGCTAGTTTTCTTAGTACTGGTACTAACATAAATTTTGAAACTATTACAATAATACTAGAATATAATATAAATCTTAGTATTTCTAAAAATAACATTTTTTCTCCTATTTAAAGTTATTATGTCTTAATAACTATTATATAAATTATTTACAAATTTTTATTGTATATTCAATTTCTATATGATAATATTTAGCTATATTATTTTAAAAGGAGTTTTTTTATGGAAAATGTGAAAATAAATAGTGTTTATAGACATTTTAAAGGTAATTATTATTATGTAGTAGATATTGCTTTGGATTCAGAAACACAAGAACGTATGGTAGTATATAAACCTTTATACGAAAGAACAGATTCTATGCTTTGGGTAAGACCTGAAAAGATGTTTTTTGAAAAAATTTCTACTGATAGACCAGATAATATAACCGGTCAATCTGTTAGATTTAAATTAATTGATGACTTAACTAAAAATTACATAAAATAATTTTTAACTATTGTATATTGAATAAATTTATGATAGAATACTAACTATATTTAGCAATATAAAAGAATAGTACCAATATTAATTCTTTATAGAGAGCCTTCGTTTGGTGTAAGTTAGGCAAGAACATTTTGGGAATCTACTTTTATGCTTTTAGTAAAACTAAACCGAGTGATGCAGGTTATAGCATTATTAAGATACTATTTTTATAGTAATTAAGGTGGCACCACGAATAAATAATTCGTCCTTATGTTTTCATAAGGGCTTTTTTTGTATAATAAGTAAATTCTACTTTCCTATTATACAAAAAATAACATTAATCAATGGAGGTTATATTATGTTAGATATTAAATTTGTAAGAGAAAATCCTGATATTGTAAAGGAAAATATCAAAAAGAAATTTCAAGATTATAAACTACCTTTAGTAGATGAAGTTTTAGATTTAGATACCAAAAACAGACAAGTAAAATTACATGGAGATGAATTACGCTCTAATCGTAATAGTTTAAGTAGTCAAATTGGACTTTTAATGAGAGAAGGAAAAAAAGATGAAGCAGAATCAATAAAACAACAAGTTTCAAAAATTAATGATGAACTTGCAGAAAATGAAAAATTAGAACTTGAATATGCTGAACAAATAAAAGAAAGAATGCTTAAAATTCCTAATATTATTGATGCTAGTGTTCCTATTGGAAAAGATGATTCTTGTAATGTTGAAGTAGAAAAATTTGGAGACCCTATCGTTCCAAACTATGAAATTCCTTATCATACAGATATTATGGAAAGATTTTGTGGAATTGATTTAGATTCTGCTAGACGCGTTGCTGGTAATGGTTTTTATTATCTTATGGGAGATATTGCAAGACTTCATTCTGCAGTAATTTCTTATGCTAGAGATTTTATGATTAACAAAGGTTTTACATATTGTGTTCCACCTTTCATGATTCGTTCTGATGTTGTAACTGGTGTAATGAGTTTTGAAGAAATGGATGCAATGATGTATAAAATTGAAGGTGAAGATTTATACCTAATTGGTACTAGTGAACATTCAATGATTGGAAAATTTAAAGATCAAATACTTTCTAAATCGTCTTTACCTTATACTATGACTTCTTATTCTCCTTGTTTTAGAAAAGAAAAAGGTGCACATGGTATAGAAGAACGTGGGGTTTATAGAATACATCAATTTGAAAAACAAGAAATGATTGTAGTTTGTGAACCAGAAGATAGTTATGATTGGTATAATAAAATGTGGAGTTATACTGTTGAATTATTTAGAAGTCTAGATGTTCCTGTTCGTACTCTTGAATGTTGCAGTGGAGATTTAGCAGACCTAAAAGCAAAAAGTGTTGATGTTGAAGCTTGGAGTCCTAGACAACAAAAATATTTTGAAGTTGGAAGCTGTTCTAATCTAACAGATGCTCAAAGTAGACGTTTAGGTATTCGTATTAAAGGTGAAAAAGGTAATTATTTTGCTCATACACTAAATAATACTGTTATTGCCCCTCCTCGTATGCTTATTGCTTTATTAGAAAATAACTATAATGAAGATGGAAGTATTAATATTCCTACTGCATTACAACCTTATATGGGTGGAACAAAAATACTTATACCTAAAAATTAGAAAGGAAAATATTATGATTATAAAAAATCCCAAATTTGAGATTTCTGCTACAAGTCCAAAACAATATCCTAATAATAATCTACCTGAAATAGTTCTTGTTGGAAAATCTAATGTTGGTAAATCTTCGTTTATTAACACTATAACTAATAGAAAATCTTTAGCAAGAACTAGTAGTCAACCTGGTAAAACTAGATTAATTAATTTTTATAATATAGACAACAACTTTTATTTAGTAGATTTACCTGGATACGGATTTAGTAAAATGTCTCAAAAAGAACAAGAGCAAGTTGGAAAATTTACTGAAGAATATTTAGTAAAAAGAAATCAAATCTGCTTAATAATTTTCTTAATAGATATTAGACACGAGCCTACTGAAAATGATTTACATATGTATAATTATATATTACAAGCTAACTTACCTTTTATTATTATTGCTAATAAAGCCGATAAAATTGCTCCAACTAAAGTAGATTCATATGTTGAGGCTTTGAAAAATAGTTTAGGAATTTCTTATAGCCCCATTTTTGCTTTTTCTTCAGAAAAAAAGATTTATACATCTCCTGTTCTAGAAAAAATTGAGGAATTTATAAAATAATTAATTTTAATTATTTATAAGAAAGGATTGTGATAATATGAAGTTAACCTCTGATAGTGAAAAATTGGCTGAAAACAAAGTATTACTGTTATATATTTTAAACAAACTTGATAAGCCAATAAATAGTGATAATCTTTTAAAACTTGTATTATCTATACAAGACATGAATTACTTTTATTTTCAACAATTTTTATTAGATTTATTACAAGACAACTATATTATTGGTTATACAAAAGATGAAGATATTATGTATAAAATAACAGATGAAGGAAAAAATACATTATCTTTAACAGATGACCTACTTCCTGGTATATTAAAGCTAAAAGTTGATAACGCACTTAAATCAGAAGTTGACAAAATTCAAAATCATAGTCATGCTATTTCTGAATTTTTTCCTAGAAGTGAAAATGATTTTATTATAAAATGTAAATTAGTAGAAAATAATATTGCTACTTTCGAAATAAAACTTTCTGCTAATTCTCGTGAGCAAGCTAAAGCTATTGCTAATAGTTGGGAAAAAAATTATACTGAAATTTATCCTATTGTAATGGAATTATTAACAAAAACAAAATAAGAAGGCTATGCCTTCTTATTTTGTTTTTGTCTTACATACTCATATAATATAACTCCTGTTGCAACTGATGCATTTAAGCTCTCTGTTTTACCTAACATTGGTATTTTAATTTTTGTGTCTGCCATTTCTAAAATTTCTTTAGATACTCCATTGGCCTCATTTCCTATTACTATTACCTTTTTATTATAGTCTATATCATATATGCTATTTTCTGTTTTTAATGAGGTACATAACACTTGATATTTATGCTTTTTCATTTCTTTTAAAGTTTTATTTAATTCATCAACTTGTATTATTTTTATTCTAAATATCGCTCCCATTGTAGAACGAACAACTTTTGAATTATAAACATCTGCTGTATTTTTTGACATTACTATTTGACTTAATCCTACACTATCAATTGTTCTTAAAATTGTTCCTAAATTTCCTGGATCTTGAATATCATCTAATGCTACTATTATATCTTGTGTATAATCAATTTGTTCTGCTTTTAAATCTCTATTTATTACTGCTAATATTCCCTGAGGATTTTTTACTTCTGTTAATAATTCAAATATTTTCTGAGATACATATATACAATTAAATTTTGCTATTTCATATAATAAACTTTGCTCTATTGTGTTATTTTGCAAGCAATCTTCACATACTACAATACTGTCTATATTAACCTTTTCATATATTGCTTCTTGTATTAGTTTAATACCCTCTATAATATATTGCTTATTTAGGTCTCTAAACTTTTTTTCTTTTAATTTCCTAATTTCCTTTATTTTTTCGTTATCTTTACTTGTTATTACTTGCATAAATCTTCTCCTTCTTGATTTCTTAAAAACTTTTATATATTTCAATTTTTTTCAAGCACACTATTCAAAAATTCTTTTATTTTCTTAATTATAGCTTCATCTGAATTTTCTTGTACTTTGTATGTTATGTATGCTTCTTTTCCTGTAGAGAATTTAATTGAGTTTTTATACTTTTTCAATAATTGGTCTAAGATTTCACTATCAAATTTAAAAGATTCAAAGTAAAACACTATATTTTCTCTTTTTTGTGAAATTTTTAATATATTAGCCTTTTTACATAGTTCTTTAATTCTTGCTATTTCTAATAAATTATATGCTTCTTTTGGAATTTGTCCATACCTATCTATAATTTCATCTATTATATCTTGTATTTCCTCTTCTGTTCTTGCAAGAGCAATATTTTGATATACTTCGATTTTTTGACTACTATTTTCTATATAATCATCTGAAATATAACTAGATACATTAATATCTATTTGTACATCTTGTTCTTCTTTTACTTCAATTCCTTGCATTTCTTTTACTACTTCATCTAACAATTTGCAATAAGTATCATATCCAACTTGTTCCATATGTCCTGATTGGATTTCTCCTAATAAACTTCCTGCTCCTCTAATTTCCAAATCTCTCATTGCAATTTTAAATCCAGAACCAAATTCAGTAAATTCTTTTATAGTTTTTAATCTTTTATCTGCTACTTCTGATAACATCTTATCTTTTTTATATGTTATATATGCATAACTTTGAATATTGCTTCTTCCTACTCTTCCTCTTATTTGATATAGCTGAGCTAGCCCTAATCTATCTGCATTCTCTACAATTATTGTGTTCGCATTTGGTATATCTATACCAGATTCTAATATAGTAGTACATACTAATACATTAGTTTCTTTATTTATAAATCTTTGCATAATTTCTTCTAGTTCTCTACCAGACATTTTTCCATGTGCAAACTCAACTTTAGCTTCTGGCACTAAGTTGGAAATTTCAATAGCCTTTTTCTCTATTCCTTCTACATTGTTATATAAATAAAATGCTTGCCCATCTCTTTCTAATTCTTTTGTAATTGCTTCTTTTATAATTTCTTTATCATATTCTAATAAATATGTTTGAACAGGTCTTCTATTTTGTGGTGGTTCATATATTACAGACATATCACGAATTCCTACAATAGACATATGCATTGTTCTTGGTATAGGTGTTGCTGTCATAGTTAAAACATCTACACTATTTTTTAATTCTTTTATTTTTTCTTTATCTTTTACACCAAATCTATGCTCTTCATCTATAATAAGCAATCCTAAATCTTTAAATTCTACATCTTTACTTAATAATCTATGTGTACCAACTACTACATCTATTTCGCCTAACTTTAGTTTTTTTACAATTTCTTCTTGTTCCTTTTTTGTTCTAAATCTATTTAGTAATTCTACTCTTATTGCAAATTCTTCCATTCTTTCTTTAAAAGTTTCATATTGTTGATTTGCAAGTACAGTTGTTGGTACTAAATATGCAACTTGTTTTTGATCCATACAAGCTTTAAATGCTGCCCTAATTGCTACTTCTGTTTTTCCATATCCAACATCACCACATAATAACCTATCCATAGGTCTATCTTTTTCCATGTCTTGCTTTACTTCTTCAATACAACGCAACTGGTCATCTGTTTCTTCATATGGAAAACTATTTTCAAATTGTGTTTGCCAAGAATTATCTTTTGAAAAAGCAAATCCTTTTATTTTTTGTCTTTTAGCATATAATTCAATTAATTCCTTTGCAACTTCTCTTAAATTGTTCTTAACTTTTGCTTTAGTTTGTGCCCATTCTTTACCTCCTAATCTATTTAATTTAGGAGCTACTTCCCCTTCTCCAATATATTTTCTTATTGAATCTAATTGATTAGTTGGTATATATAATATATCATCATTTTTATATTTTATTTTTATATAATCTTTTATTATATTATCCGCTTTTATAGTATTTACACCTATGAACTGTCCTATTCCATGAGTTTTATGAACAATATAATCTCCTTCTTTTAAATCTGCAAATACTACTTTTTCCCCTTCGTTAAATGCATGATGTACTTTTTTTCTTTTTTTAGTTGTTTCTGAAAATAATTCTTCACTACTTATTAAAAGTAAATTAGAATCAAATAATTCAAATCCTGTTGATAATGCTCCAGTTGATATATTTGCAATTCCTGTTGTTAAATCTTTATCTAATTTTTCTAAATATTTATGTGGTATTTCTTTTTCTAGTAATAATAATGATATTTTCTGACTACTAGCCTCATTTCCACCTAATATTATTACTGTTTTTTTCTTATTTATTGCTTGTGTTATTTCTTCTAAAAACATTTCCATACTGCTTTTAAAATAGTTTACTTCTCTTGTTGTAAAATTTATAGAATTTCTATGTGCATTTGCAACTTCTTCATCTAAATATTCGCTAGATATACTATCTTGTTTTTCTAAATATATTAATTCACGATTCTTTAATAAGTTTTCTATATCCTCATATTCTTCTATATCTTTAATTATTTCTGGAATAATTCTTTGTTTTTCAATAAGAGCATTTTGTAAATTTTCATTATCTGATATTATATTTTTAGCTCTTGCTTTTATTTTTGAATCTTCATCTATAAATACTAAATATTCTTTTGGAATATACTCTAATAAATTAGTAAAATTATTATAAAAACAATTATAGTATTTATCTATTTTTCCTATATAATCTCCTTGCTGTATTGTTTCTATATCTTTTTTTATTATTTCTTTATATTGCTCTTCATTATATTCATCTTCTATTTTTTTGCAAACTTGCTCTAATGATTTTTCTAATATAAATTCATGACATGGTAATATTGTTATTTCTTGTATTGTTTCTGTAGAACGTTGAGTATTAATATTAAAATATCTAATAGAATCTACTTCATCGCCCCAGAATTCTATTCTAACACCTTTTTTGCTTGTAATAGAAACATCTATTATCCCACCTCTAATACTAAATTCGCCCTTTGTTTCAATTAAATCATTTCTTGTATAGCCTAAATTTACTAATTTTTGTTTTACTTCCTCTAAATCATAAGATTTGCCAACTTTAAATTCTAAAACATTGTTATATAATACTTCTTTAGTTATAATTGGTTGCATTAAAGCTTCTATTGTAGTAATTACTATTTGCGTATCATTATTATATATTGAATTCAAAGCTTCTATTCTTTCATATGGTAGGTCTTTACTTTCTACTATATAATCATAAGCTACTATTTCTTTTTTTGGAATAAAAACTACTTTATTTGTAAAGTATTGTAAGTCTTTCATTAATTTTTTTGCTTGTATTTCATTATATGTAATTAAACAAGCTTTTTTATTACTTTTACAAATAGTTCCATATAAAAAATAAGTTTTAGTAACATCTGTAAGCCCAGTTAGCATAACTGGGCTTATTTTATTTTCCACATTTTTATAATAACTATTAAATCTATCAGATTCTTCTAGCTTTTTAATTAATGCATTCATTTAATTTTATACTCCTATAAATCATTACATTATTATATTATAACTCAATTTTTATTAATTTAAAAGCATTTTCGCAAATTTTCAGAGTAATTTCTGGAAAATAAAAGGTTATTGCATTATTCAGATTTATTGCTGTTTTAAAGTAATA
>CANRGE010000008.1 GCA_947630065.1 uncultured Clostridia bacterium
ATGCTTCTAATTAAGCTCTATATCTTATTATATGCACGTCCTTATGCAAATATTACTAAATTGTATTATTGAATTTTTTATCTGCGTCTGTTATAATATTTTTGTTTATGGATTTATTAAAATCTAAATATATTTATGTAAGGTTTGAGAATATGAAAAAATTAATTTTATTTTTATTTTTAATTATAGTTTTAATTGTGGGAGCTGTATTTGCTTATACTACAATTAATTTTTCAAATGAAAAAAGTACTGATAAAAGTACTGATAATTCTAGTCAACCAGATTCTGTTTTAGAAGATGAAATTAGTGGAGATGAGATTAGTGATGATGAAATTAGTGAAGATACTTTTATAGATAAAACTTCTATATCTTATAATGGTTGGCTTCACACAGATGGTTCTATGCTTTTAAATCAACATGATGAAGAAATTCAGCTAAGGGGTATTAGTAGTCATGGAATTGAATGGTTTTACGATGTGATTAATTACGAAAATTTAAAAGTCCTAAAAAATGATTGGAATATCAATGTATTTAGAATTGCTATGTATACAGATTCTAATTCTACTGGTTATGTTTTTAACCCTCAAGAAAATATGCAAAAGGTTTGTAATATAATAGATATGGCCGTACAGCTTGATATGTATGTAATTGTTGATTGGCATATTTTAAATGATAATGATCCACAAATTCATAAAGAAAATGCAAAAACATTCTTTAATGAAATTTCAAAGCAATATTCAAATACTCCAAATGTTATTTATGAAATTTGCAATGAACCTAATGGTAATAACGTAACTTGGGATGGCTCTGTAAAACCTTATGCAGAGGAAATAATACCTATTATACGTAATAACTGTGAAAATTCTTTGATTATCGTGGGCTCTCCAGTCTGGTGTCAGGCAATAGATAAGGTTGCAGATAATCCATTGAATTTTAAAAATGTTGTATATTCATGTCACTTTTATTCAGGATCACATGGCTCTGAGTTACGCAGTAAAATAGATTACTGTATTCAAAAAAATATTCCGATTTTTATTTCTGAATGTGGATTAACAGATGCCTCTGGAAATGGTGCGGTTTATTTTGATAAGTTTAATGAATGGATACAATATTTAAATTCAAAGAATATAAGTTGGGTATATTGGTCTTTTTGTAATAAAGATGAAGCATCTGCTATTTTATTACCTAATTATGTACCAACTAATAATTCTTCTGATTCTACTTCAGAAAATGAATCTAAACAGGAAAGTATTGATCATAGTTTAGATTTTAATAACTTTCTAACTGAATCTGGCAATTTTATTAAGAATATTTTTTATTCATACAAGTGATAAAGTGAACCGGAATTATTAAGTTTTTATTTAATAATTTCGGTTCACTTCATGACTTATGATTTTTATTTTGTCGAAATTTGTTGTACGATTTTTCGTGACATTTTTAATTATGTGTGTTATATTTATTATAGTCCATTTCATATTATTGATTTGTTATTAGTTTTTTTCTAAGCATTTAGCTTTTCAACTAACTCATCAACATTTATTCCATGAACATCACAAGCTTCTTCTAAAGTTTCGGCTTGTGAGGCAGGACATCCTAGACAATGCATTCCAGCTTCTAATAATATCTCTGCTTTTTCTGGCGCAATTTCAAGTAATTCACCTATTTTTGTATTTTTAGTTATTTCCATTTTATTCACCTTTCCTTTATAATTTTGATTTAACTCATGCTTAAATAGTTGTATCTTCTTATTGTAATGATATTATCAATTCACGGCTTTATGAAGTATAAACTTATTTTATATTTTAACATAATTATGGATAAAAGTCTAGTGTTCTTTAGAGACTTTAAATTTATGGTATATTACAGAAAGGAGACTATTATAAAAACTCTTGATTTATTCTTCATAATATTTTTTATTAATTTATTTATAAATTTTTATTTGCTATATACATTTATAGATATAAAAATTTTACACAATGAACAGGGATCAAAACTTGAAATAAAAAATTATTTAAAATAATTTTTATTATTGATAACTTCATATGCTATTTTATTATTCTCCAAAATAATAATATTTAAACACATTAAAGGAGTATTATGAAAAAAAGATTTTTATTTATTATAATTTTTGTACTCATCTTTTTTATTATTGGTTTCTTTATTTTTTCACCATTGTATAAATTAAATTCTGTATATGTAAATTATGGATTAGTTCCATATGATATTTGTCAAAAGCAACCAATATTATGGAAGTTAATTAAAATTATTTTTATATTTTCTAGTATGATTAATTTAATAATTATATCTAATTTGATTTATTCAAAAATTTTTAAAAAATCTACTAATAAGCATGTTGCTTTAACTCCACTAAATTTTAATAAAAATAATTTACAATTATTAATTGGAAAAGATGAAAAAAATAATGGTATTTACATTCCCGAAAAGGGGTTGTATCAGAATATGATTATTACAGGAACAATTGGCTCTGGAAAAACAAGTAGTGCAATGTATCCTTTTACTAAGCAATTAATTTATTATAAAAATGATGATGAAAAAGAAAAAATTGGAATGTTAATTTTAGATGTAAAGGGCAATTATCAATTTCAGGTAATGGATTTTTGTAATAGATTTAATAGGTCTGAGGATTTGATTGTTATCGAATTAGGAGGTAAATATAAATATAATCCTTTAAACAAGCCTAATTTAAAGGCATCTATTTTAGCAAATAGATTAAAAACAATTTTATTGTTATTTTCAGAAAATAATTCAGAATCTTATTGGTTAGACAAGGCTGAGCAGATAATTGAACATTCTATCAAACTATGTAGGCTATATAATAACAACTATGTTAATTTCAATGAATTACACAAACTAATTACTGATGAATCTTATTATTATTCTCAAATAAATAATTTAAAAAATAGATTTTTAAAAAATGAATATAATGAGCAGGAGTGTTATGATCTTTTAACTTCCATAACTTTTTTTGAAAAGGAATTTTTAAAACTTGATCAAAGAACTATGTCTATATTAAAGTCCGAAATTACTAGAATAACAAATTGTTTTGTTTCGGATTATGATGTTTTACATACTTTTAATCCTGAAAAATCTGAAGAGAATTTTTATGGTCTTTCAGATATTATAGATAAAGGAAAAATTGTTGTTTTAAATATGAATATTTCTGAATACAAAAATTTATCTAAAATAATTGCTGCTTATCTAAAATTAGATTTTCAGACTGAAGTATTGTCTCGATTGGCTAAAAATAATGTGGAACGAACTGTTGCTTTTATATCTGATGAATATCATGAATATGTTACATCAACAGATGCAGATTTTTTTGCACAAAGTAGAGAAGCAAAATGTATTAATATTGTTGCTACACAGAGCTACACATCATTATTAAAAACATTAAATAATGAGTCCGCTGTTAAGGTTATTATCCAGAATTTAATAAATAAAATTTGGCTACGCACAGATGATGCTTTCACAATTGAGGAAGCTCAAAAACAAATTGGAAAGGAGGATAAGGAAAAAGTCTCTAGAAGTATCTCAGAAAATGCTAAGGAGACTGTGTATAATTATTTTACAAATTCTCTTAATTCTAAAAACTCAAGTATAACTGAGAGTATTAATTCTGTTATACAACATGATTTTATTTTTGATACTAATTATTTTACACAAAATTTAGATACTTTTAATTGTATAGCATTTTTGTCAACAGGTATATCTATTATACCTCCGCAAAGGTTAGAATTAATTCCCTATTTTAAAAATGATGAGATGTATTTTTAATGTTATTTTGTTTTATCTTCATAACTGAAAGGATTGATACTATGAAACAATTTAAGAAATTTTTTACAATTAATAATTTATTTATAATTTTTATTTTAATAATAATATTTATTTTTATTTTTTCAAATGTCTCTTTTGCTGCTTATCCAAAATTAATAACCACATTGAGTTCTGCTTTTGAAAAAATAGAATCTTGGCTTGTTAGCCTTGCTACACCTGCTGCAGCAGTTGCTGTTGCCACTGGTGTATTTATGAAAAAATTTAGTTTTGGTGATGATGAACGTATGCGAATTGGAAAAAAGTTAATTCGTACTTCTCTTATTTCTTATGCCCTTATATTAGTTGTTGATTTGCTCCTTTCAACTATTCAGAACTTACTTGTTGGATAATATTAATAATTAATTTTAGTATTTTTTATATTCCAAAACTATATTTTTAGAATTTCAAACTTTAGAAAGGATATTTAATAAAAATATGCAGGAGTCTCAAACATCTATAAGCCAAGTAATTTTAGATACTATTAATTCGTTATTTTCGTCACTTTTTTCATCAATTGATAATAATATATATTCAATTTTGGATGATATTGTTTTTATAAATACAGATATTTTACAGGACAAGTTTATGAGTTCCTTTTTTGGTACTGGAACAAAATCAGGACTAATATTACTAGCAAATTCTTTGTTGATTGGATTTGCAATTTATTACATAATTAGATATGCATTTTCACATTATACATCATCTGAAACTGAACAGCCTTTTCAATTTATTTTTAAATTATTTATTTATACTATTTTAGCAAATTCTTCATATTTCTTAATCGAGCAAATAATAAATATAAATTCACTTATATCTCTTGCTATTCGTGAAATTGGTGAAAATATATTTAACTGTAATATTAGCTTTCTAGAATTAATTACAAGATTAAATAATGTGATAACATCTGATAATGTTAGTTTAAACGTATTTTCACTTGATGGTTTGTTAAGGGGTTTTATATCTCTAAATTTAATTAATTTACTTTTTACATACTCATTAAGATATGTAATTTTGAAAGTATTTATATTAATCACTCCATTTGCTATTCTTACATTGATAAATTCATCAACTTCTTGGTTTTTCAAGTCATGGTTTAGAGCTATATTATCGCTTTTATTACTACAATCTTTTGTTAGTTTAATTCTGTTGATAGTATTTTCTACTAATTTTTCTTCTTCTGATATATTATCAAAATTAATTTGTATTGGTTGCATTTATGCCTTAACAAAAGCTAATTCTTATATTAGAGAATTAATTGGTGGAATATCTACTGAAGTTTCAAGTAACATTAGTTCTTTGCGCTATTTATTAAAATAATATTATTTATAATTTATTTGATCTGAAAAGGGGTGATAAATAAATGAATTTTATTATACCTAAGAATTATAATTTTAAGAAAAAAATTCTAGGAATAATTGATTACTCAACTGCTGTATTTAATATTATTTGGAATGTTTTTATTTATTTTTTTCTTAGAAATATTAATACAAGTTTTACATTGAAAATTTTTATTTTTTCTTCAATGTCCTTTCCTTTTTTACTACTTACAATAATTGGTTTTAATAATGAGTCACCTTTTTATACTATCAAATATTTACTTAAATATTTGTTTAGTCAAAAAATATATTTATTTAATAAAAATAATGTATAAATTATGTGTGTTACAACTACTAAATATAATAAATATCCCCCAGTATGACTGGAGGATATTTTTACCTTTTTATAATTTTTTTAAATTTCCGGTTCTTCGTGATTATATTTTCTTTTAATTAGAATTTTATTTTTTCTATTTTCTAGTATTTTTCTTTCTATATCATTTACTTGTTTATTAAGTAACCTGTTTATGGCTTTAACTTCATCACCATCTTTATCTGTCATATTATTTTGTAGTTTCTCTTGAAGAGCAACAAATCTAAAATATTGATCTACATTTTTAAATCTTCTTTTTTCTACATTAGGATACATGTTACCATTTTGTGAAATATATACAGGTCTTGATTCTGCTAGAAATTTATAATCATCTGTATATTTTGAAACTGCTTGCATAAATTCTTTATCTTCTTGCAATCTTTTTTTATCTTTTTGCAATCTGTTTTTTTCTTCTTGTTTGCTTTCGGGTGATACTCTTTTATCTTTCTCTTCCTCTTCTTCTAATATATCTACTTGTTTATCTATACTTTTCTTTATTTGTTCTATAAGAGTTCTAAAAAATTCATTAGATTTATCTTCAGCTTCTAACAGTTTCATAAAATCTTTTGAATTTTGAATTGTTGAAATAATTTCTTTTTTTGTTTTTCCATGTTTAATTCCCTCTTCTACGGCGTCTTCTATTTTTTCTTCTACATAATTAAGTATGATATTTTTAACAGTATAGTTAACAGCTGTTTTAACTTCTTTTATAAGTCTTTTATCGTTTTTATTTTGTTCTCCAGTAATTTTTAAAATATAATCCTGGCTCAACATATATTCAAAAATATAGATTATTTTCTCTTCTCCGTTTTCTTTTAATAGCTTCATATAAGCGTCTTTCGTAATATTTGAATATATTCTATTTCTCTCAGCAGAAGATAAATTATCTAAATATATTTTTCTGTTTACATTATTATCTTTTTTTTCATTGGCTTTTCTTCTATTAAAATTAGACTTCATATAACACCATCCTTTTTGGTGTATTATATCACATTCTTTTTGTTATGTAAAGTTTTATTTGTTCTTTAATAGTATAAACTTTGTAATAGCATTATAAAATGAGCAATTGTTATCAATTGCTCATTTGGTTATATGTTACATTAAAATCAGTCATTGGTACATCTTCCCATTCATTTTCTGATGTTCTTCTTTGTACTTTGATTTCCTCTAATACATATTCTATTTTTTCTTTTCCCTTGTATACTGGAAGATCTTCGAATGTTGCTGAATTGTTTCCTATTATTTCTACTGTTAAATTATTGCCTTTTTTATCTGTTACTGCTTCCTTCTTTCCTTTTATAATTCTCATTAATTGTATTGTTGATTTGTAATTTTGCGCTTCTTCATCAGGCATTTCCCAGACTTTTTTAACGGTTAATGATCTTTTTTCTACATTTGCTGTTTCGTTTTTGATGTCTAGTATTATTCTGTCTGTTGTGTATATTGTTGCTGTTACTGGGCCTTTAGTCCATATTGGTTTTTCTGTGTCTAGTTTTATACTTGGATTTTGTATTAGTGGTAGAATCTTTTTTCCCGCTTCATTTAGCATATTATCTGCACCTGCTTTTATTTGTCTTGCTAAAGAAGATATTTTTGCTGACTGTGTTTTTTCTTCTGTTATTTCTTCTCCATCTATTACTCCATCATACCAGTAGAATGTTCCATTATTTTGTATTGCTGTTGTTTGTCCTTTTAGAACTGGCGTTGTCTTTATTAGTCCATTATCTTTTCTTCCAACAGTTAATGTTTTATTGTTAATTACAACATATCCTTTGGTGTTTTCTATTTTAGATACTACACTTTGTACTTCTTCTCCATCGTCTGTATTACCATCTGAACTATCTGAATCACTGTCTGCACTATCTGAATCACCGCCTGCACTATCTGTATCACCATCTTCAGTCTCATCCACTATTTCATCAATTATTGTTAGGGCACCATTATTAGTAAATATTGTATTATCAAGTTCCGCTTTTAAACTATGTCCATTTAGATTTATCGTAATATCTGTATTATCATCTATAGTCATTGAATTTGGTAAATCCATTTCTTTATGTACTAAGATAGTTCCCCTTCTATTATTCATTGCATGATCTAAAGCAGATTCAAAATCACTAAAGTAAACCCCATCTACTGATACTACTTTTTCAACTTGTGCATCTATATCCAAAAATGCCACCTTTTCATCAGTATCTGAATATTGAACTTTATAATTTTCAGGTTTGTTCTTTACTCCTCCATAAATAGCTTTCGTATTTCCTGTTATTGTTCCATCATAAAAATCAAATTCTCCTGAATTAACACATACACCATATGTGTTACCATTTACCTGAGGCACATCAGTTGATACTGCATTTGTATTGTCTCCCATTATGAATGTTCCTCTATCTATTTGTACAGCATTTCCGCCTTCTGATTCTATTGTTCCGCCTTTTAGAGTAAATTTTCCATTGCTATTTACTAGTACTGCATTACCAGTAGTAGCATGTATATTTCCACCTGTCATTATTGTATTAGCATTATTTCCATTGCTTTCAACGTATTTTATTGTTCCATCTTCTATTAATAAATCTTGATAATTAATAATTTTATTAATATTAGTTTCATTTCCTTCTACAGTTACATTACCATTTATTGCTATTAGATTTCCAAAAGTTCCTCCCGTTATATTTACTACTGAATTACCTAAATCTATCTCCCTTTGATTAAAGCCTGAAAATGTACCATTTTTTATATTTACATTTGCATTAGAACCACCTATACCATACATATAGCCATTTGTAGATACAGTTCCTCTTTTAAAATTATCAATATTAATTGTATTTTTATCTTGATTTTTATTATTTGTATATATAAAATAATTATAACAAGAATAATATTGATTATTATTATTATATATTACATCATTAATATTTAATTCTCCAGTTCCAACAATATGAAAAGCATACTCTGAAACACTATATTCGGAGTAATTCATATTTATTGTTCCAGTTTTCCAATCAATTTTTCCACTACTATCTGTATATATACCACTTAGATTAACTCTTGGTGCCTCTAAATTCATAACTCCATTCTCCCAATTTATTGTTCCAGTTCCTTTATTATGAATACCATAATTATTACCTCCGTATACATCTAAGTCACCATTCTGCCATGTTAAATTACCTTCATTCTCTATGGCTTTTACAAATTTTCTGTCTGTATTATAATAATAATAAGTATAATTTATTGTGTTACAACAACCTCCATTAATTGTTAGATCTCTTTTGTTTTTTATAATAACTTCTGCAGTTCCAAGAATTTTTCCCTTCTTTTCTGTTTCACTATTATCTACTATTTTCAATGTTCCATTATTTAATATTGCATTTTTACTAGTTGTTATTATTTCATTTCCGTTTAAATCTAATATTATGTTTTTGTTTTCTGGTATTTCTATATTATCATCTAAAAACATATACATTGTATTTATAACCTTTATTGTGTGTTCCTCACCATCAGTAAGTTGTTCTATTGCATTTTGAATGTCTTCTATTTTTGTATATTTTTGTTTATTTATTTCCATAATTTCTATTTTTTGCAATTTTGCAGTTTCTTTTTCATTATCTATTGTTTTTACAACTTGATAGTCCTTTTCTACATTTGTTATATTATGATTTACAGATTGACCGATAGGTCCTGTTATTATTCCATCATAATAATTGAATGTTGATACACTATATACTCCATATATTTTTCCCTCTATTCTAGGAGTCTCTTGATTTGGCTGTTCAGTACTTGTTGTTTCCTCACTATTTATTTTTTCTCCAATATTTAATTCTCCATAATCATTTTGAATAGCTGTATTATTTTCACTAATTATTGTTCCTCCCTTTATATTTACTGTTCCTGTAGAACGATATCCACTATTATGTATTGCGAATCCTTTTTTACCGATAATTGTTCCTCCTTCTATATTTATCGTTCCATGTTGATAATTATTATAATTATATATTCCTGTTTCTATATTAGCAGTTATAGTTCCACTTGAAATGTTAATTGTTCCACCATTATAATTATTTATGCCTGTTCTTCCTTCAATTGTAGAATTCTTTATATCTATTTTTCCATCATTATTATTATGCACCCCTGTTCCATTTCCACTAGTTATTTTTGCACCATCTATTTTTATAATTCCAGTTTTGTCATTATGAACTCCTGTTCCTGCTGTGCTTTTTATTTCTGCATTATATACTTCCAAAGTTCCTCCATAACTATTCTGTACAACAGTATAGTATGAATTCAAAACAGATTTTGAATTTATCTTTATGACACCTTCGCCATCATTAACAACACTTGGCCAATTGTCTGTGGTAACATTTACATTTTCTATTGTTGCAATACCTGTATTAGTTTTTGCTATTCCCTCAGAAGTAGAAGATGTCGCTGACATAGTTCCTCCTGTTATTTCTGCAGATACTACTTCTGCATCATGAATACTAATGTCATATACACAAATACTATAATATCCAGTTGTTCGTATTGTTCCACCACTTACTTTTACCTTTCCTTTATTTTCATTAACTATACCATATCCACGCTCACCTGTTGTTGATATTGTTCCTCCACTCATTTCAGCTGTTGAATTATTACAATTATCAACTCCATATACATATACACCAGATGTTATTAATGACCCTGACTGTATGTGTAGTTCTGCATTTTCTACGTTGTGTATAACTTTCCCTGGATTATTGCTCGTTGCACTTGACGTATTTTGTAGTTTCCCTAAGAATTCATGACTTGAATCCTTGATTGTTAATTTTCCTTTATTTTCAATTATTGTATTACTAGCACATAAAATAGTTATTCCATTTAAATCAAGAGTTACGTCTAGCCCTTGTGGAATTGTTAATGTTTCTGTTGTACTCATAGAAAATTCTTTTAATATCGTTATGGTATATTTTTTACTATCATTTAAATTTTCTAATTCATTTAATTCATCTTGTAGTTCTTTTAAAGTTGTAAATTGCTTATCCTTATCTGTATCTGAACCATCTTCGTGTAATTTTATAATATACACTTTTTGTAATGTAGCAGTTTCAGTCTGATTTCCATTATCTGCTTTTTCAACTTGATATCCAGTTTCTTTTTCTGTTACTATCCCTTGTATTGATTTTCCTACAGGTCCAGTTATGGCTCCATCATAAAAATTAAATACTCCATTATTTACTACACCAATGTTCGCACCTGTAATACTAGGATTCTCATCACTAGGTTGTTCATTTTCAAGATTGCCCTCTGCTATTTTTTCCCCTAAAGTTAATGTTCCACGGTTTTCTATTGCATTAGAATTTGTACTTTTAAAGGTTCCTCCTTTTATATTCATTATTCCATTTGCTTCATTACATAATGCTACATTTTTAGTTGTAAAATCTCCGCTCTCAATATTTACAGTTCCCGATATTCTATTATTATTATTTTGTACTATCCATCGATCACAGTTCATTGTTGCGTTTTTTATATTAACTGTTCCTCCGCCCCAATTAGTTACACCAGCGTAAACTCCATGTATTGTTCCTCCATTTATATTTATCGTACCTTGTTGTTCATTATGTATTGCTGTGTCACTAGTGCTTGTTATTGTTCCTCCATCTATTTGTATAGTTCCTCTATCAACCTGTATAGTACGATGACTTGATTGTAACTTTGAATTTTCTTTGACATTTACTAATCCACTGTTTTGTATCGTATATGACCAATCACCTACTACTTCTATATTTGTTCCATTAATTTCTACTTCTGCAGAAACACCATTATATATAGCATGCATATCCCTTCTTGTTCCTGTCATTTTTCCATCTTTTAACTGTAGTGTTCCACTATTATTTATAATATTCATATAAGTTCCTGATGATAACAATGTGGAAGCATTAATTTTTGCATTTCCTTGATTGTTTACAACATTTATATAATCCCCTGATGATGAAATTTTAATATTATTAGTTTCTAACTCTCCTTCATTTTTTATTAAACATTTATAGTCATTATTTAAGCCTATAATATTACTATTAATCCTTACTCCATTACTTAATTTTAAATTTCCTGTACTAATAATTTGTTCTTCACCATCTTTTACAACTACATTATGTATAACACTATTTCCTACAGGTACAATTATATTAAAATCTTCTTCATTCTGATTTTCTATACTATCTGTAATTTCCAATGTGCCTTCATTATATATAGTGTCAGTAGACATTAAATATATTTTATGTCCATTTAAATCTATCTTTATATTTTGCCCTTTTTCAATTTTTACTTGTCTAACTTGTTTAATATCTTTCAATAATTTTATTGTGACTGTTTTTTCTTCTGTAGCTTCACAGCTTTTTACTGCTGATTCTAGTGCATTATATTCATCTCCATTATCTGAATTGTCTTTTAATACTCTAGCTACTCCTTGGATTTCTCCTAATGCTATAACTTCCTTCCCAGTCGCAGTTTCACTGCTTCCATTACCTTGATCTATTCCACTATCTTCATCATCTATATCTACTAATTCATATCCATCTTCTATATCACTAATTGCTGCACCTACTAATTTATCTCTGCCTCCTACTAATCTTCCATCATAAAATCTTAAATTCATTCTGTATGAATGAACGTCCCATTCTGAAATTGCTGATTTTAAAACAGGTGTATCAGTTTTAACTCCATTTCCTTTTTCTCCTAAAGTAATAGTTCCTGTAGCACTTACCATTTCTATAGCTTGCCAATAAGTGGATTCTAGAGTTCCTGACTCTATATTTACGTCTACCTTTGATGTTCCATTAGAATATATTGGGGCACCACCTGATTTTATGTGAGTTGTTCCACTTATATTTATAGTTCCACCATAACTGATATTTATTCCTTCAAATTTATTATAAGAGAGTTCATTATTTAGTTTAGAGTCTATTATTGTTAAATTATCATTCGAACGACAGTATATTAATCTATCATTTCCTGTTACATTAATTGTAGATCCTTTTATCTGAAAATTACTTGTTCCATTACTATTGATAAACAAATTAGTTGTTTCTACAATACAGTTATCCATAATTAAATTAGAATTGTTAGTCAAGTTTATTCCACGATTTGCAGTTATATGTGAATTTTTTATTTCTATATTACTATTATTATTGTAATTATAATAACTTATAATATAATCCCATGAGTTTTTTATATCGCAATTATTTATTAATATATCACAATAATCTACATTTAGATAAATGTTATAACCAGAACCCGATCTACTTAAATTTACTCCATCCATTTTTATAGATGAATAACTACCAAAATCATGTATTTGATAATAACAATCTTCCCCAAATGTACCTCCTGTAATTTCAACATTTGAAGTATAGGTACTAGTGTATACTCCGTGATATGCATGCATTTCTCCATTAGTTATTTTAGTCAAGCTTCCTCTTTCATAACCCCAAACTGCTATATCTTCGTTTCCGGTTAAATTGAAAACTCCTCCATTTATATTTGATGATGAACCTTCTCTACTAATTACTCCTGCTGTATAAGCACAACTACTTGATATTTTCCCTCCATTTACATTTAACATTCCTTCATTATGTATTGCTATATAATAGTGTTGTAACTCTCCTACCTTATCTATGGCTATTTCTCCACTTGTTATAGTCAATTCACCTTCTTGTTTCTTTCTAATTGTAATACTATTTATTTTAAATTCATCACTCGTTGTATCATTAACATATGAGCCTTTATCATATCTAAAATTCAAATAGTATACCTGTCCACCTGCTATGTCCATTGTTCCTATTTGTTTATCCTCATTTGTTAATCTCATAAATTGTCCATAACTTGTATTTGTTACTCTTGAACTATTGTCTGGTTTATTTGATATACTTACATAACCATATCCACCATAATATGAGACTGTTGATACTTCAGCATTTACAAACAAGGTATATTTCCCCTCATAATCTGTCATATCTAATTTTATGTATCCAGCTGCTGATGTTCTTAATGCTTGATCACTCACAGTCTTCTTATTATTATTAATTAATTTTCCATCTTTACAATCAAAATAGTACTGGTCATCTGGATTGTGTTCTATTTTACTTAAATCTATATTTTCCGGCTCGTCTATATACTCTTTTCCTTCTTCTGTTGTACTACCATTATATATAGTATTATTAGTTGTACTAGTTATTTTCCCACTTTCCTCATCACTTGTATCTACTATTTCAAGTTTTCCATAATTTTCTATAACATAGCCTGATCCTGTTGTATTTAATGTTCTTCCATTTAGATCTAATTTAATATTTTTATCTTCACTTATTACAACTTTTTCTGATTTTGTTACTACTTCTGGAACTAATACAATTTCTACTTGTGTTCCATCTTCACCCACAGTTTTTCCAGCTGCATCTATTGCATCTTCCAACCTTGGATATGTGGTTCTTCCTATCTTTGCTTCAACTCCAGCAATTATAGCTAATGTAGCTATTTTTGTTTTTTCTCCATCTACATCTGCACCATCTGTTATTGATGTTTTATATGCAGTTGGTGTTTCTGATACAGTTCCTTGAAGGGCAAATGCTTTATTTCCATTTGTACCTATTGCAGTAATTTTTCCATCATAAAAATTAAAGGTTGCCTCATCTGAAATTATTATACCTGTATTCTTGGCCTGTATAGCTGGTTGTGTTACTGATACTTTATTGTCAAATTCTCCGTAATGTTAATTTTGCACCATCTTTTACCTCAATTGCATGTTTACATTCACTTGATAATAGTCCTTTTGACTGTGTTTTTCCGTCTTCTTGCTTATTTATTATTGTCAATTCATGTCCTTTGTTTACAATTAATGTTGGATTTCTGTTACTTTTGCTTCCTAAAGTGAATCCACTTAGGTTTATAGTTATGTTTTTGCCAGTAATTTCGTTACTTTCGTTATATATATCTGCTAATAATTTAATTGTTGTATTTGCACCTTCTGGGCTTGCCTCTAGTGCTTCACGTAGTGTAGGATATGTTTTTCCTTCCAAATTCGAATGGCTTTTATCTGATGTTTCAACAATCTGAGCAACTTGTTGTACTTTTACTTTTGTGATTTTCACTTCTTTTTTTGCACAATTTCCAGCAGTATCCCAAATCCATATAAAAAAATCTCCATTTTCGTATATGTCACGTATTTCAACATTTAAATCTAGCACTGGGCTTGAATTTCTATGTTCTTCTATATCCTCATCTGTTAAATCATCATCTGCTTTTATAATTGTCTCTGGTTCAGTTTCTTTACTTCTACTAATTCCATATTTAACAATTCCGGATTTATCATCTGTTAATTTTGCTGTTACTACTACTTCTCTTTCTGTTTCTCCATTCTTCTCATTAAAATCACTTAAATTAGGCTCTTGATTATCAATATTATCTATAACTTTTAATGTTATTCCGCTTTCTTTGCCATCTTTACTTGCCTTTGCACTTATTGTTGTGTTTTCATATATTTTCACCTTATCTGTATACTCTTGCCAATCCGGATCATTTTCTTTTTTATATTTTATTTTTATATCTGAATTTTGACTTTCTGGTTCTATTGTTAATTTTCCGTCTCCATCTGCTCCATGCAATATTCCAGATAATTGATCCAATACATTGTCTCCAGATTCATTTGTAGCCTCTACAACCTCAGCCACTATATTTTCATCTTTATCTATTAATAATTTTAAAATTAATTTATTTATTATTTTATTATAACCTTCTGCAACTTCTATATTATCTATTTCAATGTTATATTCTTTTTCTTTTTTTAAATTGTTAAAATCTACTAAAAGTCCATTATTTTGTACAAGAACACTTCCGTCTTCTTCATTTTTTTCTAGTTCCTCTCCTGTGCTTAAATTAAATATTTGTATATCTAGACTATCTTCTTGATTGGCTTCTTCTTCAGATATCTTTTCTTTAACATTTAGTTTGTTATCTCCTATGATTTCATTGTCGCTTTCATCTACTATGTTTAATTCCATTTGTACATTATATGTTTTATCGTCTGGTGTTTCTGTGTTTTCTTCATCTACATCACCTGGTGTTTGTCCTGATTCATCTTCACTTTCTCCATCTTTCTCTGGATCTGTTTCTCCATTTTCCTCTGGGTCTGATCCATCTTCTGCGATTTCATCTGATATTTCATTTAATATTTTATTTAATATATTATTACTACTTTTCACTTGCTCTATTTTAGTTATTGCCTGCTCAACTCTGTTTCTTAAAGTATTAAAATTACTTGCATTTGCTATTGTTACACTTGCAATTATTGAAAATATTATAATTATACAAATCAATATGTTTCTATACATTTTACGTAATTTCATAACTTTCTACCTCTCTTAATAACTAAATATTTATATATTATATATATTTATATTAAAATAAATATATATATAACTCAATAGCACTAATTAGACTGATTCCTCTACTTTCTTACGGATTTACAGATACCAGGTTTTTATTACATTTTGTTGAAGTTTTCTTTACAAATATGTTATTATATCTTTCATAAGAAAAAGAAATCACCAACTTCAATTCGTTGGTGATTTCTTTTTTCGTTCTTTCTTAAGTAGTACAACTATCCTACAAATTAGCTTTCATATCCAAACTTCTGCATTCTTTCTTTTTCCTCAGATGATAAGTTCCTTAACCACTTAGCTAAGCCTGCATTATCATTGTTTTTGAGAAATTCAAAATATTTTATTCTATCTTCTTTGCTAATTACAACAGGCGGAACATTATTTTTTAGCAACTCGTAATTTAATAGTAATCTACCAGTTCTTCCATTTCCATCTTCGAAGGGATGAATTTTTTCAAATTCTATATGATATCTTGCGATTTTGTCAAAAATGTCTCCTTCATCATGATTGTAATTATAGATAAAATAAGTCATTAAATTTGGTATTTTTTCAGGTGCTGGTGGTATATATTCGCTTCCTCTAATAAATACCTGAACTACTCTATATCCTGCTGTTTCTTTTATATCTCTATTTATAGTTTCATTTAAGTTCTTAATAAATCTCTCATCAAATTCTTCATTATTCTGTAAATTTTTAAACACTAATTCTAAAGCTTTTTTATGGTTAATAGCTTCATATATTTCTCTTGGCTCTTTTCCCTCTATTTTAAAGCTATTGTCATTGTATAAAATAGCATAAGTTTCAGCATAAGTTAATGTACTTCCTTCAATTGCATTTGAATGATATGTACTTCTTGTAATTAGATCTTCTAAGTAATCATTATTATTTAATACAAATTCTAAAACAGTCATAATTTTACCTCTTTCTTTTATTGTATATTAAAATTTTATCATATTCATCTTAGAAAATCAATCAGTGGTCATTTGTTTATATGTGACATTAAAATCAGTCATTGGTACATCTTCCCAGTTACCTTCTGCTGTTTTTCTTTGTACTTTGATTTCTTCTAATGCATATTCTATTTTTACTGATCCTCTGTATGCTGGGATATCTTTGAATGTGCCTGAATTGTTTCCTATTATTTCTACTGTGTATATATTTCCTTTTCTATCTTTTGCTGGTTCCTTTTTGCCATTTACAATTTTCATTAATTGTATTGTTGTTTTATAATTTTGTGCTTCTTCATCTGGCATTTCCCAGACTTTTTTTACAGTTAATGATCTTGTTTCTACATTTGCAATGTCGTTTATGATGTCTAGTATTATTCTATCTGTTGTGTATATTGTTGCTGTTACTGGTCCTTGAGTCCATATTGGTAATTCTGTGTCTAGTTTTATTTTTGGACTTTGTACTGCTGTTTGTATTGTATCTTCAGCTATTTTCAATATATTTTCTGCACTTGCCATTATTCTTCTTGATAATACATATGCAATTTGTGTATCTTGTTTTTCTTCAGTAGTTGTTTCGTCATTTATTTTTCCATCATACCAGTTAAAGGTTCCTTTATTTTCTATTGCTTTTGGAGTTCCTATTATATGTGGAGTTGTTTGGTTTACTTTTTCATCACGCTTTCCTAAAGTAAGTGTTCCATTATTTTCTATGGCACATCCTCCCCTATTTTCTATTGTTGATTCAACACTTCCAGCTGTTTCATCTACATTGCCTTCATCATCTGTTATTTCATCTATTATGGTCAAATCTCCTTTGTTCATAAATAATGCGCTACTTATTTCACCTTTTAAATTATGTCCATTTAGGTTTATAATTACAGGTTGAGTACCTTCTATTGTCAATTGCTCATCTATTGTTAAATCTCCATGTATTATTAGTGTTCCTCCTTCTATATTTGCATACTTAATAGCAGTTTCAAGTTTTTCAAAATATTTGTCACCTATTGATACTACTTTTTCAATTGCTGAATTTATTGTCAAATATGCTTTCTTTTGCTCATCCTCATAAGTAACTTGATAAATTTCTGGCATTTTAGTTACTTCACCATTTATAGCCTTTGTTCCTCCTTCTATTACTCCATCATAGAAATTGAATGTTCCTCCATCTTTATATACACCATATGTAGAACCCTTTACTGATGGTGCATCTGTATGTACTACATAATCATCATTATTACCAATTGTGAATTCTCCACTATATGATATTTTTACACCATATCCTTTTGTTGATTCTATTGTTCCTCCTAATAGTGTAAATGACCCATAAGATATTTCTACTGTATTATCTCTATTATTTACATCTGCATTAGTTATAATTCCACCATTCATTATTGTATTTGCACTGCTATTACTACTATATAAATAATTTATTGTACCATTATTAATTATTATTTGACCCGAATTAGTAATTTCCCCAATGTTTCCTCCTTCAACTGTTAATATTGTATGTTCCATAATCGAAATAGTATCTTCAAATGTTCCTTCTTTAATATTTACCTCTGAGCTAGCCACATCAATATCTCGATAAAACTTTTTTAAATATCCACCTTCTATATTTAATATCATATTATTTCCACCTATTGCATAATAACTTTCATAACTACTATAATCTCCAGTTCCAGCAATATTTTTTATAGTTATTTTACTTTTTTCCTCGTTTTTATTATTTGAGTATATTAAATATTGAGTAGTACTATACCAAGTTGAAAAGGATCCATCCATAGTGAATGTTATATTTTCAATATTTATTTCACTTGTTCCATTAATATATATTCCATATTGAGCACTACCTCTTGCAGTACTTTCAAAAGTTATTTTTCCATTTTCCCAATTAATATCACCTGAACTATCTGCGTATATTACATATTGGTTCCCACTAGTTGAGTTAGCATTTATATTGCCATTTATCCATTCTACAGTTGCATCACCTACATTATAAATACCATAATTATTTCCAGTATTTAATTCCATATTTCCGTCTTCCCAAGTTAATTTTTTATTATTATTAATTAATTTTTTTGCTGAACCAACATAATGTGTAGTGTTATATGTTCCTCCATGGATTATCAAGTCTCCATTATTTTCTATTTGCGTTATTGCTGGTCCTAAAATTTTTCCTAACTTTGTATCTGTTTCATCCGTTATTTTTAACGTTCCATTATTTGTAATTGTGTTTTTACTAGATGATATTAGAGAATGTCCATTCAAATCCAATACTATATTTTGTGAGTCAGAAATCGTTATATTTTCTTCTCCGCACATGTAGGCATCAGCCAATAATTTTATTTTTTGCTCATTTTCACCAGAAAGTTCTTGCACTGCGTTTTTTGCTTCTGTTATTGTTTGATATGTTTCTCCTGCTACTTCTATTATATCTATCTTTTTTAGTGTTGCAGTTTCTAAATCATTTTCAACTGTCTTCACTATTTGATATTCTGGTTCTTTATCTGCTATATTAGGGTTAATGGATTGTCCAACTGCTCCTATTATTTTTCCATCATAAAAGTTAAATGTTGAATTATTTAGTATTCCATATAATGTTCCTTGTACAACTGGAATATCTACATTTGGTTCTTCTTGTGACGTTGCTGATTGGCTTTCTTGCATCTCTCCATCTACTTCTCCAGCTTGTCTTTTTTTACCTAGAGTTAGTGTACCGGATTCATTGTTTATTCCATGTGTCTTATTACTTTTAATTGTACCTCCTGTTATATTTACCTTTCCGCTCTCACGATTATACACACCACAACTATTATTACTTGTTATTGTTCCACCCTCTATATTTGTTGTACCATTTGTATTATATATACATTCTTGTGAAGATGTCAGATTTCCTCCTGTTATATTTACTGTTCCTTTATTATTTTCTACTGCATAATATGAATTAGCAGCATTAATTGTTCCTCCTTCTATTGTAATTTGTGCATTCTCGTTATTATATATTGCCGTATATGATGCATTTATAGTTGTTTCTTCACCTATAGTTAATTTTCCTTCTTTATCATTATATACAACACAAGAATAATAAGAAGCAATTACCGTTATTTCTGCGCCTTTTATTTTTGAATCCTCAATTGAGTTATTATATATTCCATATGATGCATAACCATTTACCGTTATTTTTCCACCTTCTGTATTTATGAGTTTTAAATTATGTATACCATTTGCTCTTTCTCCTGTTGTGTTTATCTCTCCATCATTAATCTCTAATGTTCCTTCGTTATATATACCATGCCCATATTGACCACTTGTTACTATTGTTCCTCCATTCATATTTACAGTTCCTGTATCATGATTATACACTCCATATCCATAATTTCCACCTTTTGATATTTTTCCAGATTCTATCTTTAGAGTTGCATTTCCTCTATTATCTATTACTTGCTTAGATACTTTTTCTGTGCCACCTACTCCATTAGCTATACCTCCTGTAGATTCTGTAACACTATCTATTATAGTTAAGTTTCCATTATTTTCAATAGTAGATTCATTTACACTTGAAACCGTATGACCATTTATGTCAAATGTAATATTTCTTTTTGATGGAATTGTTATTACTTCGGTATTATCCATAGAAAAGTTACTAGTTACTTTTATTGTATATTCATTTCCTTCTGATAGGTTATTTATACCTGCTTGAAGTTCCTTTACGGTAGAATATTCAACAGTACTATCTTCGTTATTGTTCTCTTTTATTTCTGCAATAAACACTTTTTCTAATTTTGCTGTTTCAGTTCCATTTTCATTGTCTTTTCTAACAACTTGATATCCTATTTCTCTTTCTGACACATTTCCAGAAATAGCTTGATTACTTGCTCCTGTTATTGAGCCATCATAAAACCTAAATGTCCCCCCATTATTTAGTCCATATGTTTTTCCTACTATAGTAGGATTGCTTTCATCTGGTTTTTCTTTTTCCAAATTATCCTCTGCTATTTTTTCTCCTACATTTACTGTTCCTGCATCATTTTGTACAGCAATATCATTAGTACTTGTTATTGTTCCCTTTTTTATGTTTATTGTTCCATTGTTATCATTATACAAAGCATAATTATAAGCCGTTATTTCTCCATCATGAATATTTACTGTCCCATTAGAGTAGTTATATATACCACAACTCCATCTATAGTTATCAGTAGTTTGTATTATTGCATTAAATACATTTATTATTCCACTACTGTAATTATATATACTTCTTGAACCTGTACTTTTTATTGTTGAATCTCTTATTTCTATTGTACCTGTTTTCTCATTCTCTATGCCTGTTCCATAGCCCTGTACTTGAGAATTTTCATTTATTTTTACTGTTCCTGTGTTATTGTTATAAATTCCAGTACCCTCACCATAATCTATTTTTGCTTCTCTTATCTCGGCATCTCCTATACTATTGTGGTATATTACATATGATGAACGATCATTTGATGTTATTTGTCCACCAGTTATAATCATGTTTCCATTCTCATCATTATATATTCCATATGAAGAATTACCAGTCATCTCCATACTTAAATTATTACTCTTTACACTTCCAGTATTATATATTCCATATGAATATTGATTTTTTATGCTTATTTTCCCACCAGTTGTATTTACTTTATTAATATTATCTATAGCTCGTACATAATTTCCTGTAATTGTTATTTCAGCTCCATTTATATTCAAAATCCCTTCATTTTTGATTGCTTGCTTATATGTAAAAGCAGTATATCCAGAGGCGGTATAATATATTTTAGCTCCATTACCTATTGTCAAATTACCACATACAGTCTCCTCTGTTTCTTCTGTTCCATCTGCATTTTTTATTTGTGCATTTTGTATAATCGTTGCACCAGTTGACCCAATTAAATTATTTTCATACTCTGACCTCTCTATACTATCTATTATTTCAAGAGTTCCTTCATTATATATAGTATTTTCTGTCATTGCATATAATTTATGACCATTTAAATCTAATTTAATATTTTGACTATTTTCAATTTTTATTTGTTCTGTTTGATTTATATTTTTTAATAATTTTATAGTTATTTGCTTATTTTGTGTTCCTTCATTTCCAACCTGTTCTTTGCATGCTTGTACTGCTTTTTTCAATGTTGGATATGTTTCCTCACTTCCTGCACTTCCACCTTCTTGTGTATTTTTCAATATTGCTACTACTACTTCTTCTGCAGTTCCTAATTCATATACCTCAAATCCTGTTGTTTCTTCACCTTCCTGATATTCACTAGAAATCAAATCTTTATCTACTTCTAATTCATTTATTGGTACAGCAATTATTTTATCTGCTGGTCCTATTAATTTTCCATCATACATATTTAATTTCATTCTATATCCAACAATTGTCCATGTTTTAGATTTTAAAATTAGGCTTTCATTATTAACACTTCCATCGTTAGTACCAATATTTATGGTTCCAGTTGCATTTGAATTTGCCCATATTGCTTCAGCTTTTAGTGATTCTAAAGTTCCTGATTCAATATTTATTGTGTTTGTAGATGATGCCCCTAAACTTATACATGAACCTTGTGATTTTATGTTTGTGGTACCCTTTATATCAATATTAGCTCCTCTAGCATCGTTAGTTACTATAATTCCTTGACTACTTCCTGTAGTTGCTTCATTACTTAATGTAGAATCCTCTATTGTTAAATTTGTAGTTCCGCCATTTATACGAATTATATAATTGTAATAACTTCCTCCAGCTATAGCTATATTAGTATTTTTTATATTCATATTACAATTTGAAGTAACAAGGATACCTTCACTATCAACATTAATCTTAGAACCTTCGATATCAATATAACCACATACAATAATACCGCTTCCTTCTATAGTAGAATCATATACTTTTGTCCTACCTTCAACTTGTAACGCTCTGTACGTAGAATTTAAATGACATTTCTTTATTATTAGTTCTGAATTGGAATACTTTGAATAAATTGGACTACTATTTCCATTTAAAGTTACATTTTCAATTATTATTCTAGAACCATCACCACCATTATATATTTGAGTACCACACTCACTTGAAAAATTACCTCCTGTAACAATTGCATTTGCCAAATAGGCCTCTGTATACAAACCTTCTCCAGCTTTTATATTTCCACCACTTATTTTAGCTAATCCTCCTATTTCTTCTACATTAATTGCTCGAGTAGCTGTTTCTGACATATCTATATTTCCTTGTTCTTCTAGACAAGTAGTTCCTCCGCTTTTGGTATTAATTCCTGTTGTCCATCTTATATTACTTGTTATCGTTCCTCCTTTTATCTTTAAGTATCCAGCATTTATTATAGCTGAAAAATATTTACTATTACTCCACATTCCTCCTGCCGATCCTTGCTTTTCAATCATAATTGTCCCGCCACTTATTGTTAAATTTCCTTCTTGTTTTTTAGCAAGTGTTACATTAGTTATTCTAAATTCATCTTGTGTATTTTCATCACACCAATCACGTTTTTCATATTTAAAATTTAAATAATATTTTTGTCCTCCAGCAAGATCCATTTTGTATGTAGTAGATGTAGTATTATCACGAAACTCATATATATAAATTATTCTACCATTTTGCATATCACTATCCGGTTCATTACTAATAGAAACGTAACCATGTCCATATACATCATATCCAGACCAGGCATTTGAAATATCTGCACTTACAGATAATTCATATTTACCAACATAGTCTGTCAAATCTAATTCTAAATATCCCTTTGCTGTAGTATTTAAACTTTCTGTTCTTGTATTATTAGTGTTAACTAATAAGTTTTTTTCTTTATCATACTTAAAACCGTACTCATCATCATCATTGAATTTTTTTACATTTTCTAATTTTATATCTACAAGTTTTGGTTCCCCAGCATCTTCTGTGTTTTCTATATTTTCTGTTCCATTATAAATCGTATGAGTCGTTGTACTAGTTATCTTACCTTTTTTCTCATCACTAGAATCAATAATTTCCAAATCTCCATAATTTTTTATAACATAATCTGATGATGTAGTAGTTAAGGTTTTCCCCTCTAAGTCTAATATAAGATGTTTTTTTGAATCTATTACAACTGACGCTGGTTTGCTTAATGTTTCTTGTACTAGTGATACTACAACAGGTTTCTTATCACTTTCATAACGATCTCCGTGCTGCTTCTATTGCTTGCTCTATTGTAGAAAATGTTGCTTTTCCTATTCTAGCCTCTATACCAGATATTATAGCTAATATAGCAACTTGTTGTGTACTATCTTCGCCTTCTTTAATTGAAGTATCATATGCAGCTGGCTTGTCTGTTACGTTACCTTGAATTGCAAGTGGAGTAATTCCCTCTTCTGCAGTTGCAGTAATTTTTCCATCATAGAAATTAAATGTTCCTCTATTTACTATTCCCCTTGTTTTTCCATTAATAGCTGGTTGTGTTATTGATAATTTTCTTTCGTCAACTCCGAAGAGTTAATGTTCCACCTTCTTCTACTAAAATTGCAGTTGAGTATTGGCTTGATATTGAACCATTTATGCTGGTTGTTCCATCTTCAAATGTGTTTAATATCGTTAATGTAGATGTTCCGTTTACGGTTATCGTAGGTTTGGTTTCGCTATTATTGTTTACTGTAAATCCATTTAGATTTATGGTTATATTTTTACTGCCTATATCATTATTTTCATTTGTGATTTCTGCTATTATTTTGATAGTTGCACTTGAGCCTTCTGTATCTGGGCAGGCTGCTATGGCTTTACGTAGGCTTGTATATTGTTTATGTAGTAATCCTTCATATCCGTCTGATACTTCAACAATCTCTGCAACATATTTTTCTACAACATTTTCAACATTTATTGGAGCTATTTTACAATTTTCGGCTGTGTCCCATATCCATATGTAATATTCGCCATTTTCGTGAATTCCATCTATTGTTCCATCAACTTCTAATTGCGGGGTTTCATTTCTATGTGCATCAATATCTTCTTTTGTTAGGCTTGTGTCTGGATATATGTATGTATCAGGTTCGATTTCATTACTTGTACTTATTCCATATTTTACAATTCCAGATGCATTATCTTTTAATTTTACTTTTATTATTGATTCATTATCTTTATCTTCATTGTCCTCATTATATTCAATTAGTTGAGGTTCTTCACTGTCTATATTTTTTACAATTTTCTCTGTTTCACTACTTTCCTTACCGTTCTTACTTGCTTTTGCGTAAATTGTGCCATTATCTGATATATTGGCCTCTACTGAATAGTTTTGCCATTCTCCGGTTTGACCTATTCTATATTGAATTTGCATGTCTGGATCTTTAGATTGTTGTGATATTTTTACTTCTCCATTTCCATTTGCATCATGTAAGTTTGCCCAGAATTGCCCTTCTACGCCTATATCTTGTTCTTCTGAATTTTCTATATTTATTATTTTGGCTATTATATTTTCTTCTTCATCAACTTGTAATTCGAGTGTCATATTTTCTATTGTTTTAATGTAATCTTCGGTTACTTCTAGGTTTTCTATTAATACTTGATATTTCTTGTTTTTTTCCATATTGCTAAAGTCTACTATAACACCTTGTCCACTTGTGTGAAAACTTCCATCTTCATCTTTTTTTATTGGTTCTCCTGAAATTAAATTTAATATTTTTATTTCTAATTCTGATTTTTTAGTATTTTCTTCACTTTTTTCTGGATTATCGTTATCTCCTGTTTCTTCATTTTCTCCTGTTCCTACATCTTCTCCTATTCCTTCATCTTCTACTGCACCTGTTTCTTCTTGACTGTTGTTTTCTTCATATGTGTCTGTAATATCTGTAATTTTTAATTTATTGCCTTCTGTAACTGCTTCTCCTTCCTCTGTTATTATATTTAATTCCATTTGCACATTATATTTATTATCATTTTGTGTTTCTGTGTTTTCTTCTTGTTCTCCATCTATATTACCTGATGTTTCCCCTGATTTATCTTCAGTTTCTCCATTTTTCTCTGGGTCTGATCCATCTTCTTCAATTTCATCTGACATTTCATTTAATATTTTATTTAATATACTATTGCTACTTTTCACTTGCTCTATTTTAGTTATTGCCTGCTCTACTCTGTTTCTCAAAGTATTAAAATTACTTGCATTTGCTATTGTTACACTTGCAATTATTGAAAATATTATAATTATACAAATCAATATGTTTCTATACATTTTACGTAATTTCATAACTTTCTACCTCTCTTAATAACTAAATATTTATATATATTTTTTTTATTTATATATTTTATATATTTATATTAAAATAAATATATATATAACTCAATAGCACTAATTGAGGTAATTCTTCTACTCTCTTACGGATTTACAGATACCAGGTTTTTATTACATTTTGTTGAAATTTTCTTTACAGCTCTGTTATCATGTCACTCACACAATTATAAAATGAGCAATTGTTATCAATTGCTCATTTGTTCATATGTAACATTAAAATCAGTCATTGGTACATCTTCCCAGTTACCTTCTGCTGTTTTTCTTTGTACTCTGATTTCTTCTAATGCATATTCTATTTTTACTGATCCCTTGTATACTGGGATGTCATGGAAAGTTCCTGAATTGTTTCCTATTATTTCTACTGTTAAATTATTACCTTTTTTATCTGTTACTTCTTGCTTCTTTCCATTTACAATTTTCATTAATTGTATTGTTGATTTGTAATTTTGTGCTTCTTCATCTGGCATTTCCCAGACTTTCTTTACAGTTAATGATCTTGTTTCTACATTTGCAGTATCGTTTAGGATGTCTAGTATTATTCTGTCTGTTGTATATATTGTTGCTTTCACTGGTCCTTTGGTCCATATTGGTTTTTCTGTGTCTAGTTTTATATTTGGAGTTTGTACTGCTGATTGTAATGTATCTTGTGCTTTTTGTAAAATATTTTCTGCATTTGCTTTTAGTGCTTTTGCAATAATATATATATCACCTTCCAATGTCTGTTCTTTTGTTGCAACGTCATCATCTATTTTACCATCATACCAATTCAATGTTTTTTCATTCTTTATGGCTTTTGTTTTTCCTAATAAAACCGGTGTTATTCCTATTATATGTCCATCTTTAGTTCCAATGGTTAGAATTCCCTTATTTGTTATGGCATATCCATTTGTATTTTCTATTTTAGATTCAGTAATTATTTCTGGTTCATCATCGCCTTCTTCTTTTGGAACCTCTTCAGTGTTATCTTCTGTATCCTCTTCTGTATTCTCTTCTAACTCAGTTTCATCTACTATAGTTAATTCACCATTATTTATTATCATGGCATCATCAATTGCACCTGTTATATTATTTCCATTTAAATTAATTGTAATTCTAACACCTTCTGGTATTGTTATTTGATTTTTTATTTCTATTTCTGTATGTACTAATACCCTTCCTGAAATATCAATAGCATGCTCCATTGCAGATTCAAAATCATCAAAGTAAACTCCTTCTACTGATACTACCTTTTCTATTTCTGAATCAATTCCTAAAATTGCAGTAGTTTCGTTATCTTCATATAAAATCTTGTAATTTTCTGGTTTGTCTTTTACACTACCATTAATAGCTTGTTCAGTACCACGTATTATACCATCATAAAAGTCAAATTCTCCTGGGTTTATATGCACACCATATGTTGAGCCTGTTACTTGTGGTTTACTAATAGATACCCTATCTTCTTTATTTCCCATTATGAATATTGCTTTGTTACCATTGATGTAAACACCCACACCTTTTTTTGACTCTACTGTTCCATCTAATAGCGTAAATTTTCCGTAGTATAATGTGACTGCATTTCCTTCTTCATTTAATATGCTTCCATTATACATTGTTACATTAGCATTTTCGTTATTTAATATTAAACTTGCAATTTTTCCATTATTTATAACTATTTGACCACGATTATCTATAGTGCCAAAATTACCTTCCTTTATAGTTAATGAAGTAGTTGAGTCTCCTATGTAAATTGAATCACTGAAATTTCCTTCTGTTATATCTATTTGTGATGTATTTAAAAATATAGCATAATTAAAATCTGTTAAATTACCATCTTTTATATTTAATATTACATTATTTCCATATACGCCATATACAGCACCATCTCTTGAACGATTGGTTGTATTTCTTTCAAAATTATCAATATTAATTATAACCTTTTCATTATTATTACTATTCTTAGAATAAATAACATATTGATATGATTGATAAGCCCATGGTCCATCAACACCTATATTATTAAATGCCATATTCTTTATATTTATAACTCCTGATTTCTCAATATATATACCATACTGATAATCTTGATATGTAGTTGAATTTAAAATAATCTCACCATTATTCCAATCTATGTTTCCTGTACTATTAGTATATATTGCATATTGTGGGTTTGATGACTGATTTGCCTCTATTTTACCATTTTCCCAAGTTATAGAGCCTTCTCCTTCATTATAAATACCATAATTTCTTCCTCTATCTAATAATATATTTCCTTTTTTCCATGTTAATGTACCCGTATTATTTATCACTTTAATATAAGTACTAATACAATTTAAAGAATCATATGTACCTCCATTAACTACCAATTCTTTTTTATTATCTATAAACACTTTTGAGACACCTAATATCTTTCCATTACCACTATCACTATTATCTGTTAATGTTAATTTTCCATTATTAGTAATTGTATTGTCACTAGTTGTTTCTAATTTATATCCATTTAAATCTAATACTACATTTTTATCTGTTGGAATTGTTATGTTTTCTGAGCTAATCATATACATATCAGCTATAACTTTTATTGTGTGTTCATTATTATCTAATTCATTTATCACATTTTGGACATCTTCTATAGTTTTATATTCTTCATTGTCTATCTCCATTATTGCGATGTCTCTTAATGTTGCTGTTTCTATCCCATTTCCTTCGTCTATATCTTTTACTATTTGATATCCTTTCTGTTTATCTGTTATATTAGGATTGATAGATTGTCCTATTCCACCTATTATCTTTCCATCATAAAATTTAAACGTTCCTGTATTATATACTCCATATGTCTTACCTTTTATTATTGGCATTTCTTGGCTTGGTGTTTCAGTAGATTGACTATCATTCTCATTTCCTATGTTTAACTCTCCGCTTACATTGTACACTCCATATGAAGAATTACTTGTTATTGTTCCATTAGTTATATTAATAATACCTGTTTCATTTGATTTATAATTATATATAGCATATGACCCCTCAGAAGTTATCGTACCCCCATTTATATTTATTGTACCTTTACCTTGATAATTACCATTATATATTGCTTCTTGTCTACTTGTTATTTCACCACTGTTAATATTAATAATGCCACCACTATAATTATTTAGTGCATAACTATCATAAGAACTACCTGTAGACTTTATTTTTCCAGATGTTATGCTTATTTCTCCAGTACTATAATTATAGATTCCACAATAATAACTTGATATTTCTGCATTTTCTACTGTAATTTTACCAGTCCCTTCATTATATACTGCTGTTGATGAACTTGCTGTTATATTTGAATTTTTACCTATTTCAATTGTTCCTTCTTTTACATTATACACTGCACTTGAACTACTATTACTGGTTGATATGGTTATATTTTTCATACTTAAAGTTTCATTTCCGCTATTATATACCCCTCGTGCATATGAGCCTGTTGTTTTTATATTTATCCCTTCTAAGACTGCTTGTCCTACATTTTCTATTCCATATCCATAACTACCACTTGTTGTAATTGTTCCTCCAGTTGTTGTAATTGTTCCTGCATTGTATACACCATATCCATAGCTATTATTTGCTGTAATTGTTCCTCCACTAATAGATAAATTTCCATTATCACAGTTATTTATAGCATGACCATATGTACCTGTAAATTTAATTGTTCCTGATTCTATTTTTAATTTTGCATTTTCTTTATTTTGTATAACATATTTATTTGAATTACTTGATCCTTTTGCTCCATTTTGAATGCTACCTAAAGAGCCCTCTTCAGGAGTTTCTTTAGAATCTTTTATAGTTAAATTTCCGTTATTTGCGATTGTACAATCAGATGCACTTGTCATAGTACAACCATTTATATCAAAAATTACGTTTAGGTTCTCCTTTAATGTCAATGTTTCTGATGTATCCATAGAAAAATCAGCTAATATTGTCACCACATAATTATTTGATGTATCTAGTTTTTGCAATTCATCTTGACATTCTGACAAAGTTGCAAATTCTTTTGGTTCAATGCTGTTGTTTTCAGCTTCAAGTTTTAAAATATATACTTTTTTTAATATTGCACTTTCTGTTTTATTTTCATCATCTATAGTTTTAACTACTTGATATCCAACTTCTTTGTCTGATACATTACCATAAATAGATTTGTCCTTAGGTCCTGTTATTATTCCATCGTAAAAATTAAATGTTGCATTATTATATACTCCATATGATTTTCCTGTTATATTAGGATTTTTTATATTTGGTTCTTCACCTGACTCTGGTTCTGTTTTTATTATTTTCTCTCCTACAGTCAATTCTCCATAACGATTGTAAATTCCATATTCATTTCCTGTTATTACTGCTTCTCCAGTTACGTGTATTATTCCATTTGTATTTCCTCTTTCATTAGTTACACCATGTGAATTCTTACTAGTTATCTTTCCACCACTTATATTTATTTTTCCGATTTCTCTATAATTATAATTATATATTGCTTCTCTATATGATGTCATTTCACCGTTTGTAATATTTACAGTTCCACCATCATAATTTTCTATACAATTTGCACCACTTGAGCTTGATGTTACTGTTATTGTTCCTCCTTTTACCTCTATTGTTCCTGTAGTTGAATTATAAATTGCGTCACTGCTTGAAGTTGTTATTGTTCCATTATTTACTATAATTTCACCTGTACTATTATTATATAATGCTGTAGAAGAAGTAGTTGATATATTTGTTTCTCCATCTATAATTACTTTCCCTTCTTTTTCATTATATATAGCACCTGAACTACCTCCTTTTGTTTCAATCTTTGTCCCATTTATTGTTATATCCTCTAAGCTACTATTATGTATTGCACGTGCATAACTTTTACTTGTTACTATTTCTCCTCCATTAGTATCAATTTTGCCTTTATTCTCTATAGCATATATGTAAGTTTCTATTGTATTTATTGTTGCATCATCTATTTGCAAATCGCCTTCATTATATATTACTCTTTTATATTCATTGCTTATTCCTGATGCAGTAGCATATATTTTTACACCTTTACCTAAAGTTATCTTACCTTTTTTAGTTACTTCCCCATTCTCTGCTTTTTCTATTGCATTATATATAATTGTATCTCCTGTTGAATTTATTATATTATAGTCATATGTTTGTTCTTTTGCACTATCTACTATTTCTAATGTTCCATTATTATATATAGCATCTTTCGCCATAGTATATATTTTATGCCCATTAAGATCTATTTTTACATTTAAATTTTCATTAATTTTTATCTGTTTTGCTAAATTAATATTTTTCAATAGTTTTATAGTTATTTGTTCCCCTTGTGTATCAGCATTGCATGCATCTATTGCTTTTTGTAATGTTTCATAATTTGTTCCACTATCTGAATTTCCTTTTATTAATTCTACCATATCATCTGAGTTTCCTAATATTAGGACCTCACGTTCATCTGTATTTTCATCTTCTTCATCATATATACCATCAACTAATTCGTATCCATCTTCCAATTCATTAACTGCTACTGCTATAATTTTATCTTGACCTCCTATAAGCTTTCCATCGTAAAAATTCAAATTCATTCTATATGAACGAAGATTCCATTGTGAAACTGCAGATTTTAAAATTGGTGTATTATTATTAACTTCTCCATCTTTTGTTCCAATATTTATAGTTCCGGCGGAGTTAACCATTTCTATTGCTTGGTAATTAGTTGATTCTAAAGTTGCTCCCTCTTTTACATTGATTGTCATATTTCCAGTATCATTTGAATAAATACAAGCTCCTGCAGATTTAATTTTTGTATTTCCTTCTATATTTACTGTTCCAACATTTACATCTATTGCTTGTCTTTTATTTCTCGTAGACTCATTATTTAAATTACAATTTTCGATTGTTAAGTTTGCTGAATTACTACAATCAATTAACACACTATCTCCAGTTGTAGTAATTTCGCTATCTTTTATGTAATATTTTATATCTTTATTATTATAATAGTTATAAAAATTTATTGATGTATTACTAATTGTTATGTGGCATTCATCTATAAAAAAGTTACAATGATAATAATCACGTATACTTCCATTTATTGTCGAACTATTTAACTCTATATTTCCTTCACGACCATAATTAAAAATTGAATAATAGCTCGTATTATTAAGGGTACAATTATTTAATACGATATCTGAACTATCCGCTTCTTTATATACATTTGTTGATTTTGGATTTTCTAGAGTAATTCCATTTAATTCAATATAAGAACCTCTTCCACAACTATCTACTTGATAATATGAATCTGTACTTAATTTTCCACCTGATATATACATATTTGACATACAGTCTCCTGTTATACATGTATAATATGCTAATAAATCTCCTCCCGTTATTTGGGTTAAACTAGCTTTACCATATGCATAAACTGCTTTACTTGAATTAGAAGATGTCATATTAAAAGTTCCGCCACTAATATAAGTTGATCCACCTTCTAGTGTTTTTATTCCTGAAATTTTGCTACCTGTTCCTTTTATATTACCACCTTTAATATATACTATTCCAGCATTTTCTATTGATGAACGCTCAGCTTTATTTATTTCAATGCTTCCACTAGATAACGTCAAGATACCATTTAGCTTTTTTTCTAATTTTATACTAGTTATTTTAAATTCATCATTACAACTTACATTACTTTTATCACCTTTTATGTATTCTAGATTTATATAATACTTTTGTCCACCCGCAATATTTAATGTTTTTGTTGCTTTGTCTTTATCATTCACATGTATCAATTCGTAATGATACGCACTTGAGTTAAAGATGCTATCTGGCTTATATGATATAGTTACATATCCATTTCCATATGCAGTATATCCTAAATAATAAGTGGAAATTTCTGCATCCACTGTTAGAGTATAGTTTCCTACGTAATCTGTCATATCTAGTTCTATATATCCTTTTGCATATGTATTTAAACTATCATCATGGTTATTGTTGGTATTTTTTAGTTCTTTAGTGTCTTCATTATATTCAAAACCATATTCACTATTATCCCCATCAAACCTTTTTATACCGCTTAAATTAACATCAATTATCTCTGGTGTATATTTCTCTTCTGTATCACCTTCCTCATATTTTTTTGCAGCATTATAAATTGTACTATTAGTTGTACTAGTTATTTTTCCTGTCTGTTCACTACTTTCATCTACTATTTCAAGTTCTCCATAGTTTTCTATAATATAATCTGATGCTGTAGATGTTAGTGTTTTTCCATCCAAATCTAATTTTATTTTTTTATCTGCACCTATTACAATTTTTTCTGTTTTGTTAACCACCTCTGGAACTAATGTTATTTCTACAGGGTTTCCATCTTTTCCATACCTTTTTCCTACATCATCTATTGCATCTTCTATGTTTGAATAGGCTGTTCTTCCTATTTTTGCTTCAATATTAGCAATTATAGCTAATGTTGCTATTTGAGTTTTTGTTTCTTCATCGTCAGTATTTGTTACCGCTGTGTTATAGGCTGTTGGTGTATCTTTTACCCTTCCTTGAATTGCAGATACTTTATTACCAGTCAGACTTGTTGCAGTTATCTTTCCATCATAAAAATTGAATATTCCATTTTCTGAAATTACAACACCTTTTTCATTTCCAATGACTGCTGGTTGTAGTACTGATACTCTGTTATCTAGTATTCCGAAGTGTTAAGGTTGCATTTTCCTTTACAAATATTCCAGATGTACTTTCACTTGATATTGCACCTTGTGTTTTAGTTGAATTATCTTCAGCATCTATATTTATTACTGTTAAACTAGAGCCTTCATTTATAGTTAACGTTGGATTTTTCGTGCTTTTATTATTTACTGTAAATCCATCCAAATTTAAGGTTATTTCTCTATCAGTAATTTCATTATTTTCATTATATATTTCAGCTAATAATTTAATTTTTGTTTTTGCCGCTTTAGGACTTGCTTCTATTGCTTCACGAAGAGTATGATATTGGGTTCCATTTAATGTTTTTGACTTCTCTTCATCTGAAGTTTCAACAATCTCAGCAACCATTACTTGTTTGACTACTGTAACATTTATTGGCTCAATTTTACAATTTCCTGCTGTATCCCAAACCCATATGTAATAGTCTCCATTTTCATATATCCCATCTATTTTTACATCTGCCTCTAACTTTGGCTCTGTATTTCTATGTTCTAATATATCTTTTTCAGTTAATTTATCATCTGCCATTATAATTCTATCTGGCTCTTCTGTATTACTCTTGCTTATTCCATATTTTACTAGTCCAGAAGCATCATCTGTTATTTTCGCAGTTATAACTGCTTCTCTATCATTTGCACCATTTACCTGATTAATTTCACTTATTTGTGGTTCCTTTCTGTCAATATTATCTACAACCTTTATAGATATGCCACTTTCTTTTCCATCTCTAACTGCTCTAGCTTCTAAGTTTGTATTTTTTTCTATTGACGCTTCACCTTTATAATCATTCCATTCTCCATCTTTTTCTGTTCTATATTGAATTTTTATATTTTCATCTTGAGCATCTGGATCTATTTTCAAAATTCCGTCTTTACCTGCTTTACGCAATTTTGCAAAAATTTCACCAAATCCGCTTGTTTCTCCTTCTGCTACAGGTGTGGCTTCTGTGATTTTAGCGACTATATTTTCATCTGTATCTATGTATACCTCTAATACCAAACTTTCTATGTTTTTAATATATTCTTCTCCTACTTCTAGATTCTCTATAAATATTTGATATTTTTTATTTTTTTCTAAATTTGTTAAATCTACAATTGCGCCTTGATTTTCTGTAATAAAAGTTCCATCGCTTTCTACGCTTATTTCATCACCTGTAACATAATCTAATATACGTATATTTAACCTTTCTTCTCCTTCTGTTTCTGAGCCTTCATCTGTATTTCCTTCATTTTCTTTGTTTATATATTCTGTTTTATCTGTAATTCTTAATTTATTATTTCCAACAATTCCTGTATAATCTTGATCCAATATATTTAATTCTACTTGAGCATTATATTTTTTTACATCTTTAATATCTCCAGTTGTCTCTGAGCTATCTTCGCTTTCTTCACTTTTTTCTTGGTCTGTTTCTTGATTGGTTTCTTGGTTTGATCCATCTTCTGCAATTTCATTTGACATTTCATTTAATATTTTATTTAATATACTATTGCTACTTTTCACTTGCTCTATTTTAGTTATTGCCTGCTCTACTCTGTTTCTCAAAGTATTAAAATTACTTGCATTTGTTATTTTTACACTTGCAATTATTGAAAATATTATAATTATACAAATTAATATGTTTCTATACTTTTTACGTAATTTCATAACTTTTTTACCTCTCTTAATAACTAAATATTTATATATTTATATTAAAATAAAAATATATATAACTCAATAGTACTAATTGGGGCTATTCTTCTACTCTCTTACGGATTTACAGTTGCTAAGTTTTTATTACATTTTGTTGAAATTTTCTTTACAAATTTGTTTTCTCGTCTCTCAAAAAATATATTTTACTTTTAATAAAATACTGTGTATAATAAAGATAGAAAATTAGAGAGTATCGTAAAGTTCACTCAAACTTTACGATACTCTCTTTATAAATTTTTTTCCATAATTTATTCATTGTCATTTATTTCATTACCTACAACAATTTTATTTAATAATGTAACAATATTTTTTTCGTTAACCTTTTCTATAATTTCATATTTTTCTAAAATCCTTGAAATTAGGCTTTTTATTGGAGTTTGTGTTACAAATCTGCCATCATAGAAATTGATTTTTCCATTTTTGTTATTTTGTAAAGCTGTTGTATTGTCTGAAATTGCATAAATTATTGGTGTTGCAGAATCATACTTTTCATCTACTTTTCCTAATGAAATTTCTCCTGTTGCGTTATTTTTAATACCAATGCTCTTTAGTCTTTCTACTTTAATTGTAGCTCGTTCTAGTATTACATTTCCTAATGCATCATTGAAAATTCCATAACTTGGTTTCATTTGTTCTAATTCTTCTTTAAACTGATCTGTGTCTTTTATTAATTCGTAATTTTCTATTGTTTTTGATTTTATTAATATTTCTGTATCCGCATTAATTTGTAATTCTTTTGCGTTTTTGCTGTTATATACACCAATTGAATCATCTGATGAAACTAATATGTTTCCACCTTTTATTACTGCTTTTGAATCATTGTAAATTCCTTTACTTCCGTCTTCTCTAATTTCTATAATTGTTCTATCTATATTAGCACTACTGTTTGAACCTATGTTATAAACTGCTATTCCACCAAATCCTTGGGTTATAACTTTTCCAGATTTTAATGTTATATTTCCGTTGTCATTGTAGATACCTTTTCCACCATTTTTCTCCGTTGTAATAATTACATTTTCAATATTCATTGTTCCGGTATTATAAATTACAGTTCCATTTGCAATTTCATTTTTTATAATACCTGAACCCGTGATAGTTAATGTTCCTTTGTTGGTTATGGTGTGTGTTAATGTACTTGTTATTGTTTTTTCATTTAAGTTTAGTGTTATTATTTTGTCCTGATTAATTATAAGTTCTTTATCTAAATTTATGTTTTCTAATATATCTATGGTATCTCCGTTGTTTGCATGATCTATTGCATCGTTAATTGTTTCATATGTGTTATTTCCTATTTTTGCAATTTGAATTGTGTTGTTTGATGAAATAGATGCTATATTGCTTTCTTCTTGGTTTATGATATTTGCATTTTCTTGGTTTGTATTTACTTCTTCTGCGATTTTAGGAAGATTATTTGATATTCCTATTTCATTTTGCATTTGCTCATTATTGTCATTTAGGCTAGCTGCAGTTGCATCATTTTGGATTTTCCATGTATATAGTGTTTCTTCTTTTTTGTTTATCATACTAGATGGTATTGCAATTACTGGACGTATACCTGTACTTGTATTACTATAAATTGCGTAATCAATTTCACGGCTTAAGCAATTGACTCTCATTACATCAGAATTTCCATTTGCTGAAGTTGTAGCAAGCCAATAATATTTTGGATAATTACTAGCACCTCCTCTATGATTAAAATATAACATATCCTTTTTTGCTATTCCTTTTTCATCTGTCCACTTTAGCTCACTATTATTTGGTTCATTTCCCACATATCCATTTTCTCCATATAGTTTTTCATATGGATGAGTCTCGTTCCAACTCTTTAACCATAGATCCATTGTTGGTGTGCCTATTATTTTGATTTCAGCACTAGTTAGTTTACTGTTTCCTTCTAGTAGTGTTTTCCAATTTTTATCATATTCATTTGCATTTTCATCTGCATTTTCATCCATTGTTCCAAATGCTTTTATTAATTCATCTCTAGTATGTCCCTTTTGTTCGATATATACAGTTGCTCCATATTTATCCATAGAACTTTCATCATCACTTAATCCTGAAATACCTAATTTTTTAAAGCTTTCATGTGATAAACAATCTGATAATATTAAATACGTTGTATCATTAGAATTATCAATATAGAATATTCTCCATTCTTCAGTATGTCCAAACTGTTCTTGAGCTCCTGTTTCTATTAATCCTGATACACCCTCTATTTCTACATAATCTCCTATTTCTGGGACTATCTCTTTCCATACTGCTGTTAGAGTTACTGTTCCGTCTTCAGCTAAGTTTTTGTAGTATTCATTTTGAGTTAAATTTGAACCTCCATAACTCATCGTTACATCATTTTCCAAATCTCCTGTTAATGCATGGTTTCCTAAGCCATATAATGATGATGAAGACCAGCCTAAAAATCTTTGTCCATCTTTCGTTGGATTTTTTATGGTTACTACTTGATCATATGTTGCTTCAATATCATTTTGACTTTCACTTTCATTTAATTTTCCACCATCTAATTCTAAATGTATTTTATATTGATTTGGTGTTGCTGTTAAGTTTATTGTTGTAGTGTTTGTAATCTTTATAGTTGCATTTCCTTCATACTCAGTTTCATTACCTTTTACTTTTATTTTTGCTTTTGCATCATGGTAACCTATATCATTTGTTAATATAATATGCATTTCTGTACCACTTAGCACATACTCTCCTGTTGGTAATTCTATTTCACTAGCTTCCCCATATCTTATTGTTAATTTTGCGCCTTTTCCGTTGTCAGATGTTATCGTATAATAATTTATCGTTGCACTTAGCTCATCTGAACCATTTTCATTTTTTATTATTTTTCCTGTATCTACCAATTCAGCATTTGTACTATTTCTTTTGGCGTAAACATGATATTCTCCTTCTTCTACATCTGTCCATTTAAATGTTGCTGCGTTTTCTTTTGTTGCATCTGTAGATGAATATGTTTTACTTTCATCTTTTTTACGTAATTCTACTGTTATATCATTATCGTCAGCCCAACCTACTCCATCTTTATTTATTTTTACTGTTATAACTCTTTTTAATGTTGCAGTTTCTGTATTATCAGTGGTTGTCTTTTCTTTATGAATTTCATATCCTTGTGGAATATTAATTTTATCATTTGATACATTTATCGATTTACCTGCAGCTCCTTTTATCTTTCCATCATAGAAATTAAATGTTTTTTCACTTGCCACTTGAACACCATAGGTTTTTCCTGTTATTTTTGGGTTTTCAATACTTACTTCATTATCATTTATACCTAAGGTTAATTTTCCATCTTGTATATTAACGCCTGTTCCATTATTCGAAGTAATTATGCCTCCAGTGATTTGTATTTCACCTGTTGATGAATTGTAAATTGCATCATTAATGCTATCTGCATTTTGTGCTGCTTTAAGTTCTGCATTTGTTGTTTCATTTTTTGTAATTGTACCGCCAGAAATTGTAATTTTTCCGTCTTTTTGATTTTCTACTGCATATGTTGCATTTGAAGTAATTTCACCAGCTTTAATTTCTATATTACCACCTTGTGCATTACGTACTCCACTGCCTTTTCCATTTCCTTCTTGTTTAACTGTTATTCCATTTAGAACTATAGTTCCAGTATATCCATTGTATATAGTATTAGAATTGCTGACTGCATCAGAATTTTCTTTTGAAGCAACACGAATTTCTCCAGGGCCTAGTGTTGCAGTTCCAGTTCCATAATACTCAAATGCAGCTCCACGTTCACTACCTAATTTTTCAATTTTTACGTCATTTCCTGAAATTGTAACATTCTCACCTCTAGTATGTACAGCACTTTCTGATTTTGATGTAATACTTCCACCATTAATTGTTAATTTGCCCTCTGAATCGATTCCTCTTCCACCAGTTGTTGCTATTGTACTACTTCCACCTGTTGCGGTTATATTTCCTTTGTCTATTGTTATATTTCCATCTTTTAAAACAGCACCTGTTGTAAATGTTTCTATATTTCCAGTGGCATTTATATTTACTTCTCCTTCTTTAGTACTTTTTATAGTATTGTACGCTAAAACCTCTTGTTCATTTTTACTTCCATCATCATTTTCCTTTTTTAAGCTTTCCTTAATTGTTGTATTTTCATTAATTATTGTTCCTTCTTGAATTAAATTTAATGTTCCAGAATTTACTATTAAGTCTACTTCTGATTGTGTTGATAATTTTCCTTTACCTTTTATTGTCAATGTTCCTTTATTATCTATATTGACTTCACTCATTAAAATTTCTTTACCGTTTAAATCTAATATTAAGGTCTTATCACTATTTAGTATCGCGGTATCGGATTCTTCTGCATCTTCAATTGTTTTTATTGTATTACCAGTAATTGCTTTTTTAAATGCATCTTCTAATGTTTTATACTGAGCTAACGGTTTGGCATCTGGATTGTTAACTTGATCTTTGTCATATTCTTCATAATGATAGGTGTCAGATTTCCATTTTGCATATAAAGTACCACCATTTTTATCTTTAAACGCTTTTAAATCAGCTGTTGATGCTAAAAATCCTCTTGAATTAATTATTTGAGTTTTATATGAATCTGTATAATATCCTAAGAAAATATAATTATCCTTTGTTGGTACTGTTATTGGGTTTTCAGTCTCTGTTATTGGTTCTCCATCTGCAGTTTTTGAATATTTTATACCATATGTTTCATAAATTTTTCCAATTCCTGATGTTGTTGCCTCCATATCGTTTAATGTTATTTCATAAACATTTGATAGGATGGCTATTTGTTGACTACCGCTTGTTGTCTTTTTTACAAAACATCCCTCTGCTATTTCAGACTCTGTTCCTTCTATAGCCTTACTTTTTGGTCCTGTTAGTATTCCATCATAAAAATTAAATTTTCCTCCCTCTATTTTTACACCTGATGTTGAACCTGTTATACTTGGACTTACAATACTTACATTTAAATCATCTTCGCCTAGCGTTACCGTTCCATTTTTCATATGCAAACCAATACCACTCTTTGATGTGATTTTTCCAGATTCTATGTTTATTGTGCCAGTAGAATTATTATATATTGCATCTCCGCCTTCTGTTGTTATAGTTGCACTTTTAATTATGACAGTTCCTCCAGCATCATTTCTAATACCAGTCTGTGAACCTTTTTGATTAATTACTATATTATCAACAATTATTTTTCCCTCATCATATTTATTGAATATTGCATGTGATTTACTATCACTTGCTACATTAAATGTTGCTCCAGTTAGTGTTGCAGTTCCGCGTCCATAATATTCGCATGCGGAACCAGAGTTATTACTTGATTTTTCTATTATTATATCATCATTATTTTCGCATGAAATTGTTAGATTATCACCTTCTGAATGTATTGCCCTACCATATGATGATGTAACCTTTCCTCCTGTTATCGTTATATCACTGGTAGAATTAATTCCATATCCACCTGTGGTTTTTACTTCCCCTGATGTCATTTTAATTATTCCATTTCTTATAGCAGAACCTAGACCATCTTTATTTGCTCCTAATGTTGAAGAACTTATTATTCCAGTACCATTCATATTTACTTGTGCTGTATTTTCTGTACAGAAAATTGTGTTTGTTTCAGATGTTGATACACTTGTATTACTTATCGTTCCGCTATGTTCTAAATTCAACGTTCCTGAATTCTTTATTAAATCAATACCTGCTGATGTTGTCAAAGTTCCACTTCCCTTAATTGTCATTGTTCCATTATTTGTTATAGTTGAAGCAGATTGTACTTTTATAGTGTGTCCATTCAAATCAAATGTTATATGTTTTTCACTTGATAGAGTTGAAGCTTGACTTTCATTTGTATCTTTCAATGTTTCTATAGTGTTATTATCTTTAACCTCATCAAGTGCATTTTTTAAAATGTCATATGCATTAACAATTTGTTTAGTCTGTGGATTATATTCAAGATAATTATTCTTAGGCGTTAATGTTGCTATTTCTTCCCCTTCGTTCTCTGTTTTCTTTATTCCATATCCAATTGTAGTCGTTATTTTATTTTCATCCTTAACAATTATTGAATTACTTGTTGGACCAATTATTTGACCATCATAGAAATTATATGTGTCTGGACTTGCTGATATCCCTGCAATTGTTTCTCCTTTTATTTTAGGTTCAGTTGTACTAACTGCATATAAATTATCACCTATTGTAAGTTTTTGATTATTTGCATCACTAGACTCTCCAAATATTCCATATGTATATCCCTCTATTGTTCCTCCTGTTATTGTTGTGGTACTTCCATTTTGTATTTTTACACCTATGCCTTCCTGAGAAGTTATTTCCCCTGTAATAATTTCTAATGTTCCGCTATTATTTATAACATCTGTTTTTGAGATAATTTTACCAACTTCACCTTCAACTTCACTTGCATCTTTTATTGTGAATTCTCCGCCGGTCTGATTGTTTATAAATACTTTATTAGCTGTCTCTTCTCCACTAAATGTTATCGTTTTACCATTCAAATCCAATGTTAACTTTTTGCTATTATTAGTTTCCTTTTTTTCTGTAACATCACCCAATACTTTTATAGTATCTTCATCTTGTGAATTATTTATTGCTTCTTGCAAAGTTAGATATTTATAATGTGTTGTTACATTTTCATAATATGCTTTATAGAATTCTAGCTTCACAGTTTTAATTTCCCTTTGTACAAATTTTGACTCACCAAAATAAATAGCAATTATAACTAGTATCATTGCAACTCCCACTAAAATCCATTTGAAAAATCCCACATTTTTCAAATTTGTTCTATAAGAATCGATTTTTAAATGCTTACCTTTATTTGAAACATTTGTGTTAGTGTTGTTGTTATTTGATTTTTCATCTATTCTATCATTGTCATAGATGTGTTCATCATTACCTATACTTGCATAATTATCAACATCATTATTAAAAGTGCTTTCATCTCTAAAATCACTTTTCTTATTTTCTTCATTTATTAAACTATCACTCTCTCCGGCGCCAACGGTTTTGCCAATATTCAATTTGTTCTCATTTTCATTCACTTGGTTCAGCCTCCTTTGCACGTTTTCAGTTTGCTTTATTATTCCATTTAGTTTAATTCATTTCAAATCTCTAATACCCTTTTATTTACTTTTATTTTAATAATAACTAAAAAAAAGTCAATCATGCCAAAACAGCACAATCAACCTTTTATATTACGGAATTAAAATATTTCAGCGTATATTACATTTAATTATCATTTTTGTAAATTACTTTTATATTTAACGCCTTATTATTGATTTTTACTAGGGAATAACTTATTTTCCTACTGGAAATCTAATATTTATCAACACTTTTTATAATTTTTTCTTTAAAATTTTTTTATCGGTTGTAAAACCTTCTTTTTCATACAATTCTATAGCTTTTCTATTATCATTACATACCTTTAATTCTATATATAAGACCTTATTTTTTTTTGACCATTCCGTAAAGTACTGAATTATCTGTCTTGCAATTCCATTTTTTCTATACTCAGGCTTAATATATACGGCGTCCAGCTGTGCAATTTTACTATCATAAACATTACCATAATCCGTTATAAAGCCAAAACCGTATCCTAAAACAGTATTATTTTCATCTTTTGCAACTATTAAACATGAATCTTCTTTACCTAAAAATTGCTCATAATAATTTTTTACTATATAATTTTTATTTATATTTTCGTCATACTGTCTTTCATCTTGAATTAAATCCGTTAGTAATTTATTAATCTCTCTTATATCTTCTTTTATAGCTTCTTTTATATATATATTCACAAATTTTTCCTCCATTTCATAGTCAATCTTACTACGCAGTGGAAAAAAAGTCAATAAACATAGAAACAGCAATCATTTCAAACCTATAAATTAAAAAAATTATTTATTATCTTCTCAAAGATGTGGCATAATAATTATAATCAAAAAAATCCACAAAAGAGAAGATAATTTGTATGATTAAAGAGTTTATAATGGAGACAACTAATACACTTCCAGATACAGCAACATTTGAAGATATTATAGAGGCAATTTATGTTAGATTTTGAAATTAAAAATTTTTTAGGTTTTTTTAGAATAAATTTTTTTATATGAAAAAATAAAAAATATAATGGAGATTTTGATTTAGTGATAACATACAAAGAATTAAATGAAAAAGCAAAGCTAATCGAAAAACAATGTAATCTACAACATCTTGAAATATACCAACGTTTTATGTTCGAGAGAATTTTAGAAAGAATATCTGTATCAATTTATAATGAAAACTTTATACTAAAAGGTGGATTATTGCTTTCAGCAATGCTTGGAATTTAATGCAAAAATACTAGAGATATGGATGTTTCTATAAAAGGAATTGATGTGTCTAAAGAAAAAATGGTACATATTCTTAATATTATCTATTAATACTATAAATAAAATTAAAGACACATGCTATATTCCTACAGACATGTGCCTTTTCTCATTTTAGACTTTTCTGAAACTTTCTAAAATTTCTTGAAAAATCCTTTAAAATGGTCGAGGCGGTCTTTACGATAACACACCTCTAACTCCCTATTCATCAATGTTTCAAAATTCATTTCTAATTTTAAAACATTTTTTTAAAACTCCTACTTTAGTATTAATCTATAATATTTTCAATGTATCTTATGCTCTTTCTCTCTTTAAATAATCTATAACTTTTTGAGTTTCTTTTTGTTTATAATAATTATAAATATCGCCATAAGTATTTATAGTTGTTTCAATATTAGCATGTCCCATCAACTTCTGTAATACTGGCAAATCTACACCTGCCTCAATGCACCTTGTTGCAAATGTATGGCGAAGCATATGTGTATTTACAGGAATTGTAATTCCTGCGTGCTTGCAAATTCTTTTAAAAGCTGAATTTATAGTATTATTTACATACAGCTTTTTATTTGCTTGGCAGAATAAAACCTTATTTTTATTCTCTATTTTCTTTTCTAAAGCATCTTTTATAATGTCTTCTGTTAATTCATTTATTTCAATATTTCTCTTACCACTTTTGGTTTTAGTTGGACCAATAATGATATTCTTATCTCTATCTTTTGTTAGTGTTTTTGTTATTTTAATCATTTTATTTTCCAAATCAATATCTTCATTGTAGTTCAGAGCTAAAACCTCTCCAATTCTCATGCCTGTATATAAGCACAATAATATAATATTTTTATAAATCGATTCATGTTCATTTAAATAGCTCTCAAGTTTTCTTTGCTCTGTAATGGTTAATGCAACTACATCTTTATCTTCTTTTAAACTTTTAGGTCTTTCTATTGCATCTATTCCTTGAAAATAATTTTTTACAATATACATTCTATGACACGCATATTCAAAAATATATTTCAACATTCTATAATCTTTCTTAATTGTAGAATTTGACTTCACTCTTTCATCTTGTAAAAATTCTTCAATTTGACTTCGGGTAACTTTTTCAATTGGAATATTTGCAAATTTATATTTCTTAAACCTTTCTATTGTTGATATATTTGTGTTATAAGCATTCGCCTTAGTCTTTCCCATTCTATATTTAGAATCTTCAATTTCCTTTGCAATAGTTGAAATTGTCTTTTCTGTTCTTTTCATTTCAATTAGATTACCAGATTTTTTCATATCTAACTTGTATTTATACATTTTATCTAATGCTTCTTCTTGTGTTCCTGCTGTAAATGTTTTTCTAATTGGCTCTCCTGTTTCAATATCTTTTCCAATTGTTAGAGTAGCTTTGTGTTGTTCGTTAATGTAAAATTTGTCGCAATTTTCTGCATCCTTACAATTCTTACACTTACTGCATTTACTCATTTCTTTTTTATCTTTTCTGTTTTGGCAAATAGATCTGTCTTTACATTTTTTACATATAGGACACATTGGCAAATCTGATTTTTTCTTCTCTGATTTAATTACATATGAGCCTACTGTATAGCCTTTTGCATTCATAATATTTCCTCACTTTCTTTAAAAATTTAAGGAAATACCTTGCTCTATTTAATTATTCATAGTATAATAATTTTACAAAACATTTTGAACAGGGTATTTCCTGTTTGTTTTATTTGGAAGATTTAAATTGGCAGATTTAATTCTTCTTATTTTTATTCAGCCATTATTCGTTTATGGCTTAAATACTCGTTTAGGCAGTCAGCTTTTACCCAAAATTTTCTGCCTATTTTAATACTTGGAAATTCCTCTGAATGAAATAACTTCAAGCATTTTTCTTTACCAATATGCAATAGTTTGCATACATCATCTGTTGAGTAAAGCTTTATCTCTAGTTCTTGTGTATTCTGCATAATTTTGCCTCCTTTCCTTGACAATCTTTCTTAAATATTGTATAACTATGTTGTGAAAGATTTGTCAAAACTTTTTAAAATTGTAAATTTATTATACCGTGTTATAGAAACTTTGTCAACAGATTTTTAATATATTTTTGAAATATTTCACATTTATTTTTTAGGGGGTTATGAAAATGAAAAAATTACCTCAAGGGAATTTTAGTGAAGGATTTTATATATGGTTTAATCCAGATGAAAAAGTAGAATATTACTCTACACCAATGTATATGTATAAAACCAAACACGAAGATGATTTGGATAAACATACTAGAAAAATTATTCAAGAAAATGATTTTTATAAAGCAAAACCAAGTAAAAAAGAAGCTGCACCTAAGCACCCTACTTCAATATTTTTTCCTTATGTTGAGCAATATGGGATGTTTCTAATTAGCTTGTTAAATGCTGATTTCAGTAATTTTTATGATGCTTATAATACATTTTTCTATTTATATGGATTTGAATTACTAAAGGAATATGTTCCTTATAAAGAATTAGTTTCTACATATAAAACAGAAGAAAAGCTAGTTGAAATTATGAAAAGAATTTATGAAGATTCTGAAGCAGAACTATATGAAATTCAAAGTAATTTTAGAGAGTGTGTAGATTTTGTGTATAACTTGAATGGAAATGATGAATTAAAGGATTCTGAAATTATTTCAAAATTTACTGCTTTTTTGATAACACATCAAAATGATTTGTACACATATTCAAATGATATTGAAGTTATATTAGATACGTACTCTAATAAGAATGATAAGTTTTATGGTTATTCATTAGAGGATTTGACTAAAAAATTGGATAGTAATAGTTCTTTAATTAAGATGAATAATGTATATACTAGTGAAAAGTTAAAAAGTATTGCTTTTGTGGTGCTGGAGCAACTGGTAAAGAATTATCATTTGCCAATAAAAAAATGTCAGTATTGTGGTAGGTACTTCATTCCATCTGTAAGACAGGACGAGCTGTATTGTGATCTGCCAAATGAAGATGGAAAGAGTTGTAGAGAAAAAGGTGCAAAACAAACATATAAAAAGAACTTAGAAAACTCTATTGCCTTGTTGGAATATAGAAAATCTTATCAAAAGAAGTTTATGAGTGTTGCAAGAAGCAACGGCGATAAACAGTTGGAGAAAGATTTTGAAAACTGGAAGAAAGCAGCACAAGCTTTGATTAGAGCATATAAGCATGAACAGATTACTGAAGATGAGTTATACAAATGGATGATAAATAATAAATAGGAGGCAGTTAAATGTATAAATCAATGTACGATATATTAAACAAATCAATAGATTACAACTATGAATATCAAAAGCTCTGGACTATGGCTTTTGAAAAAACCTATTATTCTTATAATACTAGGCACTATACTTTAGAAACAATTTTTGACAAATTTATTGCTCATTGGGATTATAAAGGAACCATATGCTCTACGAACGAATTAGTAACCAATTTACAGCTTGAAAGGTTTCCTACTACAAGTATTGAAGAAGCCCTGCTTAAGCTGTGTGATTTTATTATTAATGCTAGAGAATTTATATTATTTCAAGAATATAAAATCAACGATGAAGCAGATGCCGTTGAAGAACATAATAGACTTTTTGGTTCAAGTAAACTCATACCTGTTCCTAAACGACTGCATATAAATGATAAGCTAATGATTGATTTAGTGAACGAATTACTGAACAGCCTAAATTATGAAGTAATAAAAAAAGATAATTATCAATGTTTTATTGTCAAGAAAAATGTTGATGCAGAAGAAGCTGCTAAAATAATAGAAGATTCCGACTTATCATCTACTATACTTCAATATAATGATTACTCAATAGTCAATAATGTCAAGGCAAAGCAGAATATTCTAAAAAATCTGTCTGACTATTTTGAAGGACATAAAAAAGAAATTACATCATTTAATTCAACTCTAGCAAATAATATAAGCTTTGCAATTAATAATTTTAATATTAGACACAATAATGTTAAAGGTAAAAACGCAAATGATTTTATAAAAACTATTAAAGATACTGATTTAATAATTTTATATGATAAAACATACTTTTTAATGTTAATTGCTTTTAGATTATTAGCATTAAAAGAATTTGAACAAGAAATAGAAAATATAAAAAAGAATAACTTTGATAAATAATTGGAGGTGTACATATGACAGAACAAGAAATTATCAATGTAATACAATACATGCAAAGGTATCAAACAGAAACAGATAAGCTTGAAGCTAAAACAGCTGAAATTGATTTTCCTAAAAAATGTTATGATACAATTTCAGGATTTGCAAATAAATATGGTGGAATTATAATATTTGGAATAAATGAGAATAATAATTTTATAGAGCAAGATGTATATGATGTTAATGATTTACAAAAGCAAATCACAGCATTATGTACAAATGTAATGGAGCCTAAAATAAGACCAGAATTTTTACCTATTACTTATAACGGAAAAAAATTATTAGCAGTAAAAATAAATGAAATTCCACAAAATCAAAAACCCTGTTATAATAAAAATATTGGTATGCATAAAGGCTCTTATATTAGAATAGGAGATTCAGATGAACCTATGACAGAATATGAAATATATTGTTTGCAAAGTTATAAAGATGGAATTCAAGAGGATTTAAGACCAATTAAACGCGCAACTATTGATGATTTAGATAAAGAAAAGATAAATGCTTATTTAGAAAAAGTAAAGAAGAATAAGCCTAATTTCTCAAAATTTTCTGATGAAAAAATATTAAAACTTAGTGGTGTCATAGAAAATAGCACAGACACAATTTATCCAACATTATCCGGAATTATGATGTTTGGTGAATATCCACAAGCATTCTTACCACAATTGTTTGTTGCTTGCATTGTTGTTCCTGGAACGAAATTAGGCGATGTTGGTGAAATGGGACAAAGATTTGATGACAACAAAAGAGTAGAAGGAACACTTGATGAAATGTTGGATCAAACCTTAGCTTTCATAAGAAGAAACATTGGAACTAAAGTTATAATTGACAATAACGGAAAAAGAGAAAACATTCCAGAATATCCAATGAAAGCTCTTAGGGAAGCTGTGGCAAATGCTTTAATACACAGAGATTATAGTATCAGCAGAGAAAGTGCATATATTTATGTACAAATATATAATGATAGAATAGAGATAATAAATCCTGGAGATTTATACGGAAATAATAGACTTGAAAATTTAGGTACTGACATGATGTTAGAATCTCGTAATAAAAATATTGTAAGATTACTTGAAGAAAAGGGTAACATTATAGAAAATAGACATACTGGTATCGCTACTATGAGAGAAGAAATGAAAAAAATGGGATTACTTGAACCTGAATTCGTATCTTTAAGAGGAGATTTTAAAGTTATTTTTAGAAAGGAAAGAATTAAAAATGGTGAACAAAGCATAAGTCAGGAATTCACTGATAAGTTCACTGATAAGTTCACTGATAAGTTCACTGAAAGTGAACAAAAAATATTGGATGAATTAGTAAAAAATCCATATATAACACAAACTAAATTAAGCGAATTAATAGGCATATCAAAAAGAAGTATTATAAAGAATATGAAAAACTTAAAGGATAAAGGAATAATTTATAGAGAAGGTTCTGATAGAAAAGGATATTGGAACATTAAATAATTTTAAAAGCCACTCGTATGAGTGGCTTTTGCGACGATTACCGTCAACTCAGGTTTGGTCTTTGTGAGACCAAGTAGAAATATTATCTACATTAGATAGTATTCTAATTTATATTATTGTACACCTTTTTTTGAAATTGTACATATTTTTTTTAGAAATTTTATAATTTTTTTATACCATTTTTCATCATCAACTTTTATTAATGCTGTTTCTCCTTGTTTATCACTCAAATTTTCATTTTTATTATTCTTAAAAATGTTATCAACACTATACATTTCTTCTTGGTTATCAATATAAACCTTATTCAATCTATCTCTTTCTTCTTTATTTGCAATACAATCTTTATAAATAATTGCCAATATTGCTTTAGCCTCATCAGAAATTGATTGATTAATTATTTCTGTGTTATCTTTAAGAACAACATTCTCCTCACATTGACTAGCTACTTCTCTTAATAAACAGATTAATTTATCAGGGATTTTGGTATATATATCTATATCTGAATTATAAATAATCTCTAAAGCCTCTTTTGCTGAAATAGCTGAAACTGCTTCCATAATATCAACCCCTTTCCCCATCGTCTAAATATATTTCTTTATCCCCAAATCTATTTGGAGTTACAGGTTGATTTGGATCTCTATTGAATTCTTTCCACTTTTCTCTAAAAAATCTATACATCTTTTTAAATATATTAGACTTATTAGAAAGCATTTGTTCAACATTTACTGAATAATCTTCAATTTTATACACATTTTTTCCTCTTTTGAACCCCACAGAACGTTTTATTAAATTTGTTTCTGTTGCTAACACTCTCATACTAGGTGTAAGTTTTCCTTTTGGAGTCAAATCTCTGTCTATAATTTCTCTAGTAGCTACTAAATCATCTACCACATCAAGTAGTTGAATTGGTGTGATTCCAGAAATTTCAACACGCTTATCTGCAATCTGATTTTGTGCCCATGCAATTGCCTCTATACCAAAAATTGTTTTTTCATCTAAATATAATATATCTGTATTATATATACCTCGTTCTGGATGTTTACCGGTTACACGTCTAACAGAGTCTATACTTGTTTTAATTGTCCTATCTCTTACAGCAAAATTATTTCCAGGTACAATACTTCCTATTGTTCTATTTGATTTGTAAGCACTATATAACTGCATAGCCTGTTCTAACCTTTTTCTCTCAAATTGTTCAGGTGTCATATTTTCTAAAATTCTTCTTTGTTCAGCTTCATTTGATTTGTCTGGAAATGTACTATCTCTATATATTCCACTAAATCTCTGATTATATCTTTGCGTTTTAAGTTCTTCTTTCTTTTCTTGCAATAGTCTTCCGTCAGTTTGAAGAACAGCAATAATTTCATCATATTTATATACCATCTTTTCCTCCTTTGTATATCTTTATATTATTTATTAATTTTTTCTCTTTATTCTTACTTGTGATGGGTTTTATATTTTTATCTTATCATAACTATTAAGAAATTACTATTTTTTCAGTTAAAAAATTGCATAAATTTTTTCATTATGTTAGAATTGTAATATATTAAATATCTGAACAAAAGTAAAAGGAGGATTCTTTATGAAAAGAAAATTTTTAAGTATGTTTTTTATAAGCATAATGCTTATAGCAACTGTATTTATACTAACAGGTTGCGGAAAAGGTGAAAAAGCAGATACAAATAGTAATAATAACTCTTCAAGTGAAAATAACAAATATGCAAGCGAAGATTTATTACTTTTTAAGTTTAATGAAGAAAAGAAAACAGCTACATTGACTGGTATATCTGACAAAACAGTTGCAAAAGTTAAAATTCCAGAAAAAGTAGCTAAAGAAGGTAATACATATACTGTAACAGCTATCGGAAGCAAAAGCTTTTCTAATTGCGAGAATTTAGAAGAAGTTGTTATTCCTAATACTATATCAATACTAGCTATCGATTCTTTTAGCCGTTGTACAAAGCTTGATAACGTTATCATACCTAATAGTGTGAAAGAAATAGGTGATGAAGCATTTTATGAATGTACATCTTTAAAAAATATTACAATCTCTGATGGAGTAACTAAAATAGGCTCTTATGCATTTAACAAATGTACAAGTTTAACAAATGTAACTATACCTAATTCTGTTACTTCAATTGGTAGTTTTGCATTCTTCTATTGTGAAAATTTAGAAAATATAAAACTATCAAGTAATCTGGATTCAATTTCTAGAAGTATGTTTCAAGGTTGTAAATCTCTTAAAAACATAAATTTGCCAAACAAAATCACAAGAATAGGTAATTCTGCATTTTTTGGTTGTACTAATTTAAATAATATAACTATCCCAACATCAGTAACTCTTATTGAAATGAATGCATTCTCTAATTGTTCTTCTTTCACAGAAATTACAATTCCATCTAGTGTAAAAAGAATAGAAAAACTTATTTTTCAAAGCTGTAAAAACTTAAAAAATATATACATTGAATCTACCAAAGAAGACCTTGACGGTTCAAACTTTTTATCTGATTTTAATTTAAAGGATATGAATATTGAAGGCTGCGTAGTTCATTGGAAAGAATAATAAAAAAAATAATAAAACGGATAAATTTTATCCGTTTTATTATTTTTCTTTATATTAGTACTTTCTAAATTCTTTCATATTAACATTTTCCTTCCCTACCACATATCTAATTCTTCTTCCTCATCTTTCATAATTTCATATTTAATTTGTTCCTCAACTCTAAAATTCATATTAGTTTCCTTTTGAAAATCTCTCATAAGCTGTTCTTCAGATGATACAGAAAATTTATTACATATCCAAGTAATAAACTTTGATACTGTTACTTTAAATCTATCTATTATTTTATATAATTTTGCATTTTCATTATCTAAATCATCTATTATTTTATTAAATTTTTTCTTAGTCTGTCCCATTTCATTATCATACTCATCTTTTAATTTTAATGTTCTGATTTCAAATTCTTCTTCCAAATCCCTACATTTGGTTTTAAGTTCTTGATTTTCTCGTAATATTTCATTTTTCTCTTTTTGATATTTTTCTGCTATATCAACTACTTTAGCTTGTTTTGAAAGTTCTTTATGTAATTCTAAATTATTTCTATACAGCTCCTCTATTAACTCATCTTTTGGCTTTATAATATTTTCTACTATTTTTTCATCTCTGTTTAGCATAATCTTTTTGAAATTTTTAATATTTGGAATTTCTGGCAAATCTAATTTTATGCTATTCAATACTTTCTTTGTGTTTTCAAAATTTGTAATAGCTTTATATTCCTTAATATCAAGATGTTCCCTTTTAGTTTCTTCCGCAGGTAAACCTCTTTCCAAATCAAAGCCCTTTGACTTAACATAGCTCCAATAAGCATTTTGTAGATTTCTGTAACTGTCTCTACCTTTCCAAAATTCTCTGCAACAAATTTTATCTATATTATTGCCATCTTTATCTTTTGAATGAATTACTGGCACATACACTAAATGCATGTGTGGGCTTCCTTCATCTAAATGTACTACTGCTGATAATATATTTCTTTCTCCTAGATTATTGTAATTACACACAAATTTATAGCTTTCCTCGAAGTATCTTCTAGTTTCCTTTTCGCCAATTTTATTAAAGAAGTTACTATCAGATGTAATTACCATTTCACAAACAATAATGCTGTTACTTCTAATCTGCCCCTTTAGGTCGTATTTTTCTTTTAGCTTGTCAAATTCTTTTACATAGTTTAATTCATTTTTCTTTATATAATAATTCATATATGATTTGCTTACATCTATATCTTTGTTAGTATGATTTTTTGCTCGTCTGTCATTGTGCACACATCTGCCTTGAGCTTCTGCTCTTGTTAATTTCTCGTTTCTTATAATTGCATAACTCATATTAATTAGCTGCTCCATTCAACAGGATAAGTTCTACTTGTCTAACACACTAGACAAACAAGTTTGTCTGTGTGGCAGGAGTTCCTGCACCCTCGCATAAAAACGCCTAGCATTTTTATGCTTACTAAAATAACTAGCACGTTATTTTAGTAAATGAAATTGCCCATTAGCTCTGCATAGCAATTTCATTTCAGTAGCAAATTTATCAATTTGCTACTGCTTGTTCATACGAGAAATTTGCATAAAATTTATCCCAATAATCGCTTGGATAATTTCTTTTTAATTCATTTTCTCTTGAACAAGAGCTTTTTTCCTCTTTAGCAACATGTGTTTCTCCTAAATTATTATATAAGCAAATCATCAAGTAATTTTTCTTGTTTTGCACATAACTTGTGCCGTTGTATATTTCAATTAATCTTACTAAATTCTCTTTTGCGATTAGCTGCAGTCTTTCTCGTATTTTATTACGGGTAACTGTTACATTTCCTACCCTTATACTTTCTTTATAAAATAAAGCATCAATTACATCTTCTAATATAATTTTTTCTTGCCCTGTAAAATCAGCCAAACTGCATTTTGCTTTTAAACGTTCCAATTCATCTTCTTCACTATTAGGATTGATAGACTCAGTCTTGATTTTATTAGTTTTGATTATATTAGTATTGATTCCTCGTAAATTCTCCGATTCTTGACTCGTAATTTCTTCGTTTCCTGAATCGTAAATTTTACGACTTTGTAGTCGTAATTCTTCCGTTTCTTGATTTTCTTCTATATCTTTAAACTCTTTTTCATTTTTCTCTGTATGAGATAATGCTTCTTTTATTTCCTCAGAAATAGGCTTACTAATTTCATTTTCTTCCAAATCCTCGTGTTGAATTTTACCAACATAAATTAAATTTGGCTTACCTAGCCCTTGCCTTTTTTCTTCAACTAACTTTACTTCTGCTAGCTGTCTAAATGCCTTTGTAACTGTTTTATCTGATAAATTCAACTTATCTCGAACTTCTTCTCTTGTAAAAATTAAATATATTCTCTTATTATCATCTACCCAATGATTTTTTATAGATAAAGATAATCTATCCAATAAAAATGCATACAATATTTTGCTATCTGAATTCAATTTATCTTTATACATATTACTTACAAACAACTCTTGTGGTATTTGATAATATTTATTCTCTAATATTTCATTGTTTTTATAATATTCAATATCTTTCATCTTACATCCTTTCCAAGATGAAAGAGCATAATTTCATTTTCATATAGTCCTAAAAAACATTTTAAAACTTTTTAAAACATTTTTTAAGTTCTAAAAATTTTTTAAAACTCCAATTTTAGAACTATTTTAAAACTTTTCATAGAATTTTATAAGATTTTTCAAAACTCCACGAAAAAAGGATATTAACCAAATCCTATTGATTAATACCCTTTCAGAGTTTTGCAATTTTCTAGAGTTTTCTGAAAACTGCTGTCGTATGGTCGAGGCGACAGGGATCGAACCTGCGACCTCATGGTCCCAAACCACGCGCGCTACCAACTGCGCTACGCCTCGAGTTTTGTTTGCACTTTTAAAGTACTAATATACTATAACATAACCTTATAAAATTTTCAAGACTTTTTTTAAATTTTTATAAATTTTTCATTTTTTCTCTTGAAAAATATACAAAAAATGGTTATAATATTATTTAGTTTTGCAACTGTAGCTTAGCTGGATAGAGCGTTCGGCTACGAACCGGAAGGTCGGGGGTTCGAATCCCTCCAGTTGCACCAGACTCTCAAGCGAACTTGAGGGTTTTTTATTTTTCTTTTTGTGTCAATGGGGACGGAGATTTTTTGTCAATGGGGACGGAGATTTTTGACACACTTTTTTATTTATTGTGTCAAAAATCTCCGTCCCCATTGACAAAAAATCTCCGTCCCCATTGACAAATTTTATAGACTTAATCATATTGTACATAAAATAAAAAATTTCTACATACTTTTTTTTAATTATCTTCTAATTTTATTTCTTCCAGTCTTTTTACTGTTGGCTCAGTTATGATATTTCCCATGTAATCATACCTAGATCCATGACATGGGCAATCCCATGTTTTTTCTAAATT
>CANRGE010000009.1 GCA_947630065.1 uncultured Clostridia bacterium
ATTGGGAATGATAGGTTATGCAATTTAATTATATGATTTTTATATATTTTTGTTTCACATCATTGACACTACAACATATCTAATAAAATATTTACATTTTAACTAAAAAAATGGTATAATTTAACTATAAGAGGGTGATAATATGAAATTTAAATTTAGTTTAAGAAATATAATTTTTATTATTATAATTATAATATGTATAGGAGCTTTAAATTTTGGAGTCTATTGGACATTTTTTAGAGATATACCAAAAACTAATACAGTTGGGGAAGAACCAGAAATTGATAATACAAATAATGAAGAATTAGAAAAAATGGCTAAAAATTTTGATAGTATATTTACTAATTCGTTAGATTACCAAAATTATAAAATTAATACTACAGGATTAACTAAGAAAAATGTTAATGAAGATTTAATATATACACTTTACAAAAAAGAAGAAACAGTAGATAACAAATATAGTATAAATATAAATATACCATACATAAATATATCAAATACAGCAGTTGAGAAAATAAACAGTGAGATTGATTCAATATTTGTAGAAAAAGCAAGAGATATATTACAAAATGCAACTAATAACACAATATATAATGTTGAATACATGAGTTATATAAATACTAATATATTATCAATAGTAATTAAATCTACTTTAAAAGAAGGAAACAATCCACAAAGAGTAATAATACAAACATATAATTATAATTTAAGTACAAATGATGTAATGAATTTAAGACAAATATTAGAAGCAAAGGGAATACAAGAAGATAAAATAACATCAGGAGTAAAAGAAAAAATACAACAAGCAAATAAACAAGCAGAAGAAATGAAAAAGCTAGGATATAATGTATATATACGTACTTTAAACTCTTCAATGTACACAATAGAAAATACTGAAACATATTTTGTAGGACAAAATGGAAGATTATATATAATATATCCATATGGTAACACAAACTTTACATCTGAAACTGATGTAATTGTATTTTAACAAATCTCGCTTCGAGAGACTTTTCACTACATATTAAAGTTTGCTATCTAAATTCAAGGTCTCAAAGAAGCGTAAAGATTTGTTGACGCGAAAATTTACAAAGTAAATTTTCTGTGCAATGTTAGTTTTTTATATAATAGGAAAGTAGAACTTTCCTATTATATAAAAAAAGATGATTTTTAAATCATCTTTTTTTGAAAATAAAAGGGGATGTGTTAATATAAGAAAATTTTTAAATTTTACTTATATTTTAAGGAGAAATTTTAAACAACAATTTAAAATAATAACTTTCTCCTTTTATATTTATAATATAACAATGAATTTTGAACATTGTGTGAAATTAATGTGCATTATTAGTTAATTTAGAACAAATCTCGCTTCGAGAGACTTTTCACTACATATTAAAGTTTGCTATCTAAATTCAAGGTCTCAAAGAAGCGTAAAGATTTGTTGACGCGAAAATTTACAAAGTAAATTTTCTGTGCAATGTTAGTTTTTTATATAATAGGAAAGTAGAACTTTCCTATTATATAAAAAATCTTCCTTGTTAAATTTTTTTATAACAAGGAAGGTTTACTTTGTAATCTAAGCTATTTCTTAATGTATAACCATTATTTATTGTTCTCCAAGAATAATTTTTATAGTTTCTTCTTTTCCGTTTCTATTTACTTTTAATGTCATTTCATCACCAATTTTATGATTATTTTTTATTGTATTTAATTCATCCATTGTAGTAATTTTTTGTCCATCAGCTTCTATTATAACATCACCAATTTTTACGCCAGCTTTTTCAGCAGCAGAGAATGTTTCAATATCTTTTACATAAACACCAATAACTAAATTATTACGTTTAGCAGTAGCTTCATCTAAATCGATACCGGTAATTCCAATATATGGTCTTTTTACTTTGTTATATTGAATTAATTGTTCATAAATATCTATTGTAGAATTTATAGGAATAGCAAAGCCCATTCCTTCTATACCTGTACCAGATAGTTTTAAAGTATTAATACCAATAACTTTTCCTTCTGAATTAACTAATGCACCACCACTATTACCAGAGTTTATAGCAGCATCTGTTTGAATTAAAACATATTTTTTACCATCAGAATCTGTAACTTCTCTATTTACAGCACTAACTATACCACAAGTAACTGTACTTTCCATGCCTAAAGGGTTACCAATTGCCATAGAAAATTCACCAACTTGAACTGAATCAGAATCACCAAGTTCAGCAGCAGTCAAACCAGTTTTTTCGATTTTTATAACAGCTAAATCTGTTTGTTCATCTGTACCAACAATTTTTGCTTCATAAGGTGTTTCATCATTATATAAGTATACAGTTACTTTACTTGCTTCTGAAACAGAATAATATAAAGAGTTAGAACTTGAAGATGATGAATTAATTATATGATTATTTGTTAAAATGTATCCATCTTCACTAATTATAATTCCAGAACCAGAGGCTGTAGCAGAAGTTGAACCACTGTAAAATATAGAATTAACAGAATATTCTACAGTTATTCCAACAATTGAAGGTCTAACTTTATTAGCTACTGATATTGCTGTATCAGAATAATTTGTTAGAGATATTTGACTTAAACTACTAACTGTATTTGAAGAAGCATTAGAATTATTAGAAGAAGTAAGTACAGTAGTAGTATTCATTATTTTATTTTTTATTTCGGGAACACCAAAAACTGTTCCAATTACTAGAGTAGCTCCAACTACTCCAGAAAAGAATGGTACAAGAACACTTTTAGAAAAACTACTTTTATTCTTATTACCCTTTCCAGAATTATTAGAATAGTTTACTACTTTATATGTAGTATTAGATTCACTTTCATTTTCATTCATTTTTAAAATCATCCTTTCCATTTACATTAATTACTATAATTAATATAACTCAAATCTACTTAATAATACAATACAATTGTGAAAAATCTGTGAAAAAAATGTTATTATTTAATTTTTTATTATAAAGTATTGTTGAAAATAATTAAAATTAAATATATAATGTTATATATAAAATGAAGGTAAAGAAAGGGAAAATTAGATGAAGTTAAATGAAAAAGGAATAACGATAGTAGCATTAGTAATAATGATTATAATAATGATTATTTTAGCAGGAGTATCTATAACAGCAGGAGTTGGAGTTTTAAAATCTACAAAATTACAAAACATAAATGTAAATATGTTATTAATAGAAGCAAAAGCAAAAACTATAGCAGAAGAAACAAATTTTGATGCAGAAAATACACAATTAATAGGAACAAAAGTAAGTGAATATAGTGGCAATAAAAAAGTTTCACAACTAGTTACAGATGGAATAATTGAAAATCCAGAAGAATGTTATGTTTTATCAAAAGAAGATTTAAATAGTATGGGATTATCTAAAATAAATGAAGAAGCAAAATATATAGTAAATTACAAGACAAGTGAAGTAATATATGTAGATGGATTTGAACAAGATGGAAAAACGTATTATAAATTATCAGAAACAAAACAATTAAATATAGAAGGAAATTAAAATATGAAAGAAAAAGAACTATTAAGACTAACAAATTTAAAACAAATAGAAAAAGAAATATATGATAAAAACAGCAAAATACAATATATATGTGGAATAGATGAAGCTGGTAGAGGACCTCTTGCAGGACCAGTTGTTGTAGCAAGTGTAATAATGCCAAAAGATTCCATAATTGAAGGAGTAAACGACTCTAAAAAAGTTTCAGAAAAGAAGCGTGAAATTCTATTTGAGCAAATAAAAGAAGAAGCAGTAAGTTATGGAATAGGAATTATAGATCAAAATGAAATAGACAATATAAACATATTAAATGCAACTAAAAAAGGATTAACACAATCTTTAAAAGAATTAAAAGTAAAACCAGATTTAATATTAGTGGATGCTCTAACTAAAATTGATACATTAGGAATACCATATGAGTCAATAATTAAAGGAGATGCAAAAAGTTATTCAATAGCAGCAGCTTCAATACTTGCTAAAGTTACAAGAGATAGAATTATGAGACAATGGGATGAAGTATATCCTCAATATGGATTCGAAAAACACAAAGGATATGGTACAGCAAGTCATATTGCAGCAATTAAAGAATATGGACCATGTATGTTACATAGGAAAAGTTTTATTAAGAATTTTATTTAATAGGAGGGGTTGTATGAATATTTTAGATGTAATTGCAAAAAAGAGAGATAATCAAAAACTTACAAAAGAAGAAATAGAATTTTTTGTAAATGAATATACAAAAGGAAATATTACAGATTATCAAGCAGCAGCATTGGTTATGGCAATATATATAAATGGTATGGATGATGAAGAAACAGTAGCACTTACAATAGCTATGGCAAATTCAGGAGAAATGCTAGACTTATCTATGTTTGGAAAAAATGTAGTAGATAAACATAGTACAGGGGGAGTTGGAGATAAAATCTCATTAATATTACTTCCTATTATAGCTTCACTAGATGTACCAGTAGCAAAAATGTCTGGAAGAGGTTTAGGTTTTACTGGAGGAACAATAGATAAAATAGAATCAATACCAGGTTATAATGCATCAATAGATGTAGATGAATTTATAGAAAATGTTAAAAAAACAGGAATAAGTTTAATTGGACAAACAATGAACTTAGCACCAGCAGATAAAAAACTATACGCATTAAGAGATACAATATCTTGTGTTGCAAACATTTCTCTTATAGCATCAAGTATAATGAGTAAAAAAATAGCAGCAGGTGCAAATAAAATTGTGTTAGATGTTACATGTGGAAGCGGAGCATTTATGAAAACAGAAAAAGAGGCGGTAATTCTATCTAAAAAGATGATTGAATTAGGAAGACTTGCAAATAGAGAAACAGTATGTGTAATTACAAATATGGATGAACCATTAGGATATGCTGTTGGAAACAACTTAGAAGTAATAGAAGCTATAGAATCATTAAATGGAAATATGCCTAAAGATGTAGAAGAAGTAATATTAGAATTAGGGGCATATATGCTAAAACTTGCAGGAATTAGTGACAATATAGAAAAAAATAAAGAAATGATTATTGAAAGCATACAATCTAAAAAAGCATTTAATAAATTTAAACAATTAGTACAAAATCAAGGTGGAGATATTTCATATGTTGATGATATATCTAAATTTGAAAAAGCAAAATACATTATTCCAGTAACAGCTAATAAAGCTGGATATATAAAAAGCTTAAATGCAGAAAAAGTAGGCAGAATTTCAGGAGATTTAGGAGCAGGAAGAATTAAAAAAGAAGATAAAATTGATGAAACTGTAGGAATAGTATTGGTAAAAAAAGTATCTGATAAAGTAGAAAAAAATGATATATTAGCATATATACATGCTAATGACGAAGAAAAGGGAAAACAAGCTCAAATAGAATTATTAAATAATTATGAAATAGTAGAACAAAAAGTAGAACCTCAAAAAACAATAATTGAAATAGTAAAATAATAAAAAAGCATTATAAGTATAAAAAAGCATTATAAGTATAAAAAAGCATTATAAGTTTAAATGTACTTATAATGCTTATTCTTGATATAATAGGAAAGTTCTACTTTCCTATTATATCAAAATAACATTGCACAGAAAATTTACTTTGTAAATTTTCGCGTCAACAAATCTTTACGCTTCTTTGAGACCTTGAATTTAGATAGCAAACTTTAAGATGTAGAGAAAAGGTCTCGCGAAGCGAGATTTGTTATTCTACACGTCTTTCTTTAGTATTACCGCATAATTTTTCGTATTCTTTACATTTTATTTTGTATTCAGTCTGCATTGTTAAATATCTATAATACATATATGCTTGCTCGTACTGTAATACAGGATTAAACATATCTCCTCCCATACCATTCATATCATAGTTATTTTCATAAGGTGAAAAACCACCCATTGTGTTAAAATCAATATTTCTATCCATAAAAACCTCCTTTTTCTTTTTTATGAAAGTGTTTAAAACTTATCGTAATAAGTGCAAAAATTGCAGTAATAGATAGAATTATCAAACCGAAATTACTATTACTATAAAAAACGTTATTAACATTATTTGAAAAAATGTTGACTATGTCAAAATTAAAAAATGTAAAATTGTTGATAACTATAAAAGTTAAAAAGCTTGCTATTAATCCTTGTAAAAATTTACCTATCAAATATGGCTTAATACTAATATTACTTTTAGAAACTATACTTAATACTTGCAATACTACAGAAAAACCACCAAAGCCTAACAAGAATGCAGAAATTACAATATTTGTAGATAATTGTTTTGTAGCAATTGTACTTAACTTACTTAAACCATTTGTAAGTTCAAGAATTCCAGAAAAAATTGCTTCAATAAAATTAGGAGATATATTTAATAAATTTGAAATAGGAGTAAATAATGTAGTTAAATATTTTAAAATATTAGAGTTTTCTAAAATAGAAAGAATAACACTAAAAAGAACTACAAATCCTCCAATCATAAATAAAGTATTTATTGAATTAGTAATACTTGTTGCAAGAAGTTCTCCAAGATTAGAAAAACTTACTTTAGAAGTTTTAAAATTATTTTTTGAGGACACTGTACTAGTAGGAGCATTAAACTTCCAAAATCTAAAAAGAAATCCAACAATTATGCAAGAAATAAAATGAGTAATAAATAAAAGGAAACCTATTCTAGGAGAGCCAAATAGACTTATACCAACAGTACCAATTATAAAAAGAGGACCAGAATTATTGGTAAATGCAAGTAATCTTTCACATTCAGCTTCTGTACAAAGATTATTTTCTTTAAAATTACTAACTATTTTAGCACCTGTAGGATATCCACTAATAACTCCCATAATAAAAGGAAAAGCACCAATTCCGAGGCACATTAAAAATAGGACGCATACACTTATCTAAAATTTTTCCTAAAAAAGATATAACCGAAGTTTTACTTAATAGCTCACAGACAATAAAAAATGGTAAAAGTGCAGGAACTATTGAGTTTGCCCATAAAGCCAATCCATTTTTAGTTGCTTGTAAATTTTGCCTTGAAAAAATAATTAAGCAAACAGTAAACAAACAAAAAATAATAGGTAAAATATTTCTTTTTAAAGAAATAAATACAAAATGATTTTTTTTCATAGAATATCACCTAGAAATAAGATATATTTAATATATATGAAAAAAATATTGTAATATGCACTAGATTATGATATATTGATGAAAAGAATTAACTAAGTAGCAATTTTTGTATTTATAATATCTTAAGCGGGGGTACATATGTGGGGAGATATTGCAATAGCATTTTTACTAGCATTTATAACAACATTTGTTGTAACACCTTATACAATTAAATTAGCAAAAAAATTAGGAGCAATAGATTTACCAGATGAAAGAAGAGTAAATAAAGTAGCAATGCCTAGATTAGGTGGGCTAGCGGTAATTGCAGGATTCTTTGTATCAGTAATATATTTATTAATAATAATGAGTATAGAAAAAACTATTAACTTAAATGGTGAAGAACAATATTATATTAAATTAATAGGCTTTTTTATGGGGGCATTAGTTTTAGGAATTACTTGTTTTATAGATGATGTAAAAAACATTACACCACTATTCAAATTATCTGGACAAATATTAGCTGCAATTATAATTTGGCAAAGTGGAATAAGAATAGAACATATAAGTATACCATTCTTATATAAAATAGGATTAAATGAAGCTTTCTCGACTATTCTAACTCTAGGTTGGATTGTAGGTATAACAAATGCTATAAATTTAATAGATGGATTAGATGGACTTTCTTCAGGAATATCACTAATATCATGTTTATCTTTAATAATAATATTTTCACTTAATGATTCGCCATTAATTGCAATAATATTAATTGCAGCACTAGCAGGAGCTCTAACAGGATTTTTACCATTTAATTTTAATCCAGCAAAAACATATATAGGGGATACAGGTTCAAACTTTCTAGGGTATAGCTTAGCTGTAATTTCAATATTACGGAATAGCAAAAACATATACATTAATAGTAATTGTAGCACCGTTAATAGTTTTAGGACTACCAATATTTGATACTGTATTTGCTATAATTAGAAGATTAATAAAAGGTAAATCGCTAAAGGCAATAGTTATGCCAGATAAAGGACATTTACATCATCAAATACTAAAAAAAGGATATACACAAAAAGAAGCGGTACTTATATTATATGGAATAAGTGCAACATTTGGAATGTTTGCAATAATATTAATGGAAAGTGGAATTTGGAAAGCATTATCCTTTGCATTAATAGTTTTAGCAGTAATAGCAATAGGATATAAAAATATATTCAAATTAAAAAACGAAGAAGAAGAAGAAAATAATATTGAAGAACAAAAATAAATTGAAAAAGAATTAGTATATTTAATTCTTTTTCATTAATTTATTGGGGTAGAAAGGGATAAATTATAAATGGAAAATAATGATAGAATTATAAAATTTCTAGCTTACGAAGGAAAAGTAAATATTGTATGCGCAAATACTACATACTTAGTAGAAACAGCAAGAAAAATACATGACTTAAGCCCTGTAGCTACAGCAGCATTTGGAAGAACATTAACAGCAACAGCTATAATGGCAACAAACATGAAAAGTCTTGATAATAAATTAACAGTACAGGTAAAAGGAAATGGTCCATTAGGAGAAATGCTAGTAACAGCAAATTGCTTTCCTAAACTAAAAGGATATGTACAAAATCCAATAGTAGACTTACCATTAAATAAAAATGGAAAGCTTGATGTTGGACAAGCCGTAGGAAAAAATGGATATTTAAACATAATAAAGGATTTAGGACTCGGAGAATCTTATGTAGGTAAAGTACCCCTGGTAACAGGAGAAATTGCAGAAGATTTCACAAATTATTTTGCAAAGTCTGAACAAACACCTTCCGTAGTAGCTTTGGGTGTATTAGTAAACTCTCAAGGTGTTAAAATATCAGGAGGATATATATTAAGTTTAATGCCTGATGCTACGGAAGAAGACATTCAGAGAATTGAAAGTAATTTAAAAGAAATAGAACCTGTTAGTAAAATGCTAGATTTAGGATATTCATTAGAGCAAATTGCAAAAAAAGTAACAGATGATGAGAATATAAAAATAATAGAAGAAAATATAATACCAGTATATGAATGTGATTGTAATAAAAAAAGATTTGAAAGAGGTTTAATAAGTTTAGGAAAAGAAGAATTACAAAAAATAATAGACGAAGAAGAAAAAATAGAAATTCAATGTCAATTTTGTAATAAAAAATATGAATTTACAAAGCAAGAATTAATAAATTTACAAAAAAATGGAGAGAAAAATGATATTTAGTATTTTAGCTTTTTTTGCAGTATGCATTAGTGTATGTATAAAGGATAGAAAAAAATCTTTATATGTGCAATCATTAAACTGCTTATTCGAAGCAATTTATGATTTTATAATAAATGCTTTTACAGGAGCCATTTTAAGTATAGTTAACCTAATTAGAACATTTATATTTATTCAAAAAGAAAAAATAAACAATATTTTATACTTCATTGTATTATTAATATTTGAAAGTATAATTATAATTAATTGTATAATAACATGGAATGGATTTATATCTTTAACAGTAACAATAGGTTCAATGATTAGATCATATTGTTTATGGCAGTCTAATATGAAACTAGTAAGAATTTCTGCAATAACAACAGGAGTTCTATATGGTTCATATTATTTGTATTATAAAAGCTGGTTTTTAGTTTTAGGATATATGATATTATTAATAATTGGTATAATACAAGTTTGTAAGAATGATATAAAAGTAACCAAAAAATAGAAAGTATATTTTATATACTTTCTATTTTTTGGTGGTTATATATTTTTTAATAGCACAGGAGCAACTTGTTTTTTTCTAGAAACAACTCCTTCTAAAAATGCAGTATTATTTTCTAAATTAGTATTAAAAGCTTTTTCAAATACATTTGTATTATTACCAAGAACAATACAAGAAGAATTGCTATTAATAATATCTGTTATTAAGAAAACAAATAAATTCAAATTATTATTAGAAATAACAGTATTTATAGCATTTTCTATATTTTCTTTATCTTTTAAAACATCTTCTATACAAGCTGTATTTACTTGAGCAACTTGAAATTTAAAATTACCTTCAACAAATTCTTTGCAGTCTATATTAATTAATTCACTTGGAGTAAAATCACTTAAATCAGTTCCAGCTTTTAAAAGTTCTAATCCATATTTGTTAATATCAATATTTGCAATTTTTGCAAGTTCATTAGCAACATAAATATCTTGTGGTGTACAAGTAGGTGATTTAAATAATAGAGTATCAGAAACTATTGCGCTTATCATTAAAATAGCAGTTTCTCTATCTATTTCTACATTTTCTTGTTTGAAAATTTCAAATAATATAGTAGATGTACAACCATAAGGTCTTGCAATATAATACAATGGTTCAGCAGTTTGAAAATTAGCAATTCTATGATGATCTATAACTTCAAGAATTTTTGCATTTTCAATACCATCTACACTTTGTGAAAATTCATTGTGGTCAACTAACATAACAGGCTGACCTTCTTCCACTTTTTCTATATATTCAGGAGCTTCAATTCCTAAATAATTTAATACATATTCTGTTTCTTTATTAATATTTCCTAGTCTTACAGCTTTTACAGTATTTACCCCCATTTTATTTGCTAGTCTTTGTCTAACTATACTAGAGCAAATAGAATCTGTATCTGGGTTTTTGTGACCAAATATTATTACATTTGTTTCCATTATTTTTTACATTCCTTTCTATTTCTATTTTATATAATAGGAAAGTTCTACTTTCCTATTATATAAAAAATAACATTGCACAGAAAATTTACTTCGTAAATTTTCGCGTCAACAAATCTTTACGATTCTTTGAGACCTTGAATTTAGATAGCAAACTTTAAGATGTAGAGAAAAGGTCTCGCGAAGCGAGATTTGTTCTTTATAATAATATACTAGAAAAATAAGCAAAAATCAATACAATTTATAAAATTTAAAAGCATACGAATAATATCTTATGCTTTTATAGCACTTTCTAAAGCAAGAGTAATCATTTTATTTAATGAATTTTGACGCTCAGCACTTGTTAATTTATCAGGTTTTACAAATGAGTCTGATACTGAAAGTATACAAGATGCATTTTTATTTAAAACTTTAGCATTATGAAACAAAGCAAAAGTTTCCATTTCAATAGCTGCACAATTATATTCATCTCTTAATTTTTTAAAATCACTAATATCAGAATAAAACACATCAGAACAATATACCTTTTCTTTGGTAATATTAATACCTATAGCATTAGCTGTATTTTCTATTACTGAATTTAAGATTGAACTTGAAGAAATAGTATCTTCTAAAGAATTATTTTGAACTTTAGCAAAAGAAGAATCACTATAACTACTGTCAACTAATATTAAATCCTTCAAATCTAGACTATCTTTGTAAGCTCCACAAGTACCAATTCTAATAATATTTTCTACATTATAAACTTTAAACAATTCATAAGAATAAATACCCATGCTAGGATTACCCATTCCAGAAGCCATAACTGAAATAGTCTTACCTTTATATAAACCAGTGTAAGCATATATATTTCTTACTGAACTAATCAATTTTGCAGATGTTAAAAAATTATCTGCAATTAATTTTGCACGAAGAGGGTCTCCAGGCATTAAAACAGTTTTTGCAAAATCGCCTAAATTTGCTTCAATATGTGGTGTCATATACATACCTCCTAAAAAAATAAATTATATGAGTTTATTATATATAAAATAACATAAATAGTCTAGAAATATTCATAAAAATATGATAAAATATAAAAACTAACATTGCACAGAAAATTTACTTCGTAAATTTTCGCGTCAACAAATCTTTACGCTTCTTTGAGACCTTGAATTTAGATAGCAAACTTTAAGATGTAGAGAAAAGGTCTCGCGAAGCGAGATTTGTTCTTGTAGGAGGAATGATATTAAAATGAATATAGGATTTGTTTCACTAGGTTGTAGTAAGAACTTAGTAGATACAGAAATGATGATAGGAATATTTAAAAAACATGGTTATAATATTGTAAATCAACCAAAAGATGCAGATATAATTTTAATAAATACATGTGGATTTATAGAAACAGCAAAACAGGAAGCAATAAATACAATTTTAGAAATGGCAGAATATAAAAAGAAAAGATGTAAATTCTTAATTGCAACAGGATGCCTAGTTCAAAGATATAAACAAGAACTAGAAAAGGAAATTCCAGAAGTTGATTTATTTGTAACATGTAACGAATATGATAAATTTTGGGATATATTTTCTAACAAAATATCAAAAAAATTAGAAAAGCAAAAATGTGAAGGACTAGATTTTTTAGAAAGAGTAGTAACAACAGGAAATAAAACAGCATATTTGAAAATAGCAGAAGGTTGTAGTAATAAATGTACATATTGTGCTATTCCATATATTAAAGGGGAATTTGTAAGTAGAAAAATGGAAGATATTTTGAAAGAAGCAAATAATTTAGCACAAGATGGAATAGAAGAAATAATTGTTATAGCACAAGATACAACTAAATATGGAACCGATTTATATGGAAAACCAATGTTACATAAATTATTAGAAGAAATATGTAAGATAGATAAAATAAAATGGGTACGTTTTTTATATGCTTATCCAGAGAGTATAACAGATGAATTAATTAAAACTGTTAAAGAAAATGATAAAATTTGTAAATATTTTGATATTCCAATACAACACATTTCAAATCAAGTATTAAAAAGAATGAATAGAAAAACCACAACAGAAAGTATAAAAAAATTAATGATAAAAATAAGAAAAGAAATTCCAAATGTTATTTTAAGAACTACAGTAATATTAGGATTTCCAGGAGAGACAAACGAGCAATTTGAAGAACTTTATGATTATATAAAACAAACAAAATTCGACAAACTTGGAGCATTTATGTATTCTAAGGAGGATGGAACACCAGCAGCTATATTAAAAGAACAAATACATCCACAAACTAAAAAAAGCAGATATAATAAAATAATGAAATTACAACAAGAAATTTCTAAAAATAATTTGGAAAAAGATATAGGAAAAATATATAATGCATTAATAGAAGATGTATCTTTTGATAAAAAATATTATATAGCAAGAACATATATGGACGTACCAGAAATGGATGGGGTAGTGTTTATAAAAAATAAAGATATAGATACAAATTTAATAGGAAAATTTGTAGAATGTAAGATAAAAGAAATAAAAGATTATGACTTAATAGGAGAATTAATAGTTTAACAAAAAATAACGAGAAGTCTTAATATTATAGCTAATATTAAGACTTTCAATTTAATTATTTTAATAATTTTCGCCATTTACTTCAAAATAAGATTGTGGATGTGCACATACAGGGCATACATCTGGAGCATTTAGTCCTACATGTATATGACCACAGTTTCTACATTTCCAAACAACAATACTACCTTTTTTGAAAACAGTTCCTTCTTCTATATTATCTAATAATTTTCTAAATCTTTCTTCATGGTGTTTTTCAATTTCTCCAATCATTCTAAATTTAGCAGCTATTTCTGTAAATCCTTCTTCTTCAGCCTCTTTTGCAAATTTAGCATACATGTCAGTCCATTCATAATTTTCTCCTGCAGCTGCATCAGATAAATTAGACTTCGTATCGCCAATTCCTTGTAAGTATTTAAAATGAATTTTTGCATGTTCTTTTTCATTTTCAGCAGTTTCTAAAAATAAAGCTGCAATTTGTTCGTAACCTTCTTTCTTTGCAACACTTGCAAAATAAGTGTATTTGTTTCTAGCTTCACTTTCTCCAGAAAATGCAGCTTTTAAATTTGCTTCAGTTTTTGAACCTCTTAATTCCATAAAGGACCTCCTTCTTAAATTATTATAAAAAAATAATATGGCAAATTATAAAAAAAGTCAAGAATAATTAAAAAACAATATTGATAAAAATAAATGTTATTGCTATAATTTGGTTATAATATTAACAAAGGAGGAATAGTCAATGTCGATGAGATTTGTTTTAAATGAAATGTCATATTTTGGAAAAGGTGCAAGAGCAGAACTTGCAGACGAAATAAAAAAGAGGGGATTTAAAAAAGTATTTTTAGTAAGTGATAAATCATTAGTAGAAGTAGGTGTTACAGCAAAAATACAAGAAATATTAGAAAAAGCAAATATACCATATGAATTATATTGTGAAATAAAACCAAATCCATCTATACAAAATGTAACAGATGGAGTAGAAGCTTGTAAAAACTCAGGCGCAGATGTAATTGTTGCTGTTGGAGGCGGTTCAAGTATAGATACAGCAAAAGGAATATCAATAGTAATGACTAACCCAGATAGAGCAGACATAGTATCTCTTAATGGAGTATCAAATACAGAAAATAGAGCAATGCCAGTAATAGCAATACCTACAACAGCTGGAACAGCAGCAGAAGTAACAATAAATTATGTTATAACAAATGAAAAAGAACAAGTAAAAATGGTATGTGTCGATCCAAATGATATACCAATACTTTCAATAGTAGATTCAGAATTAATGGAATCAATGCCAAAATCATTAGCAGCAGCAACAGGAATGGATGCACTAACACATGCAATAGAAGGATATATAACAAATGCACATAATGATATGAGCGATATGTTCCATATGCAAGCAATAAAAATGATATTTGAATATTTACCAAGAGCAGTAAATGAAAAAGATCCAGTAGCAGTTGAAAAAATTGCTATGGCACAATATATAGCTGGGATGGGATTTTCAAATGTAGGATTAGGAATAGTACATTCAATGGCACATCAATTAGGAGCTGTATATGATACACCACACGGAATAGCAAATGCTATATTACTTCCAACAGTAATGAGATTTAATGGAGAAGTTGCGTGGGAGAGATTTAGAGATATATTAATTCAAATAGGAAGACCAGATGCTAAGGATTTAAATAAACAAGATATAATAAATACATTTGTATGGATGATTCAAGAATTATCTAAAGCAGTTGGAATTACACAAACAGTAAAAGATACAGGAGCAAAAGAAGAAGACTTTGAAATGTTAGCAAAAAAAGCAATGGAAGACCCATGTAAGCCAGGGAACCCAAGAGAAGTAACTGTAGAAGACTTTATTGCACTATATAAATCTGCAATGTAATATATACTAAAATCGGACGTCAAATAGACGCCCGATTTTAATCTTATGCAATTAATCAGTATAAATTGAAGCCGGAATATCTTCAGTAGAATAATAGCAATGCTGACCGTTTTTGGCTATTACGCCAACAAATAAAACATTTCCGTCTGCCGCCGTTTCGTAAAATTCTGTAGTTGGTTCCTCACTTAAAAGCTTAATCTGCATCTCGTCGATACAGTGGGATGTCCTAAAAGGAAAAGCATCCTTTAATAAGTGCCGTAACTTAGAATTATCACAAACCATATTTATACCTCCTACATAAATAAAAATATTAAAAAGTAACAGAAATATATTAACATAAAATACAATAAAAGTCAACTAAAGTGTTGAATTAAAATTCTGGAACAAATCTCGCTTCGCGAGACCTTTTCTCTACATCTTAAAGTTTGCTACCTAAATTCAAGGTCTCAAAGAAGCATAAAGATTTGTTGACGCGAAAATTTATAAAGTAAATTTTCTGTGCAATGTTATTTTTTTTATATAATAGGAAAGTAGAACTTTCCTATTATATAAAAAAATTCACGATAATTTTGCTAAAACATAATCTAAATGCTATAATAAAAAATGAAATATAAGCATAAATATTTATGCTTATATATTGGAAAAGGGGGCAACATGAAAAATCTAGAAAAGAATATACAAAATATTATGAGTATAAGAAAAATATATATGGCAACCATGGCAATAATTATATTAACTTGGGCTTTTTTTAAAAATAATTTTGTTGCAAGAATAATTATAAGCCTGTTTTTAATTTGTTCTATTGCTATACTTGGAGAAAATATATTTTTATTACTTAATAAAGAAAAAATATCAAACATTTTTAAATATATTTTTCGTGTATGTTTTTTTATTTATGTAATTGGCTTTTTAACTTATTCTTCATATTATGCAATAGTAAATAAATGTTATTCTCTATTTATACCAATAGCAATTTTTATACCATTTACTATTTACTTTTTTAAAAAAGCATTTCCAAGTATAAGTAAAAATAAGAAAGAAGAAAATATTAAAAATAAATTGGAAGAGTAATTATTTGCTATAAGATAAACAAATACAAAGGTATGTGTAAAAAAATTCACACATATCTTTTTACTATATTATTGAACTAAGAAAATAATTATTGATATTTAATTTATATAATGATATTATTAAATTAGTAGCTAATAATTTCTTAGTTATAAATGACAGTTTATAAAAAGTGTTTTTTAAAACTGTAAAATAGAAAAAATAAATATGAAAGGAATGTGATTAAACATGGAAAAAGAAAATTGTTTAAATGAAGTAGTATATCCTTTAACGAGGAAATTTGAAATTATACAATGGGTGACATTAAGTATCTTCATATTTTTAGTTCCAATGATAATTCCACAGTTATTAAATACAATATTTGGGGCTACGAGTTGGATAGCAACACATTCACAATATGTGGTAGGAACAATAGTAAATACGGTATTAGTTACAACAGCAATTAATGTAAAAGGATTTAAACAGATAGCAGGATTAATTACATTACCTAGTATTTCTGCTATAGGAAGTGGATTAATTTTTAAATCTGCTAGCATATATACAGTATATATGATTCCTGCAATATGGGGAGGAAATTTTATATTTGTTTATTTAATTAGAAAATTATTTGTTAGTAAAAAAGTAAATTATATTTTAACATCTATTGTATCTATACTAGCAAAAGTTGCAATAATTTATAGTTTCTTTAGAATACTTGCATTAGCTATAAATATACCTAATCCTATGTTTACAGCATTAAATTTGTCAATGGGAATTAGCCAAATTATTACAGCAACAATTGCAACTATAATAGGTTTTGGAATTAATAAAGCATATAATAACCAAACAAATAAAGAATAAACAATATATTAAAAATAGGAATTGGAAAAACCAAATTCCTATTTTTAGTATGTTATACAAAACTAATACATACATTATAAATTAAAGTAGTGGTCATGCAAATTATAATTCCACAAACAGTTGGAAGTAAAAACGAAATAATTGACCATTTCCAACTACCAGTTTCTTTTTTTATAGTTAATAAAGTGGTGCTACAAGGAAAATGTAATAAAGTAAATATCATAACATTAATAGCAGTTAAAATAGTCCAACCATTAGAAAGTAGAATATTACTAATAGTAGAAATATCTTCAATATTAACTAAAGTACCTTTGGACATATAACTCATCAATATAATAGGAAGCACAATTTCATTTGCTGGGATGCCTAATAAAAAGGCAGTTATTATATATCCATCTAATCCCATTAATTTTGCAAAAGGGTCAAAAAAGTTTGCAACTAAAGTTAAAATAGTAACATTATTAATATATATATTCGAAAATAACCAAATAACAATACCACAAGGAGCAGCTACAGCAATGGCTCTGCCAAGTACGAATAAAGTTCTATCAAATAAGGAACGAACTATAATTTTTCCAATTTGAGGTTTTCTATAAGGTGGTAATTCTAAAATAAAAGAAGAAGGAACACCTTTTAGGATAGTCTTAGATAATATTTTAGAAATCACAAGTGTTAGATAAATTCCTAAAATAATAACTAAAAGAACTGTAAATGTGGATAATAATGAAGCTGAAAAACCACTAGCAAAACTACCAATAAAAATACTAGCAATAGTAATTAAAAAAGGAAATCTACCATTACAAGGAACAAAAGCATTTGTCAAAATTGCAATAAGCCTTTCACGTGGAGAATCAATAATTCTAGCACCAACAACACCGTGCAGCATTACAACCAAAACCCATACACATGGTTAATGCCTGTTTTCCAGAAGCACACACTTTTTTAAAATAATTATCCAAATTAAAAGCTATTCGTGGTAAGTAACCTAAATCTTCTAAAAGTGTAAATAGAGGAAAAAATATTGCCATAGGTGGTAGCATTACAGCGATTACCCATGTAAGAGTTTGATACATACCATCAACAAAAACACCAATAAACCAAGAAGGAGCATGAATGTATTCTAGAAATAATACTAATTTTTCTTGTATTATACTAAATAAGTTGGATAGCAAGTTAGACGGGTAGTTGGCTCCTGTGGTAGTTATCCAAAATATTATACCTAAAAAAATAATCATAATAGGTACGCCAAATTTTTTTGAGGTTAATATTTTATCTATTTTTTGACTACGATGATTATAGTTAGGATTTTCATAACTAACACTTTCAAATACTACATTTTCAGCTTTGCCAACAATACTTAAAACAATTTTATCTCTAAAGTTATCTTTAGTTATATCATTTTTAGAGAGCAAGGATTCGATTTGTATTAGTTTATTATTAATTTCTTCATCATTAATAAAATCCACATTAAAATTATCTTGAATTGATTTTATAATTTGTGAATTATTATCTATAAGTTTTAAACATATCCATCTACTAAGATAAGAGTATTTATTTCCAATTATGTTTTCAACACTAGGAGATAGCATTAAAATACTATCTTCAATAATAGGTAAATATTTTACTTTATTAGGTACTATAAGTAGTTTATTAGTACAAACTTCTATAATTACTTCAAGAAGTTTATTTAAAGTTTTAGGTTTATTTGCAGTTGTACCAACAACTGGGACACCAAGTAAAGTAGAAAGTTTTTGTAAATCTATATTTATAGATTTTTTCTTTGCTTCATCTAATAAATTAACACAAACTATAATATTGTTAGTAAGTTCCATAGTTTGAAATACTAAATTTAAATTTTTTTCTAAGCATGTAGCATCTAAAACTATAACGGTTACATCAGGGTTACCAAAGCAAATATAATCTCTTGCAATTTCTTCTTCTTGAGAATTAGACATAAGAGAATATGTACCAGGAATATCAACAAATAATAAATTATGATTTTTATAATTACATGTTCCACATGCATTTTCAACAGTTTTACCGAGGCCAATTACCAGTATGTTGATGCATACCAGTCAAAGCATTAAAAATAGTGCTTTTACCGACATTTGGATTGCCGGCAAGAGCTATAGTATAATCACTATTATTTTTCAAATTAATAATGTTGTTATCTAATAGATTTGCTCCACAAGAGTTAGAAGTAAGTCCCATAAGAACCTCCTTAATATAAATTTATATATAATATGAAACAAATTAACATATGTGCAATAATATTAATTTGCTAAACAAACATCAATTAAACTTGAATCCTCTTTTCTAAGAGCAATTAAGCTTCCTCTAAACTCAAAAGCAGTAGGGTCTCCAGAAGGACTTTTTAGAATAGCACGGATTTTAGTTCCAGGGACAATTCCTAAGTCGAGTAATCTTCTACGTATATTACCATTACATTTTAAATCTATTACTTTACAATATGAGCCAATAGGCACATTGTTTAAATTAATTATAGTCATATCATTAGTACCTCCATGAAAATACTTTATATTACATAATATGATTTATATGCATAACAAGTTAATAACAACAAAAATATTACAAAATAATACAAAACTCTTGCAATTTAACTTAAAAAATGATAAGATAAATATAGTTTTTAAAAAAATTAGATTAAAAAAAAACCGATTTTTCAGGAATTTTTTTAATCTTTTTTTGTTTTAAAGTATATGTAATAGGGGGAAATGAAATGAAAACAAAGTATGTATTTGTTACAGGTGGAGTTGTATCAGGACTTGGAAAAGGAATTACAGCAGCATCTTTAGGACGTTTACTAAAAAATAGAGGTTATAGAGTAACAATTCAAAAATTTGACCCATATATAAATGTTGACCCTGGAACTATGAGTCCATATGAGCATGGAGAAGTTTTTGTTACAAATGATGGAGCAGAAACTGACTTGGATTTAGGACATTATGAAAGATTTGTAGATGAGAATTTAACTAAAAATTCAAGTATAACAACAGGGAGAATATATTCTAATGTTATAAATAAAGAAAGAAGAGGAGATTATTTAGGAAAAACTGTTCAAGTAATTCCTCATATTACAAATGAAATTAAAGAAAAAATTTGTAGCTTCGAAAATGAAGATATAGATATTGTAATAACAGAAATAGGTGGAACAGTAGGAGATATAGAAAGCTTACCATTTATTGAAGCAATTAGACAATTTGGATTAGAAAGAGAACCAGAAGATGTTATATATATTCATGTAACTCTATTACCATATATATATGGCTCAAATGAAATAAAATCTAAACCTACACAACATTCAGTAAAAGAATTACAAAGTTTAGGAATAAAACCAGATATATTAGTATGTAGAACAGAAACAGATATACCAGAATCTATAAAAGATAAATTAGCAATGTTTTGTAATGTAAGAAAAAGTAGTGTTATTCAAAATAAAACAGCAGACTGCTTGTATGCAGTACCATTAATGTTAGAAGAAGAAGGATTAGCAAGAGAAGTATGTAGATATTTAAAACTAGAAAAAACAGAACCAAACAATAAACAGTGGGAAGAAATGATTGAAAAAATACGCAATAGAAGTGATGAAAAAGTTACAATAGCAATAGTTGGTAAATATGTACAACTTGAAGACTCATATTTATCTGTAGCAGAAAGCTTACAACATGGTGGATTTGCTAATAATGTAAAAGTAGAAATTAAATATATAGATTCAGAAACAATAACAAAAGAAAATGCAAAAGATATATTAAAAGATTTAGATGGAATAATAGTACCAGGTGGTTTTGGAAATAGAGGAATTGAAGGAAAAATTCAAACAATAAAATATGCAAGAGAAAACAATATACCATTTTTAGGAATATGCTTAGGAATGCAAATGGCTGTTGTAGAATTTGCAAGAGATGTCTTAAAATTAGAAAATGCAAATTCAGCAGAATTTGATGAGATATGTAAAAATCCAGTAATACATATTATGGATGACCAAATAGGAATAGAGAAAAAAGGTGGAACAATGAGATTAGGTGCATATCCTTGCAAAATAAAACCACAAACACTAGCACATAAAATTTATGAAAACGAAGAAATATCTGAAAGACATAGACATAGATTTGAATTTAACAATGCATACAAAGAAGAAATAGAAAAAAACGGAATGATTTGTTCAGGAACATCACCAGATGGAAGACTTGTAGAAATAATAGAAATACCAACACATCCATTCTTTATAGCAGGACAATTTCATCCAGAATTTAAATCTAGACCAGATAGACCAGCACCTTTATTTAAGGCATTAGTAGAAGCAGCAAAAAAACATAAAAAAATATAAGAAACAAGGAGAGTACAAAATACTCTCCTTTTATAGACCAACAGAATGAGCACAAGCTAAAAAGTATAAAAATGAAGCAATTAAAGTTAAAAATAGGCTTATTCTTGAAATCCAAATTGTAGCATATATAGAAATACCAAGCATAAAACTTATAAATCTTATTATTCGTACATGAACACTTTTTAGACCTTCATCAAGAGAATATTGTTTATAAGCTAGAAGTTCTGCACTAGGAATGTTGAAAATTTCTGACAGTTTATATATATTATCTAAATTTGGAAAATCTAAATCATATTCCCATTGTTTTATCTTTTTTGCATCTATTCCACCAGAAGATATTTTCTGAGCAATATCTTCATATGTATAATCATATTTTATTCGTAATTCGCGTAAATATTGACCAAAATCTTTTAATTCCATACTAAACTAACCTCCAAATTTAAATAAATTATAACACATAAAATAGAAAAAGCTACATATAATTTATAGTTATTTAGAACAAATCTCGCTTCGCGAGACCTTTTCTCTACATCTTAAAGTTTGCTATCTAAATTCAAGGTCTCAAAGAAGCGTAAAGATTTGTTGACGCGAAAATTTACAAAGTAAATTTTCTGTGCAATGTTATTTTGATATAATAGGAAAGTAGAACTTTCTTATTATATCAAAATAACATCAAAAAATGAATTGTGAAAAAAGTGTGAAATATTAAGCAATACTATTGACTTTTTTTAACAATGGGTATAAATTATTAGCAGTCAAACAAAAAGAGTGCTAAAAAACTCTTTAAAATTGAAGGAGGTAATAATAATGTTAAAACCATTAGCAGACAGAGTAGTAATCAAAATGATTGAAAGTGAAGAAACTACAAAAAGTGGTATTATTTTAGCATCAGCAGCAAAAGAAAAACCACAAATAGCTGAAGTTCTAGAAGTAGGACCAGGACTAAAAGTGGATGGAAAACTAGTAGAAATGGAAGTAAAAAAAGGAGATAAAGTAGTAGTAAGCAAATATTCAGGGACAGAAGTAAAATATGAAGGCGAAGAGCTTATTATAGTTAGAGAATCAGATATATTGGCTATAGTTAAATAATTTTATTAGGAGGTAATTTTTAAGATGGCAAAAGAAATTAAATATGGCGAAGACGCTAGAAAAAAATTATTAGATGGAGTTAATAAATTAGCAGATACAGTAAAAGTAACATTAGGACCAAAAGGAAGAAATGTAGTATTAGATAAAAGCTTTGGAGCACCATTAATAACAAATGATGGTGTAACAATTGCAAAAGAAATTGAATTAGAAGATGCTTATGAGAATATAGGAGCAAGACTTGTAAAAGAAGTATCAACAAAAACAAATGATGTAGCAGGAGACGGTACAACAACAGCTACTGTTTTAGCTCAAAGTATGATAAAAGAAGGAGTTAAAAATGTTGCAGCAGGTGCAGATCCAATAGCAATAAAAAGAGGAATGGACAAAGCTGTGTCTATAGGAGTGGAAGCTTTAAAACAAATAAGTTCACCAATACATGGAAAAGAAGATATAGCAAGAGTTGCAACAATTTCTGCTAATAACTCAGAAATAGGAAATTTAATTGCAGAAGCAATGGAAAAAGTATCTAAAGATGGAGTTATAACAATAGAAGAATCAAAAACTTCAAATACATATGTAGATGTAGTAGAAGGAATGCAATTTGATAAAGGATATGTATCTCCATATATGGCTACAGATACAGAAAAAATGGAAGCAATAATGGAAAATCCTTATATATTAATAACAGACAAAAAAATTAGTAATATACAAGAAATATTACCATTATTAGAAAGCTTAATGCAAGCATCAGGTAAACTTGTAATAATATGTGATGATATAGAAGGAGAAGCATTATCTACATTAATACTAAATAAATTAAGAGGAGTTCTAAATGTAGTAGCTGTAAAAGCACCTGGATATGGTGATAGAAGAAAAGAAATGTTAGAAGATATAGCAATTTTAACAGGAGGAGAAGTTATAACTTCTGATTTAGGACTTGAATTAAAAGATACTACTATAGAACAATTAGGAAGAGCAAAACAAGTTAAAGTACAAAAAGAAAGTACAATAATAGTAGATGGAGCTGGAGATAAAACTCAAATACAAGAAAGAGTAAATCAAATAAGAGCACAATTAAAAGAAACAACAAGCGAATACGATACAGAAAAACTACAAGAAAGACTTGCAAAAATTGCTGGAGGAGTAGCAGTAATACAAGTAGGAGCTGCAACAGAAGTAGAAATGAAAGAGAAAAAATTAAGAATAGAAGATGCATTATCTGCAACTAAAGCAGCAGTAGAAGAAGGAATAGTAGCAGGTGGAGGAACAGCTCTTATAAATATAAGTGCAAAAATACAAGAAGCATTAAAAGATTTTAGTGAAGAAGAAATATTAGGAGCAAAAATAGTTTTAAGAGCATTAGAAGAACCAGCAAAACAAATCGCAATAAATGCAGGATTAGAACCAGCTGTAATAATAGAAAAAGTTAAAAACAGTGCACAAGGATTTGGATTTGATGCAGCAAATGAAGAATATGTAGATATGAAAAAAGTTGGAATAGTAGATCCAACAAAAGTAACAAGAAGTGCATTACAAAATGCAGAAAGTATAGCATCAATGTTATTAACAACAGAAAGTGTAGTAACAGAAAAGAAAGAAGAAAGTTGCAAATGTGGAGGACACAATGATGCAAATGAAGCAATGGGTGGAATGTACTAAAAACTTTAAATATACAAAAAATTAGCACTACTTAAATGTAGTGCTAAAATTTTTTGTATATACGATTCTAATGATTAGCAACAACCATTGTTACCACCGAAACCGTTACCACAACAACAGCATATTATTAATATAACTATTATAATCCAAATGCATCCGTCTCCACCGAAACCGCATCCGCCACATCCGCAACTTCTATTTTCTGGCATAATTAATTTTCCCCCCTTTCAAAATAAAAAATGTACTTTGTGTTAAGGGCAAGATTAACTAACAATTGCAATTACCTATGCAATTACCTGAGCAGTTACCGTTGCCACAGTTACAAAAAAGAAGTAAGAATAAAATAATGAACCATAAAATTTCACTGTTACAACAATTCATAAAACTAACCTCCCTGAAAAAAGAACTAAAATTTGTTACTTAAAAAACTCTTAGAAGTTTTATTTAAGTAATTCCATAGAAAACGAAAATTAATTTCTATGGAGAACAAAGACACTATTAAAATCCTTGAATAATAGTAATGTCTAAGTCTTTCGTTGTTCTTTTGTATGATATATATTATTCAAATTAGAAAAAAGTGTTACAAAACATAACCTAACTATGAAAATATTATTAGATAAAGATTTTTAATAATTTGAATTAAAAAAATTATTAAAAAAACTATACAAGAAACATAAAAAAATGATATAATCAAACAAACAATAAAAAGATAAAGATAAGGGATGAAGAAAATGGGAAAAATTGTATTGTTAGATGAATTAACAATAAATCAAATAGCAGCAGGAGAAGTTATAGAAAGACCAGCTTCTGTAATAAAAGAAATGGTAGAAAATTCAATAGATGCTGGAGCAACCAATATTTGTGTAGAAATAAAAAATGGAGGAATTTCATATATACAAGTAACAGACAACGGAAAAGGAATAGAAAAAGATGATATGGAAATTGCTTTTGAAAGACATGCTACAAGTAAAATAAGATCAGCAGAAGATTTAAACACTGTTAAATCTATGGGATTTAGGGGTGAGGCTTTAGCGAGTATAGCAGCAATAGCAAATGTAGAACTAAAATCTAAAACACCAGAAAGCGAAACGGGAAATAGAATAGTAGTAGAAGCGGGAAAAGTATTAGAATTTGAAGAAATAGGATGCCCAGCAGGAACAACAATAATAGTAAAAGATTTATTTTTCAATACACCAGTAAGATATAAATTTTTAAAAAAAGATTATACAGAATCTGGTTATATTGAAGATGCAATAACAAGACTTGCAATAGTAAATCCTAATATTGCTTTTAAATTAATAAATACAGGAAAAACCATTATACAAACTTCAGGAAATGGAAAAATAGAAGATGTAATATATGCAATTTATGGAAGAGATATAGCAGGAGCAATTATAAATGTTGATTATACATATGAAGATATGCATATTACAGGTGTTATAGGTAAACCAGAAATTGCAAGAAGTAATAGAAGTAATCAATTATTTTTTGTTAATAAAAGATATGTAAAAGATAAAACTTTAACAGGAGCTGTAGAAAATAGTTTTAAAGGTATGTTACCAATAGGAAAGTATGCATTTGTAGTATTAAATATAGACATGCCTTCTTCTAAAGTTGATGTAAATGTTCACCCAGCAAAACTTGAAGTGCGTTTTCAAGAAGATAATAAAGTATTTAAAGCAGTATATCATTCAATAAAAGATACTTTACTAAAAACGGAACTTATATCTAATGCAGATAGAACTGTAGGTAGTCAAACTCCTGCATATGGAATATCACAAGAAGAGGAACAACCAAAGAATATAGCAGAGTTATTTAAAAAGATAAGTAGTGAGCCACAAACAGAACCAGAAAATAATAGCAATACAACTATTATTGAAGATATATATAATAGAAAAAACAGTTTTAGTTATTCTAATCCTGAAAAATCAAATGTACAAAATAATATTTCTATAGATAAAATGGATGTTTTCAAAGAATTAATGGAAATGCAAAAAAAATTAAAAGAAGAAGTTGAAAATGATCCTACATTAAAAACTAATATAGATAAAATAATAGATAGTACAAATGAATTAAAAGCTAATGCCGAAGAGGAAATAAAAAAACAAGAAAATGAAGAGCAAGAAAATATAAATATAGAACAAGAAATACAAGATGAAGAAATAATTAAAAATGAAATAGAAGAAAAAGAAGAAGTTACACCTAAAATTGAAGAAAAACCAGAACAAGAATTAGAACAAATTACAACACAACAAGAAGAAATTATAGAGCAAGAACAAGTTGAACAAGAAAACTTTATTGAAAAAAATAATATCGAAGAAGAAAACTCTGAAAAAGAAAAGATTAATGAAAATACTATAAATCAAATGATTCAAAAAATAGAAGAAATGCCAGGAGAAGAAATAAATCCTGAGTTTATAAACATGTATAAAACTATTTTTGGAAAATTACCAGCATCTGTAGAAGAAAAACAAAAAGAAGAAGAAAATAAATTTAATGCATATGAATTAATAAAAGACAATAACTTATCTGTTTTTGAGAATTCAGAAATTTATAATAAACCAGTATATAAATTTGTGGGAATAGTATTTAAAACTTATATAATAGTAGAAATTGAAAAAGAAATGTATATAATAGATCAACATGCAGCACATGAAAGAATTATGTATGAAAAAGTAAAAAAGAATTATTATTCAGAAGAAGAAAAAGAAGCTCAAATGTTATTATTACCAGATATAATAACACTAACACATAAAGAAATGGATATTGCACGTGATAATTTTGAAATGTTTAGAAAAGCTGGATTTGAATTAGAAGAATTTGGCGAAAATACAATAAAATTAAGTGGAGTTCCAGATATGTGTGTAGATTTAGATACAAAAGAATTATTTTTAGAGACATTAGACGAAATAAATACTGTAGCAAGAACAGCAAAGCAAGAAATAGAAGAAAGATTTATAGCAACAGTAGCATGTAAAGCAGCAGTTAAAGCAAATATGGCATTAACAAAAGAAGAAGTAGATGCATTAATGAACGAGCTATTAAAATTACCAAATCCATTTACATGTCCACATGGAAGACCAACAGCTATAAAAATGTCTCAAACTGATATTGAAAAGAAATTTGCAAGAAGAAAATAACAAAGGAGAAAAATATGTTTATTATAGTATTAATATCGATAATATTATATTTAATTTTTACAACAGTTATAAAATATAATACAAAACTAGAAAAAGACCAAAAAGTTAAATACATAATAGTAGGGCATATTGTTGTTTTTATAATAACATCTATACTATGTAACATAACATCATCACAAATAGATAATATAAAACAACTAGTTAATATAACAAGAAATACAGCTATATTAATATTTGCACCTTTAAATTCAATAATCTTAGCACCAATTGGAAATATGCTAAGTAAATTAAAAAATAATAATATAACTTCAGAACAATTTAAAGCAAGATTAATAATAATTTTTGTAATAGCAGTAATACTTTTAATTTTAGAGTTTAGATATATAAAGAATTTTCAAACTGGACTTTTAGCATATGCAAAAAAATAATTAGAAAGAGGGAAAAAATGAAACCGAAAGTCATTGTAATTTGTGGACCTACAGCATCAGGAAAAACAGCATTATCTATAGAACTTGCAAAAACTATAAATGGTGAAATAATATCAGCAGATTCAATGCAAATATATAAAGATTTTAATATAGGTAGTGCAAAACCAACTAAAGATGAAATGCAAGGTATAAAACATTATTTAATAGATTATGTGTCTCCATATACAAGATATAGTGTGGCTGATTACAAAAAAGATGCAACAATTGCAATTGAAGAGGTTATAAAAAAAGAAAAAGTGCCAATTATTGTAGGAGGTACAGGATTATATATAGATTCTTTAATATATAATATAGAATATAGAGATATTGAATATGATAAAACATATAGAGAAGAATTAGAAAAAATTGCACAAGAACAAGGACTAAATGTTTTATATGAAAAAGCAAAACAAATAGATGAAGAAGCAATGAAAATAATTAGTCCAAATGATAAAAAAAGGATTATAAGAATTTTAGAAATATATAAAGCTACAGGAAAAAATAAAACAGAACAAGAAAAAGAATCAAGAAAAAACGAAATTCCATATGATTATAAAATTTTTGCTATTAATATGGAAAGAGAAGTTTTATATAACAGAATAAATTTAAGAGTAGACAAAATGATTGAACAAGGCTTAATAGAAGAAGTAAAAGATATATTAAAAAAATATAAAGAAATACCTACTGCTATGCAGGCATTAGGATATAAAGAAATTAAAGAATACTTAGATGGAAAAATAACAAAAGATGAAGCAATAGAAAAAGTAAAACAAGAAACCAGAAGATATGCTAAAAGACAGTTGACTTGGTTTAGAAAAAATAATCAAACAACTTGGCTAGATGGACAAGCAAATATGCAAAATAATATTAATATTATTTTGGAGGGAATAAATTGAAAGGAAAAAATGAGAAAAATAAAGTAAAATCTCAAACAATGAATAAAAAAAGAATAGTAATTTGTATAAGTGTAATAATACTGATACTAATCTATTTTATATATGCAATAGTTATGCTCGTAAAAGAACCAACAAATACATTTGTAATAGAAAATGGAAAAATATCAGAAGAAGAAACAGCTGTGGGATATGTAATAAGAGATGAAACTGTTGTGCAAGGCAATAATTATAAGAATGGACTAATTCAAATAAAAGCAGAAGGAGAAAAGGTAGCAAAAGGCGAATCGATTTTTAGATACTATAGTAATAATGAAGAAAGTTTAGTGAGAAAAATAGAAGAACTAGATATAGAAATTCAAGATGCTATGGAGAAAGAAACAGATTTATATTCAGGAGATATTAAATTACTAGAAGAACAAATAGAACAAAAGATTGAAGAACTTACCAAAACTAATAATATAAAAAAGATTTCTGAGTTAAAAAAAGATATAAATTCACAAATAACTAAGAAAGCAAAAATAGCAGGAGATTTAAGTCCAGCAGGTTCATATATAAGAAAATTGATAGAAGAAAGAACATCATACGAAAATAAATTAAATTCTGGAGCAGAATATATAACAGCACAGAATAGTGGTGTTGTTTCGTATAGAGTAGATGGTTTAGAAAATGTTTTGACACCTAATAATTTTTCAGAGTTAAATTCTGAATTTTTAGAAAATTTAAAATTAAAAACTGGAGAAGTAGTTGCAAGTAGTGAAGAAAATGGAAAAATAATAAATAATTTTGAATGTTATATAGCAACAAGTTTAAAATCTGAAAATGCTATGGCGTGTAAAGAAGGAGATAATGTAAAAATTAGATTATCAACTTCACAAGAAATAGTAGCTAAAATAGAGCAAATAATAGATGAAGGCGAAACGAAACTAATTATATTTAAAATAACTACTGGTGTAGAAGCATTAACAAGTTATAGAAAAATTAGCTTTGATATAATATGGTGGAATTATACAGGATTAAAAGTTCCAAATAAATCAATTCTTGAAGAAAATGGGTTAAAATATATTATAAGAACAAGAATGGGATATACAGATAAAATTTTAGTAAAAGTTTTAAAAACAAACGAAAACTACTCTATTATAAGAAATTATGAAACAGCAGAATTAAAAGAAGAACTAGGGTATGATTCAACACAAATTAGACAGAATAAAAATATAACATTATATGATGAAATTCTGTTAAATCCAACACAGTAATATTACAACAATATTACAAAAAAATTAAAAAAAAATTACAATTAAAAAAGCTATTGACAATATGAAGAAAAAGTAAGATACTATTAAATGTAATACCAAGGAGAAAAAATAGGAGGGTAATAAAATGGCAGGAGCTATAATGAATAAAGTATGGGATTTTTTAGGAATGGAGAATAATTCAGCACAGGAAGAAGAACTTGATGATGAAGTTTATGATTATCAATATGAAGACGAAGAAGATGATACACAAGAAGATAAAAAAATATTTGGATTAAGAAAAAATAAAGTAGTAAATATGCCACAAGTTCAACAAATAAGGATGGTAATATCTCAACCAACTACTTTTGAACAATCAGAAGAAATATGCAATAATTTAAAAGAGAAAAAATCAGTAATTGTAAACTTGGAATATGTAAATAAAGATGTTGCAAGAAGAATTGTTGATTTTATAAGTGGATCAGTTCATGCATTAGATGGTCATATACAAAAAATTTCTAATTCTATATTTTTAATAGCACCAACAAATTATGAAATTTCTAATGAAATGGCAAGAGAAGAAATAAAAAACAGATTGTCAGTTTCTTGGTTAAAAAATAACTAATAATATCTTAAGTTATTAAATCTTAAAAGGAGGGGCTATTATGCTTACACCACTGGAAATAGAAAACAAAAAGTTTTCAAAACAAATGGTAAATGGGTATAACGTAGAAGAAGTTGATGAGTTTTTAGATTTATTAACGGCTGAATACGAAAAGCTATACAAAGAAATAACAGATACAAGAGCTAAAGTAGAAGAACTAGACGAAAGTTTAGTACATTATAAATCAATAGAGAGTACACTACAAAGTACACTAATGATGGCACAGTCTACGGCAGAAGAAGTTAAAAACATTGCAAGACAACAAGCAGAACAAATAATAGAAGATGCACAAGCAAATGCAAAAAAAGCTTTAGATTCTGTAGAACAAGAAGCAATAATCAAAAGAAAAGAATTAGATGATATACAAAAGCAATTTGATATTTATAAAGCTAAAATGGAATCTTTATTAATATCACAATTAGAGTTACTAAAAGAAATAAACAAAGAATAATAAACAAAAGACAAAAGATAAAATAGAGCAATACGCTTTTGCGTATTGCTCTTAGTTGGTATTATAAAAAATAATAATTTGCTATAAGGTAATTATCAAAATTTTAAAATACATATTCTGGAAAAATACAATGCTTTAATTCATTTTGTGACAAACTTATTTAACGTATTACAGAATTGTTAAATGTATATTACAATTCAATTAATACTATTGACTTATTATAAAAAAATAATAAAATAGATATATCAATAATGAGGTAAATTATGAGAATAATAAGCGGAACTGCGAGAGGAACAAATTTATATACTCTAGAAGGAGAAACAACTAGACCAACTTTAGATAGAGTAAAAGAGGCTCTTTTTAATATTATACAAAATGATATTAGAGAAGCAAATGTATTAGATTTATTTGCTGGTAGTGGAGCATTAGGACTAGAAGCATTGAGTAGAGGAGCTACAAAAACAGTATTTTGTGATACATCAAAAGAAGCAATAAAAATAATAAATAAAAACATAGAAAAAACTAAATTTGAAAATAATAGTATAGTGTTAAACGAAGATTATACAAAAATAGTCCAAAATTTAAAAGATAAATTTGATTTAATATTTATAGATCCACCATATAAGAAAGATATAGCAGTAGACGCAGTTAAAAAAATAATTGAACAAGATTTATTAACAAATAATGGAATAATAATATTAGAAACAGACAATGAACAAAGAGAGTTAGAACAATTAAAAAGAATAGATGTTAATATATATGATTTAAGAAAATATGGAAGAATAAAGTTGATATTCTTAAATCGAAAGGGGTAAGCAATGGAAATATTTACATTATTAGAGACTTTAGAAGAAATGCTAGAAGGAAGCAAGAATGTACCATTTTCAAATAAGTGTATAGTAAATAAAGAGGAAATATTAGATATAATAAAAGAAATAAGATTAAAATTACCAGATGATTTAAAACAAGCAAAGTGGATAAGAGAAGAAAGAGAAAGAATAATATTAGAAGCACAAAAAGAAGCTGATGATATAGTAAAAGAAGCAGAAAATAGAATTATATCTATGATAGACGAGCATGAAATAACAAGAAAAGCATATGAGCTAAAGGCACAAATAATAGAATCTGCAAATGAAATGTCTAGAGAAATATCAAAAGGAACTAAAGATTATGCAGACAATCTTCTTGGAAAAATCGAAGTAGTATTAGAAGATGCAATAAAAACAATACAAAATAATAGAAAAGAATTAAAATAGAATCGGACTTCAGAAATCGGAAAATTAATAATCAACATAATAAGTTGAACCGATTTCTGTTTTTAAATTAGAGGAAGTAATACTGTAAAACGAGAAAGGAAAATTATTATGGCAAAAGCAAAAAGAACAAGAAAAAAGCAGAAAAAGATAGATATCGATATAGCAGTAGTTGTAATGCTTATAGTTAGTATTTTATTAATGGTATTAATGTATACAAACTCAGGATATATAGGTGAACATTTAAGCCCAATGTTAGGAGGAATAATGGGATGGATGAAATATATTCTTCCAATAGGAACATTCGCAATTGCAATATATCTTGCATGTGATAGTAAGGATTATTTAACTCCAAAATTAATAGAATATGCAATTTTTTTATTATGCATTTCAGTCATAATGACAGTATATCAAATTTCACTTGGAAATTTAAATATAAATCAAGAATTTGCAAAAGTAGTTTCGCAAGCCTATGAGTATGGTCAAAATAACATAGGAGGAGGAGCAATAGGAGCAATAGTTGCAGTACCACTAATCGGATTATTAGATATGGTTGGAACTGTTATTTTATGCATAGGAGTTGCAATCTTAATTTTAATATTAATGTTTGGATTAAGACCATCACAAGTAATAACAAATATGATGGAAAATATGAAGGAATATAGAGAAGAAAAATTAGAAAACAAATATGAGGAAGAAGAAGCGAGAAGAGAATTACGAAAAAGAAGAAGTCAAGAAAGACAAGAACGAATTGAAAATCAAGAAAAAGAATTGCCAAGAAAAGTAAAGAAATCATCAATAGATATACCATTAGATGATGAAATAACAATAAACTTAAATGAAAAAGAAAATAAAAAAATGAAAAAATATCAACATGATGAAGAACTTTTAGAAGAAAAACAGGAATCAGAAAAATCATCTCCAGATGAATTAGAAGCAAATCTATTTAAAACAGAAGAGCCAGAAAAACAAGTACAAACAAAAGAGGTTTTGCAATTACAACACACAATAACAGTAGAAGATGAAAGTTATGAATTCCCACCAATACAATTACTTAGCCAAGGTGATGCAAAAACATTAAAAGGCGGAAAAAAAGCTATTGCGGATAATGCTACAAAATTACAAAAGACTTTATATAGCTTTGGAGTATCAGCTAAAGTAGAAAATGTTTCTGTTGGACCTGCAATAACAAGATATGAATTAAAACCAGCAGAAGGTGTAAGAGTAAGTAAAATTGCAAATCTGGCAGATGATATAGCATTAAATCTTGCTGCTGAATCTATAAGAATTGAAGCACCAATTCCTGGAAAACAAGCTGTGGGAATAGAAATACCAAATAAGGAAAACGAAATAGTACATTTAAGAGATATAATAGAAACAGATTCATTTGAAGATTATAAATCAAAACTAGCATTTGCATTAGGAAAAGATGTTGCTGGAAACGAAGTAGTAACAGACATAGCAAAAATGCCACATGTTCTAATAGCTGGTTCAACTGGTTCTGGAAAAAGTGTATGTATAAATACTTTAATAACTAGCATAATTTACAAAGCAAAACCAAGTGAAGTAAAATTACTTATGGTAGACCCAAAAGTTGTTGAACTTTCTGTATACAATGGAATACCACATTTATTAATACCAGTAGTAACAGACCCTAAAAAAGCTGCAGGTGCATTAGCATGGGCAGTACAAGAAATGGTTAATAGATATAGCATATTTGCTGCAAAAGGTGTAAGAGATATAAAAGGATATAATGAAGCAATTGAAAAAGAAGGAAGTGCAGAAAAGTTACCACAAATAGTCATAATAATAGATGAGTTAGCAGACTTAATGATGGTTGCTTCAAAAGAAGTAGAAGATGCTATATGTAGACTTGCACAAATGGCAAGAGCAGCTGGTATGCATTTAGTAATAGCTACACAAAGGCCATCTGTAGACGTAATTACAGGTATAATTAAAGCTAATATACCATCTAGAATTGCATTTGCAGTATCATCTCAAGTTGATTCTAGAACTATATTAGACATGGTTGGTGCAGAAAAATTATTAGGAAAAGGAGATATGTTATTTTATCCATCAGGAGCATCTAAACCTACAAGAATACAAGGAGCATTTATTTCAGATAAAGAAGTTGAAAAAATAGTTGATTTCTTAAAATCAAATGGAGAAGTAACATATAGTGAAGATATTATACAATCAATAGAAAAAGGAAATTCTACAGATCAAGAAATTGACCAAGCAGATGATGACGATACAGACCCATATTTAATGGATGCGATAGAAACTGTAATAGAAACAGGACAAGCATCAACATCATTTATTCAAAGAAGATTTAAAGTTGGATATGCAAGAGCAGGAAGAATAATTGACCAAATGGAAGAAAGAGGAATAATATCAGGCTATGAAGGTAGTAAACCAAGACAGGTATTAATGACAAAAGAAAGATGGGAAGAATTAAAGATGGCACCAAGTACAAAAGAAGAGGAATAATATAAAATATTACATATTATTAGAAGGAGGTTTTATGGAAAAAGAAAAAATATTTTCAAAATTTTCATCAAAAGATTATAATAATCAATTAGAAACAATTCTAGAAGAAAAAAAATATCCTGAAATAATAAAGAACCTTCTTTTATCAATGCTATATAACATAGAAACAGCTTATAAAGATTATTCGACAGTAAAAAAAGAAATAGAGAATAAAAATACATATATAGAAGAGATACTAGAAATAATAAAAGAAAAATGTGACAAAATAATAATACCAGAAGAAAATTCAGAAGAAATGAATGAATTAAGAACTACTGGAACAAATTATCTTGTAGATATGATAAATAAAACAATATATATAATACATCCAAACGAAAAAATACTATTATATACACTATATAAAATTAATAATAAACAAATATATTTAGAAGAAAAATATAACTTAATAAGAAATGCTTTCTCAAAATTATTAAATGTTGGGGAAAACTCTAATAAAATGGAAGTTATACGAGATTTTAATGGCTGGACTTGGGATGTTGAGCCTAAAGAAATATATGGAGAATCAACATCAAATATAATATATCAAAATCTAATTTATCTTTTAAATATTGAAACTGTTAGAAAATGGACAGCCAAAGAAACAACAATGGATTATATTTTTACATTAGAAGAAGAGTTAAAAAATAAATATGGTGAAGAATTAAAAGAAAAAATACTAGATTATATATATAAAATCTCTATAATAATTTGTGTACAGAAAAATGCAAGAGAAAAAGCTAGGTTATTAGAAGAAAAAGAAGAAATACAAAATGAATTTGATAAAATGAGTGAAAGGAAAGAGTATTTACAAGAATTATCAAATACTAGAAAAGAACAATTAGAAATAATAAAGTCGATAGATGAAATTCTTAATGATAAAGAACTATTACTAAAAGAATTTGAAATAAGAAATAGTAAAAGAGCTAAATATAATCAAATTTATAATTTAAATCATATGAAAGAAATTTTAAATAAAGAAAGAAAAAAAGCTTTAAACAAAATGGAAGAAGCAAGTAAATTGTTAGAACCAAATTATTTTGTTAGTGTAAAACAAGAATTGGAAAACAAATTAGATTTGTTATCTGTTTTAGATGTAGAAAATTATGAAAAAGAAAAAAATAAATATTTATTACAATTACAAAAAGTATTTTTAGAATGTATTGAAATTCAAATTAAAAATGCAACAGAAAAAGCAGATATAATTAATTTAATCTATAAATTAAGATATTATAATTTCCTTTATTTAACACGAAATAAACAGATAAAAGATGTATCAGAATTAAGTAAAAAATTAGATAATATTCAATGTGAATTAATGTTAAAAGCTTGTGAGTCAAAAATATTTACACGAATATCAAAAAGTGTAAAAGAAAATTATGAAATAATAAAAAATGTATTTACGAGTAAAATTATTTCATTAGAAAATATAAATGTAGAAATAAAAATAAATAGAATACAAACACAAGTTAATATATACGATAAAGAGTTATTCGAAAAATCTATAATTATTCCAAGAAATCTTAAGGAAAATTTAGATGTAAAACAAAATAAAAAGATAAAAATAATACAATAATCTAGAAAGGTTGGTAAAATATGAAAATTACTTTTTTAGGAGCAGCTAAAACTGTAACAGGATCAAATTTTTTAGTTGAAGCAGCAGGAAAGAAGTTTTTAGTAGATTGTGGAATGTATCAAGGAAAAGCTACAGAAGAACTAAAAAATGAAGAACCATTCTTATTTAATGTAAATGAAATAGATTTTATGCTATTAACACACGCACATATAGATCATTCAGGAAGAATTCCAAAATTATATAATGAAGGATACAGAAACCCAATAATAGCAACAAAAGCAACTTGTGATTTGTGTTCTATAATGCTTCCAGATAGTGGACATATTCAAGAAATGGAAATTGAATGGAAAAATAGAAAAAGAAAAAGAGAAGGAAAGCCAGAATTACCACCTTTATACACAGCAGAAGATGCAGAAAAATGTTTAGAAATTTTTAAACCTGTAAAATATGATGAAATAGTAGATATAGATGATAACATAAAAGTTAGATTTAATGATGCGGGACATATGCTAGGTTCAAGTATAATAGAAGTATGGGCAAATGAAAATGGAGAAATAAAAAAAGCAGTATTTACAGGAGATTTGGGAAATAATGATATTCCATTACTTGCATCTCCTACAATGATTGAATCTGCAGATTATTTAATTATGGAATCAACATATGGTAGTAGACTACATTTAAGAAATGATGATAAAGCAGAAATGTTTTTGGATATAGTATCTGAAACGCTAGAAAAAGGAGGAACTGTAGTAATACCATCATTTGCAGTGGGAAGAACACAAGAGATAGTATATGAACTAAATAAACTAAAGGAAAAAAGAACTGATGAAGAATTTGCAAAAAAATATGAAGAAATTATGAGAGCGCCAGTATATGTAGACAGTCCTCTTGCAATATCTGCTACAGAAGTTTTTAGAGAGAATCAAGATTTATTTGATGATGATGTAAAAGAAGCAATGGAAAAAGGAGACAATCCTTTAGAATTTCCAGGATTACAGTTTACAAGAACAGCAGATGAATCAAAAGCTCTTAATGAAAGAAATGAGTCATCTATTATAATTTCTGCAAGTGGAATGTGTGAAGTTGGTAGAATAAAACATCATTTAAAACATAATTTATGGAATCCAAATAGTACAATTTTATTTGTAGGTTACCAAGCTCCAGGAACATTAGGTTATAGAATAGTAAATGGAGAAAAAACTGTAAAAATATTTGGAGAAGAAATAGCCGTAAATGCTAGAATAGAGTATATTGAAGGATACTCTGGACATGCAGACCAAGAATGGTTAATGAACTTTATTTATTCATTTATAAATAAGCCAAAACATATATTTTTAGTTCATGGAGAAGAAGAATCTCAAGATGTATTAAAAGCAAAAATAATTCAAGAAGTTGGAATTCCTGTTACAATACCAGAATTTGGTGAAACTTATGACTTAAATAATACTGTTGAAATGGTAAATAAATTAGAAGTAAAGAGAGATTACAAATCAATTAGGGCAGAAGTTATTGAAAGAATTAATAAGTTAAAACTAGAAATAGATGATATGGCAGATATATTAAAAGATGAAGTTACTAGTGAAGATTCTAAGGATGTTGAAGTACAAATTTTAAATGAAAGAATAAAAGAGTTAGAGCAACAAATTGTATCTATTTTAGAGGGATAACAAAGGAGAAATTAAAAATGCAAACAAAATATTTTAATGACGCAATAATTGGAAATAAAAATATAGTAGCAAGTTATAATGATAAAGGACAAATATTAAGATTATTTTACTCAGCACCAGATTATAAACAATATTTAGAATATATGAACTTTGGAGTAAAAGTAAATGATTCTAATTTAATAAAATTACATGATGATATAAACAACATATATGAACAATCATATATAGAAGATACAAACATATTAAAAACAGAAATAATTAATACCTATTTTAATTTACAAATAACACAAACAGACTTTGTTCCAATAAAAAATAATATATTAGTAAAAAAATATAAATTTAAAAATAGAAATACTATAGATTTAAATGTTAATTTTTTAGTACATTCTAAATTACTAACAGATGAAAATAATTCTGTAAGTGGAAAAGTAGTACAAAATGGGATTTTACAATACTCTCATGACGACATTTTGTGCATAACCTGTACAAATAAAAATATTAGTTCACATCAAATAAATGATAGTGAAAACAATATAGAAACAGGAATAATAAATGACAAAGATTATATAGGTATGTCAGCAGACTCAAGTATTTGTTACACTATTGGAAACTTAAAACCAGAAGAAGAAAAAAGCATAGATATAATTATTTATATAAATAAAAACAAAGATAAATTTAAACTAGATGAAATAGAGCAAGACTTATTAAAAATAGAAAAAATAGATTTAAACAAAGAATTAGAACAAACAAAAAAATATTGGAAAAAATATGTAAAAGATCATACTAAACTAGAATTAAAAGAAGAAACGTCATATGAAAGAAAAGTTAAGCAAATATATAAAAGGACAATCTTATTATATCCATTACTAACAAATGAAGAAACAGGTGGAATATCTGCAGCGGTAGAAATAGACGAGCAAAGAACACAATGTGGAAGATATGCATATTGTTGGCCAAGAGATGCAGTATTTGTAACAAAAGCAATGGATTTATTAGGAATGGAAAAAGAAACAGAAAAATTCTATAAAAATTTTTGCAAAAACACACAAAGTAAATCAGGAATGTGGGAACAACGCTTTTATACAGATGGAAGACTTGCACCATGCTGGGGATATCAAATAGATGAAACAGCAAGTGTAGTATTTGGAGTATATGAACATTATAAAATTACAAAAGATAATAAATTTTTAAAAGATAATTTAAAAATGTGTGAAAAAGCTGTACATTTCTTACAAAAATATATAAATCAATTAATGAATATACAAGAAAAAGAAGATTTAGTAAAAAAAGAAATAGAAGAAACATACAAAGATAGAGTAGAAAAGATACCTGTAAGTTATGACTTATGGGAAATGCATGAAGGAACACACTTATATTCATTAGCAAGTATATATGCTGCATATAATTCAATGATAAAAATATATGATGAAATAACACTAGAAAAAGATGCATCAAATAACAGACTAAAAAATGAATCAATAGAAAAAAATAAAAAAATAATGGAAGAACAGCTAGAAATTATAAAAAAATATGTATTAGAAAATTTATATAATGAAGAAAGAAAAAGCTTTGTAAGAAGTATAGAAGATAATAAAATAGATATAAGTATGTTAGGCGCGGTTGTGCCATTTAATATGTTTTCACCAAAAGAAAAGAAAATTTTAAATACAGTAGAAACAATTAATATGAATATAAGAACATATACAGGCGGATACCAAAGATTTGAACAAGACCATTACAGAAATGGAAATCCTTGGCCAGTAGCGACATTGTGGATGGCATTATATTACATAGAAATAAAAGACTATAAAAAAGCTAAAGAATGTTTTGATTTTGTTGTAAAATCTGCATCTGAATATGGATTATTAGGAGAACAAGTAGATAATAGCACCATGAAACCCGCATGGGTAATAGGACTTGGTTGGTCGCATGCAATGTTTATAATTGTATTAAATAAATTAATAAATAGGAACTAAAAAACAATATATAATATAAAAAAGTGAAACAAATTTTATTAAGATACAAAAAATGTTTCACTTTTTTTATACCTTGAGATATAATACATGTATATTATTTTTATTATAAAATTAAATAAAAAGGAGAAAAATATGGCTAAATCTCAAACAATATTTGTGTGCAATAGTTGTGGTTATGAATCACCAAAATGGCTAGGAAAGTGTCCAGGCTGTAATGAATGGAATACATTTTATGAAGAAAAGCTAACTAAGAGTAGTACTAGTGCTAAATATGAAAAGAAAAAACAAGTAGAACCACAAGTGTTAAATGAATTAGAAGAAAAAGAAATAAATAGAGTATCTACAGGCTTTGGGGAACTAGATAGAGTATTAGGTGGCGGATTAGTAAATGGCTCATTAGTTTTACTTGGGGGAGAACCAGGAATAGGAAAATCTACTTTAATATTGCAAATATGCGATAAAATAGAAGGAGAAGGAAAAGTATTATACATATCTGGAGAAGAATCGGCAGAGCAAATAAAGTTAAGAGCAAATAGATTAGCAATAAATAATAATAACATTTTATTTTTAGGAGAAACAGCTATTGATGCAATAGAAGAAGCAATAATAAAAGTAAATCCTAAACTAGTAATAATAGACTCAATTCAAACAATGTATTCAGACGAAATAACTTCTGCTCCAGGTAGTGTAAGTCAAGTAAGAGAAATTACAGCAAAAATAATGAGAATTTGCAAACAAAATTTAATAACAACAATAATAATAGGACATGTTACAAAAGACGGAAATCTTGCAGGACCAAGAGTATTAGAGCATATGGTAGATACAGTTTTATATTTAGAAGGTGAAAGATATTTTTCATATAGAATATTAAGAGGAGTAAAAAATAGATTTGGTTCAACAAATGAAATAGGAATGTTTGAAATGCAAGATAAAGGTATGACAGAAATTATAAATCCATCTGAAATATTAATATCTGAAAGAGAAGATAACCCAGCAGGTTCAATTATTATTGCAACAATGGAAGGAACAAGACCATTATTATTAGAAGTACAAAGTCTTACAACACCTAGTGTGTTTGGCTTGCCAAGAAGAACAGCAAATGGAATGGATTACAATAGACTAACACTTCTTATGGCTGTTTTAGAGAAAAAAGCAGGTTTAATGCTAGGAAATCAAGACGCATATATAAATGTAGTTGGTGGAATAAAAATTAATGAACCAGCAATTGATTTAGGAATAGTCCTTGCAGTAGCTTCAAGTTTTAAGAATGTACCAATACCTAAAGATGTAGTTGCTATTGGAGAAGTAGGACTAACAGGAGAAGTAAGAAGTATAAATTTAATAGAAAAAAGAATTAAAGAAGCGGAAAAATTAGGCTTCAAGACTTGTATAATTCCAGAAAGTAACAAAAAACTATTGAAAGAAAACTATAAATTAGATATAATAGGCGTGAAAAATATTAATGAAGCAATGACAAAAATAGGAATTAAATAAGATAAAGAAAGTGAAGTGAATATAGTGAGATTAAATAAGGATGTTGAAATAACCGAAATAATAAAATTAGTGGCTCCAGGAACAGAAATAAGACAAGGCTTAGAAAATATATTAAAATCAAAAACAGGAGCATTAATAGTAGTCGGAGATTCAAAAGAAGTTTTAGATTTAGTAGATGGTGGATTTTATATAAATGAAGATTATACATCATCTAGGCTATATGAACTAGCGAAAATGGATGGAGCAATAGTATTAAGTGCAGATTTAAAAAGAATTTTATATGCAAATGCACAATTAATACCAGATTCATCAATACCAACAAAAGAAACAGGAACAAGGCACAGAACAGCAGAGCGTACAGCAAAACAAACCAATGAATTAGTAATTAGCATATCTCAAAGAAGAAATATAATAACAGTATTTAAAGGTGATTTTAGATATGTAATAGATGATACATCAAAAATTTTAACAAGAGCAAATCAAGCATTACAAACAGTTGAAAAATATAAAAAAGTATTTGATAATAAATTAAGTATATTAAATGAATATGAATTTAATGATATAGTAACATTAGACAATGTAATAACTTCATTACAAAGAGCAGAAATGACAATGATTATGGTCGAAGAAGTGAACAAAAATATATATGAACTTGGTGAAGAAGGACGACTTGTAAAAATGCAATTAGATGAATTAATAGGCGAGCTTGAAAAAGAAGAATTATTAATAGTAAAAGATTATATAGCACCAGGTAAAAAGAGAACAGCAGATAAAGTATTAGACGAAATAATAAACTTAGATTACGAAGACTTAATGAATTCGCAAATTATAGCAAAACTTTTAGGATACGAAATATTTGATAATTATGATGAAGTTGGAGTTTTCACAAAAGGCTATAGAATTATAAACAAAATACCAAGAATGCCAAATAATATAGTAGAAAATTTGATTAAAAAATTCAAATCATTTCAACATATACTTGCAGCAGATATTCCACAACTTGATGAAGTTGATGGAATAGGAGAAGTTAGAGCAAGAACTATAAAACAATCTCTAAAAAGAATGCAAGAACAATTTGTATTTGATAATTTGATGATTTAATCGAAAGAGGTGTGTACAAATGAAAGAAGAAAAAGGAATTACACTTATATCTCTAATAGTTACAATTATATTAATGTTAATTATTCGGAAGTGTAGTAGTATATAATGGATCTGATTCATTAGAACAAGCAAGAAAAACAGCATTTGTATCTGAATTAGAAATTATACAAGCTAAAGTATCATCTTTATATGAAGAAGGCAAAATATCATCCGAAAATGAGGCCTCATATAACTCGTTAGGACAAGATATTTCAAAAGCAGATATTACTGAAATAGAAACTATATTACAAGAAAAAAATATAGAAGAATTTAGATATTTTTCAAGTAAAGATTTAGAAAAAATTGGACTGGATAATATAAAACAAAATGTAATAATAAATTTTAAGACAAGAGAAGTTATAAGTTTATATGGAATAGAAATAGATGGAAAAAAATATTATAGACTTGCTGATATACCAAATTATTCTGGATATCAAGTAGAATATGAAAACAAAAATGTAAATGCACCAACTTTTGATGTTGAAATAAATGAAATTTCAAATGTATGGAATGTAAAATTAAAAAATATAGAATATAAAAATAATGTGAATGGTGGAGACGTTAGTTATAAGTTACACGAAAATGAGAATTGGATTATAAATGTTGGAACTAATTTTACAGTAACATTGCCTGGTTTATATGATATACGTTTAACGGATAAAGCAGGAAATAGTACAACTATACAAAAATTTATACAATATAATTATACAAAAGATGGAGTGTTAGCATATTTAGACGCGGAAAATTTTGATATTTTAACACCAAACGAATGGAAAGACTTAAGCGGAAATGCAAATAATGCGATAGTAAAAGGAATTGATGCAACTCAGCAAGAAGAATGGATACAAAAAGAATTAAAATTAGATGGAGTAGATGATGAAATTACAATACCAATAGATATAGGAATAGAAGATAGTATAACAGTAGAAATGGTATTAACAGATTATGACCATGAGAAGCTTGAAATATTAGATTCAGATAAAGGCTGGAGTTCTTTTTCATGTTATACATACAATAACATTGGAGAAATCTGTATAGGAGGAAACTTTACTGCAAATTCACAAAATAGATTTAATCCAATAGATATAGACTATAAAACTGAAGTAGGCAAAATATTCTCATTAGGGTATACATACGATAATATAACAAAAATAGCAACTGTATATATAAATGGAAAGCAAGTAGCAAGTAAAGTATATATAGATGGACACCAAGCTATATCTTCATTTATAGCAAAGGCAACAAATAAATCTTATTCGAGAATTAGTATATATAATAAAGTATTAAATGAACAAGAAATACTTGACAATTATGCTATAGATAAATTAAGATTTAATATAGAAAATTAAAAATAGGAGGAAGAAAATGAAAACAAAAAATATTATCACAATAATAGCAATAATATTAGTAATAGGGCTAATAGCATATTTATGCGTAGGGTATTATGAAAAATTATTTAAAAAGGTACAAAATCCAATAGTAACAATGGAAGTAGAAAATTTTGGAACTATAAAAATGGAATTATATCCAGATAAGGCACCAAATACAGTAGCAAATTTTGTTAAATTAATAAATAATGGATTTTATAATGGATTAACATTTCATAGAACAATACCAGATTTTATGATACAAGGTGGAGATAAATTAGGAGATGGAACAGGTTCACCAACATTAGCTGACTTAGATTCTACTTTGTCAGCAGAAGAAAATTATACAATAGAAGGCGAATTTTATGCAAATGGTCATCCAGAAAATAATATGAAATTTGATGAAGGAACACTTGCAATGGCAAGAAGCGATTATAGTAGTCTAAGTAGTTCATTAAAAGAAGAAGGATATAACTCAGCAGGTTCTCAATTTTTTATAACAACAACTAATTATCCATCATTAAATGGAGTATATACACCATTTGGAAAAGTAATAGAAGGAATGGATGTAGTACATAAAATAGAAAATGTAGAAGTAACTTATAGAAGCGAAGAATTAGCTTCAGGTGAAGAAGCACCAAAAGATGAAGAAGGAAATGCATTAACTGCAGATATGCCACTAGAAAAACCAGTAATAAAAAGTATGACAGTAGAAACATATGGAGTAGATTATGGAATGCCAAAAACATTAGAACCATTTGATTATCAAGAATGGGTATCTCAATATTATGGAGCAAGTGCAAATCAATAATTAAAGTAACAAAAAAACAAGCAAATTGCTTGTTTTTTTTACGGAAAAATTGTATAATACAAAAATAAAATATTATATAGGAGATGGTAACGTGAAAGTATCTAAAGAAGAAATTTTACATATTGCAAAATTAGCAGACTTAAACTTAGAAGAAAGTGAAATAGATACATATATATTAAACTTACAAGATATATTAAACTTTGCAAATATAGTAAATAACGCACCAGTAGAAGGATTGAAAGAAACTATTGCAGCACAAGATACATATAATGTATTTAGAAAAGATGAAATAAAGGAAAGTATGGAAAGAGACGAATTATTACAAAATGCACCAGAAAAACAAGAAGGAATGTTTAAGATTCCAAAAGTATTATAAAAATAAGATTTATATTGTAGTGCTAAGTATTATTATAGATTAATAATACATTATAATAAAAATAAGAAGGGAATGAGAAGACAAATGGATATAACCGAGTTAACAGTGCATGAATTGCAAGATAAATTAAAAAACAAAGAATTAACAGTTCAAGAAATAACAAGTGCATATATAAACAGAATACATGAGAAAGAAAAAGATGTACAAGCTTTTATAACAGTAACAGATAAAGAGGCTATGGAAAAAGCAAAGCTAGTACAAGAAAAAATAGAATCAGGTGAAATACAAAATAGTTTGGCAGGAATTCCAATAGGAATAAAAGATAATATATGCACAAAAGGTATAAAAACAACATGTGCTTCAAAAATGTTAGAAAACTTTGTTTCACCATATGACGCTACTGTTGTAGAAAATTTAAATAAAGAAAACATTATAAGTTTAGGAAAACTAAATATGGATGAATTTGCTATGGGAGGTTCTACAGAATATTCATATTTCAAAAAAACAAGAAATCCATGGAATTTAAATAAAGTACCAGGAGGCTCAAGTGGAGGCTCAGCAGCAGCTGTAGCAGCAGGAATGGTACCATGGGCTTTAGGTAGCGATACAGGTGGAAGTATACGCCAACCAGCATCTTTTTGCGGAATAGTAGGATTAAAGCCAACATATGGATTAGTATCAAGATATGGACTTGTAGCATTTGCATCATCATTAGACCAAATAGGAACATTAACAAAAGATGTAGAAGATGCAGCGATTCTATTAAATGTAATAGCAGGCCATGACGAAAAAGACACAACATCAGCTAATATCGAAAAAATAGATTATACAAAATCTTTAAAAAATGATGTAAAAGGTTTAAAAATAGGAATTCCAAAAGAATATTTTGCAGAAGGAATAAATAAAGAAGTAAAAGAAAGTATAGAACAAGTAATAGAAAAATACAAAAGTTTAGGAGCAATAATAGAAGATTGTTCTTTAGATGTTGCACAATATGCTTTAGCAACTTATTACATAATTGCATGTGCAGAAGCAAGTTCAAACTTAGGAAGATTTGATGGAATAAGATATGGTTATAGAGCAGAAAAATTTGATGATTTAAAATCATTATTTAGAAACTCAAGAAGTGAAGGATTTGGAAAAGAAGTAAAAAGAAGAATAATATTAGGAACATATGTATTAAGTTCAGGATATTATGATGCATATTATAAAAAAGCACAACAAGTTCGTACACTTGTAAAAAATGAATTTGCTAAAAATTTCTCAAAATATGATGTTATATTAATACCAACATCACCAACAGTAGCATTTGATATTGGTGCAAAATCAAATAATCCACTAGAAATGTATTTATCAGATATTTGCACAGTATCTATAAATATAGCTGGTTTACCAGGTATAAGTGTACCATGTGGACTAGACAAGGAAGGATTACCAATAGGCTTCCAATTAGTAGGAAATTATTTTGATGAAAAAACAATTTTAAATGCAGCATATACATATGAGCAAAATACAAACTTTAAGGAAAATAAACCTCAATTTAAAAATTAATAATAAGGAGTATAAAAAATGTCAAGAGAAGATTATGAAGTTGTAATAGGACTTGAAGTTCATGCAGAATTATCTACAAAAACAAAAATTTTCTGTTCATGTCCTACAGAATTTGGTGGGGAACCAAATACACATTGTTGTCCGATTTGTATGGCACTTCCAGGAACATTACCTGTATTAAACGAAAAAGTAGTAGAATATGCAGTAAAAGCTGGACTTGCTACAAATTGCGAAATATCAAGAGATAGTAAAAACGATAGAAAAAATTATTTCTACCCAGACCTTCCAAAATCTTATCAAATATCACAATTTGATAAACCACTTTGTGAAAAAGGTTACATAGAAATAGAATTAGATAATGGTCAAAAAAAGAAAATAAGACTAACAAGGATACATATAGAAGAAGATGCAGGAAAACTAAACCACGACGACTTTGGAGGAGGAAGCTTAGTAGACTTAAATAGGGCAGGAGTACCATTAATAGAAATGGTTTCAGAACCAGATATTAGTTCATCAGAAGAAGCAGAAAAATATTTAAGAAAAATAAAATCTATTTTGGAATATATAGAAGTTTCAGACTGCAAAATGCAAGAAGGTTCATTAAGAGCAGATGTAAATGTATCTGTAAGAAAAAAAGGAGAGACAAAATTAGGCACACGTACAGAAATGAAAAATATGAACTCTTTCAGGTCAATAGTAAGAGGAATAGAATATGAAATAGATAGACAAATAGATGTGTTAGAAGAAGGCGGAAAAGTAGAACAAGAAACATTAAGATGGGATGATGTATCAGGAAGAACGTTTTCAATGAGAGATAAAGAAGATGCACAAGACTATAGATATTTTCCAGATCCAGATTTAGTTGCAATAAAATTATCAGATGAATATATAGAAAATATAAGAAAAACACTTCCAGAACTTCCAGAAACAAGAAGAATAAGATATATAGAAGAATATAAATTATCTGAAAGAGATGCAAATTTAATAACAGCTTCAAAATATTTATCAGATTTATTTGAAGGAGCAATAAAAATATGCAATGAGCCAAAAGCAGTAGCAAACTGGATACTATCAGACATATCTAGAATATTAAATGAAAAAGAATTAGAACCAAATCAAATACCATTTACAGAAAAAGAATTAGCAGAAGTAATTATACTAATACAAAAAGGAACTATAAGTAGTGCCATAGCAAAAAAAGTAATAGAAGAATTATTTGTAAATCCAAAATCACCATCAAAAATAATTGAAGAAAAAGGATGGATTCAAATATCTGATGAAGGAGCAATAAAAGAAATAGTATTAAAAATAATTGAAGAAAACCCAGCATCAGTACAAGATTATAAAGGCGGAAAAGAAAAAGCATTAGGATTTTTAGTAGGACAAGCAATGAAACAAACAAAAGGACAAGCAAATCCACAAATGTTAAATAAAATGTTTGCAGAAGAAATAAATAAAATGTAATGTAGACTAACTAGGATTCGTTATAAAAAATAGAAAAATAATGCTTCAGAGACAAGCCCAATAAATGTAGAGGCGATTTTAATCGCCCGTTCTACAACGGATAAGCTAATAAAAATTACTAATAAAAAATTAACCAGATAAAATGAAATAAAAAATAAATATAATATGATATTAGAAAATTCTTCGAAGAAGCGGGCGATTAAAATCGCCCCCACAAATTGATAAGCCAATCCTTCGAAGGATTTTTTTATATAATAGGAAAGTTCTACTTTCCTATTATATAAAAAAATAACATTGCACAGAAAATTTACTTTGTA
>CANRGE010000010.1 GCA_947630065.1 uncultured Clostridia bacterium
ATATTATTTATGCTGTTTTGAAGAACAACACACCTTATGAAATACCTAAACAATAAATATTATTTTCCATATATTACTAGCGGATTTTATTTCTAGAATCTGCTTATTTATTATGACTATTTTTATATTAAAAAGATTTTTAATTTTTTTCAAATATCTATTGACTTTTTATAGTTGGTCTTTCTATATATTTACTTTAAGTCTTCTATTTTATATCCTATACCCCAAATAACTTTTAAATATCTTGGTTCTTTAGGATTTATTTCTATTTTTTCTCTTATGTGTCTTATATGTACAGCTATTATATTTTCTGCACAATAACATTCTTCTTCCCATACATTTTCATATATTTGTTCTATTGAAAAAACTTTTCCTTTGTTTTTTATTAAAAATTTTAATATATTAAATTCTGTTGGCGTTAACTTTACTTGTTTTCCATCTATTGTAACTTCTTTTAATTCATCATCTACTATAAGTTCACCTGTTTTGTATATATTTTCTTTCGTTTCTATTTTTATAGAACCTAATTGTGTGTATCTTCTTATAGCTGAATTAACTCTTGCTATTAATTCTAATGGATTAAATGGTTTTGTTATATAATCGTCTGCTCCTGAATTTAATCCATTTATTTTATCATAGTCTTCTGATTTAGCTGATAAAAATATTATTGGAACTGCTTTTTTTGTCCTAATTTTTTTAGCTACCTCTATTCCATCAATTTTTGGCATCATAATATCTAAAATTACCAATTGTATATCTGTATTTTTTATTACCTTTAGTGCTTGCTCGCCATCATAAGCTTTATAAATTTTATATCCTTCTTTAGTTAAATAAATATTTATTGCTTCTACAATTTCTTTATCATCATCACATATTAAAATATTATACATTTCTTATTCCTTTCAAATTTTTATTAACTTGATATAGTTATAACATAATTTTCTTAAGAAAAATAGCACAATTTTATTAATTTTTTATTAAGATGCCTCATATATTTGGTTAGGTGATTTTTACATTGAATAGGCTCAAAGTTTTTTTATTTAATGGAATAATTCTAACTCTAACATCTCTTCTTATGCGTATTGTGGGTTTTGCATTTAATGTATATGTATCTAATAAAGTTGGAACTGTGGCATTAGGTGTATATGGATTAATTGTTTCTGTATATATGTTCTTTACTACTCTTTCTACATCTCGGAATTAATTTAGCAGTAGTAAGAATTGTAACAGAAGAACTTACACTTTCTCCTGATTCTTCGTGTAAAAAAGCTATGAAAAAATGCTTGTCCTTTAGTTTTTTATTAGGTTTTTTTGCTTTTATTTTATTAACTATTTTTTCAGATTTTATTTCTACTACTATTTTAAAAAATCAAGTAAAAAGTTATATATTTGTAATTATAGCTATTAGCTTGCCTTTTATTTCTATTGCTGCATGCTTAAATGGTTACTTTTCTGCACTAAGGAAAAATGGTAAAAATGCAATAAATAAAATTTTTGAACAAACTGTAAAAATTATTTCAACTGCATTTATATTATCTTTGTTTATGCCTAATGGTATTCATTATGCTTGTTTGAGTTTAGTTTTAGGTGAGGCTATATCTGAAATATCTTCATGTATTTTCGTATATGTTTTATATATTATAGAAAGAAATAAAAATCATTTTAGGTCGGACAATAATAGGAATTATACTAAAAGAATACTAAAAATCTCTGTTCCAATTGCAATTACTTCGTATATTCGTTCTGGTCTTTCTACTTTAAAACAGTTGCTTATTCCCTCTAGACTTGAGAAATCTGGCTTATCTTATGAAGCATGTATGTCTAGCTATGGTTTAATAAATGGTATGGTTATGCCTGTTTTAATGTTTCCAGAGGTAATTATTAATTCGTTTAGTGGATTATTGATTCCAGAATTCACATATTTTAATACAAAAAAAAGATATTCTAAAATAAATTCTGTTTTAACAAAAATTTTTAGAATAACTTTTTGTTTTTCTGTTTGTGCTATTGGTGTTTTCTTGTTTTATTCAGATAAAATTAGTCTATTTATTTATAATAATTTAACAGTTTCTACATATTTAAAAATTCTATGTCCTCTACTTCTATTTATGTATTTAGATAGTGTTGTAGATTCTGTTTTAAAAGGTGTAGATAAACAGGTTAATGTTATGAATATTAACATTTTAGACTTATTTGTTAGTATTTTTTGTATTTATTTTTTATTGCCACTGTTTGGAATTAATGGTTACATTTATGTTATATTTATTAGTGAATTATTAAACTCTTGTATGAGTATTTTTCAATTATATAAATTTTCTAAATTTAAAATAGATTTTAAAAATTGGATTATTAAACCTTTTTTGTTCATTTTAATTTCATTTATAGTAACTGAAATTAGTATACGAAATCCTTGTATTAATGCTACAGCTTTTTCTTTAAAAATAATATTTTTTGTTTTTTGTTATTCACTCTTAACTCTTTTATTTAATAGAGTAAAACTAGTTGATTAGTAGTGCAATGTTATTTTTTTATATAATAGGAAAGTAGAACTTTCCTATTATATAAAAAATATAAACAGGACTGAGAATAAATTAGTCCTGTTTATATTTTTTATTTTACTTCTCTTGCTTTTACTATTAATCTTTGTGTTCCATAATTTGTACAAGTTATTAATGTTATTTCCTTTCTGCCATTTGTACGTTGTGATGTACAACTTGTATCTTCTGGCTGTACTTTATATTTATCATATACTTCATATTTTAAAGTTGTTCCTGTTAAATCTGTTAATTCTACTATGTCGCCAACAGATATTCCAGATAATTTTCCAAACATTTTTTTATTTTTATAATTATGTCCTACTATTACATAGTTTCCTACTTTATTTGGAGCTCCTCCCCAGAATTTTGCTAATGATATTTTTAAAAGTTCATCTGTTGTATATGGTTCTTGTAAATGAGTTAATACTGGATAGCTAATATCTAGACTTGGTATATTTAATATTGATTCTGTTGTATATTCAAGTCCTGATTCTGTTGTATATATTTCCATATCTTCATTTCTGTGTTGTATGTAATCTTCTGCGTCTCTTGCAATTTTTGTTACATCTATTTCTTCTCTATTACTTTCTGTTTCATTTAATACAACTATTAAAACATTATCTTCTATTTTTACAGTTGTATTATCCATATTTACTTGTTCTACTTCTATTTCATTTTCTTCTTCTGTTTTTAAATCTATACTAGCAAGAATTTCTCTTGATACTTCTTCGCTTTTATTTCTATCATACTCTGCATAAATATAGAAAGAGAATAATACGCACACTAAAAAGACTGACAAGAAAAAGTTGATTTTATACATTTTTTTCTTTCTTCTCAGTTCTGGAGTAACATATATTTTTTCAGTTATTAATATTTGATTCATATGGTTCATATGATTCTCCTTATAAGTATAATCTCTCTATAATATTATATCATTAATACGTTATTTTTCCAATAGTTTTTATATAAATATTTAAAAAAAACGAAACTAATATTTTCTAATGAATTCATTGCTTAGAAAATATTAGTTTTTTATACTGTTTTTTAAAAAATTAACTCATTTTAAATTTTTTATTCTTTCTATTGCTTCTTTTGTATTTTCTCTTGTACCAAATGCTGTTAGTCTAAAATATCCTTCTCCACTTGGGCCAAATCCTGCTCCTGGTGTTCCTACTACATTTGCATTTTCTAATAAATAATCGAAAAATTCCCATGAGGTATATTGTTTAGGAACTTTTAGCCAAATATATGGTGCATTTTTTCCTCCAAATATTTCATATCCTGCTTCTTTTAATCCTTCAGATATTATTTTTGCATTTTCCATATAGTAATTTATATTTTCTTTTATTTGTTTTTGACCTTCTTCAGTATAAACCGCTTCTGCTCCTTTTTGTGTTATATAAGATACTCCATTAAATTTTGTACATTGTCTTCTATTCCATAAATTATTAATTGATACTTCTATTTTTTGCCCATTTACAACTTCTTCTACCTTTAATTCTTTTGGTATTACTACATATCCACATCTTGTGCCTGTGAATCCTGCTGTTTTTGAAAAGCTTCTAAATTCTATAGCTACTTCTTTTGCCCCTTCTACCTCAAAAATTGTATGTGGCACATTTTCTTCTTGTATAAATGCTTCATAAGCTGAATCATATAATATAATGGCTTTTTCTCTTTTTGCATAATCAACCCATTTTTTCAGTTCAGCTTTTGTTAAAACTGTTCCTGTTGGATTATTTGGAAAGCAAAGATAAATCATATCAACCTTTTCTTTTGGTAATTCTGGAATAAAGTTATTTTCTGCTGTTACTGGCATATATACAACTTCATCAAATTTATTATTTTGTTTGTTATATTCTCCTGTTCTACCTGCCATTACGTTTGTATCTAAATATACTGGATAAACTGGATCAGTAATAGCAATAATATTTTCTACTCCGAAAATATCTCCTATATTTCCTGTATCACATTTTGCTCCATCAGATATGAATATTTCATCTTTTTCTATATTTACTCCTCTTTTTTTATAGTCGTTTTCTACTATTTTTTCTCTTAAAAAATCATATCCTTGCTCTGGTCCATAACCTCTAAATGTCTCTTTTTGTCCCATTTCATCTGCTGCTTTTTTCATAGCTTCTACACATGCATTTGCAAGTGGTAAAGTTACATCTCCTATTCCTAATTTTATAACTTTTTTATCTGGATTTTTTGTTGTATAATCTGCAACTTTTTTTGCTATTGTTGAAAATAAGTAACTATCCTGTAATTTTAAATAATTTTTATTTATATGTATCATATTAATTTTCCTTTCTTTTTTATATTTCTATTTCACCTTCAAATACAGTTGTTGCTGGTCCTGTCATATATATATGCTCATTATCTTCATTCCATTGTATTTTTAGGTCTCCTCCAAGTAATTTTACTGTTACATCTTTATTTGTAAGTCCATTTATATTACTTGCTACTGCTACTGCACATGCTCCTGTACCACATGCAAAAGTTTCTCCTGAGCCTCTTTCCCAAACTCTCATTTTTATAGTTTCTTTATCTAGAATTTGTATAAATTCAATATTTGCTCTTTCTGGAAAATGTGAATCTACTTCTAAAATTTTTCCATATTTTTCTACATCAAACTCGTCTACATTTTCTACTATTGTTATAGCATGTGGATTTCCCATAGATACACATGTAAATTTAAATTTTTTATCTTCTGCTTGTAATTCCAAATTTTTTACAATTTTTTCTTCTGATATTACTGGAATTTTTTCAGGGTCTAATATTGGTTTTCCCATGTCAACCTTTACTGTTTCTACCTTATTATTTTTAACATTTAATTCTAGTACCTTAATTCCAGCAAGTGTTTCTACTGTTATTTCTTCTTTTGTTGTTAATCCTTTGTCATAAACAAATTTTCCTACGCATCGAATTCCATTGCCACACATTTGCGCTTCTGTTCCATCATAGTTAAACATTCTCATTTTAAAATCACAAATGTCACTTTTGCAAATTAAAATAAGACCATCCGAACCGACTCCAAAATGTCGATTACTTACAAATTTAGCTAGGTCAGATATGTTTTTTGGTTCTTCTTGCTTAGTACAATCAATATAAACATAATCATTTCCTAGCCCATGCATTTTCGTAAATTTTATCATAATTTTCACCTCTATAGGTAATATAAAAACATAGAATATATTTATATTCTATGTTTTTTATTCTAGCATATGTTATTTTTTTTGTAAAGAAAATTTATTTAAATCTTATTAAATCTAATTCATAATTATGTTGCACTTCTTCATCTGTTAAAGCTCTATTATATATTCGTATTGCTTCAATTTTTCCATTAAAATAGCTATTTCCAATTGCACTATCTTCTTCACTTATTCCTATTTTAATTATTGTATTATTATCTGGACTTTTAATTGTTCCTGCTATATTTGTACTTGTTTTATCTCCATTTTCATATAAAACTATATTACTTCCATCATAACTACCAGATAGAAAATATTTATTATTAGCTTTTATTTCGTTATTAGATACAGCTGAATAATAACTTCCATTTACGTTAATTGTAAATTTATTAAAGTTTGTACTACCTCCAGCAGAATAATTTGTTATTCCATAACCTCCGTTTTTAAAATTACCTATTATAGTAGTATTATTGTTTTCAGGAATTTGCTCATATTCTATTACAGTTTCAATAGTTACATTACTATAATCTAATTGTTTTAAAGATACAATATCATTTATACCATCAAAATGTAGCGCACCATTTATTAAAGTAGCTCCATCTATTGTTCCATCATTTTCATTATTAGATAAATCTTTTAGAATATTATTTTGAACTCCTTTTGTTTGTGATAAATCATAATATGCTATTAAATCTTTTTGTATATATCCATTATATTGTTGGTTTTGTTCTTGTATTAATGTCTCATATACATCATCTAAATTATTTAAATCTTGTTCATATATTTCTTTTATTCTTCTTGTACTTGCATATGTTGTGGCTTCATCATTTGATGTTAATGTATATAAAGTTACTAAATATATTATAAAGAATAACATTGCTACTAATACAAATAATACTACTGAACCTTTTTGACTTTTTATTTTCATTTGTTATCTCCTTTTTTCTAATTATATATTATACTATTATTTTATTCAATAATTTTTTAACCAATTTATTCTTTCTTCATGTAATTTTTGTTTTAATTGTATTCCTTCTTCTATATTATATTTTTTCTTTATAAAATCTCCATCTACTGATTTTATACATCTCTTTCCTATTTCTAGAAATTCTAATTCTTTTTCGTTTTCTCCTTGTTTTCCTAATCTATCTGCATTTACAACTATTTGTAAACCTTCTAATCCTAATTTTGACTTTTCTATTCTTTCTATAAAAGTTACTTTTGTTGCTGGTTTCATATTTTTAAATATTCCACCTTTCATATGTTCTTTTGCAGATACTTTTCCACAATCTTTCCAAATTTGTGGAGTTTTAAGCCTATTACTTAAATTTTCTACTAGTTTTACTCCTCTTGCATCATGTCCATAATGATGTGGTAAAATTTCTTTTGGTGTTACACCTTTTCCTAAATCATGAACTAAAGCACAATATCTATATACTTCATTTTTTGTAAGATTACATGCATTATCTAAAACTAACATCGTATGATTATAAGCATCTCCTTCTGGATGATATTTAATTGGTTGCTCTATACCTATTAAATCATTTATTTCTTTAAAATGAATATCTAATACTCCTGCTTTTCTTAATACATTAAAAAATATTGACGGTTTATTTGTATTTAATGCTTTTCTAAATTCAGTAAATACTCTTTCTTTTGATAATGTATTTAATTCATCTTTTAACTTATTCATTAATATTATAGTGTTTTTATCTACCTCAAACTCTAATTTTGCTGCGAATCTTGCCACTCTATATACTCGTAATGGGTCTTCTGAAAACGCATTTGTTGTTGCTCGTATTATTTTATTTTTAATATCTTGAATTCCATTAAATGGGTCTATAATTTCACCAGTTAATACATTTTTTGCTATTGAATTTATTGTTATATCTCTTCTTGCTAAGTCTTCTTGTATTGTAATATTTTTATGTGTTTCTACTTTAAATTTTTTATGTCCTAATCCTATTTTTCTTTCTTTTCTTGCAAGTGCAAATTCTGTATTGTTAATTGTAAATACTTCAAAACTTTTTCCTTGTATTTTAGCATTTGGAAACAAATTTAAAAATTCATCTTTTGATATTCCTGTTACGCAATAATCTTTATCGTGATTTTCTATATTTAGAAATTCATCTCTTAGTGCTCCTCCAACAAGATATAAACTTCCACCTATATTATTTATTTTATTTGCAATTTCTATTATATCCATAATTTTATCATCCCTTATTTACACTTTAAAACGCATTTATTTTATGCCTAAATTTTATAATATTTTTATATTTGTTGCAATATATTTAGTATTAGTTTTTTCTTGACATATATGTATTTTAAGAATATACTTTACTTAGTTTCTAGTAAACGTAAAAATTTTTTATAAGGAGGTTTTTTAGTAAATATGAATGACTTAGTAGAAATAAGATGGCATGGTAGAGGCGGTCAAGGTGCAAAAACAGCTTCACTTTTACTTGCAGATGCAGCATTCAATACTGGAAAATTCATTCAAGGTTTTCCTGAATACGGTCCTGAAAGAATGGGTGCTCCTATCACTGCTTATAATCGTATTAGTAATAAACCAATTACTATTCATAGCAATATTTATGAACCAGATTTCGTTGTAGTTGTTGATGACACACTACTTGAATCTGTAGATGTAACTGCTGGTTTAAAACAAGATGGTGCAATTGTAATTAATACAACAAAAGATGCAGAATATTTGAAAAAAGTTTTAAGAGGTTATTCTGGTGCAGTCTATACAATAGATGCACGAAAAGTTTCTATGGAAACTCTAGGAAAATATTTTCCTAATACTCCAATGCTTGCTGCAATTGTAAAAGTTAGCCAAATAATGACAGAGCAAGAATTATTAGATGATATGGAGGGTTCTTTTAAACATAAATTTGCCAAAAAACCTGAAGTTATTGATGGTAATATGAAAGCTTTAAAAATGGCTTTAAATGAGGTTAAGAAAGTTTTCTAAATTTTATTAATCTCTATATTGAAAGGAGTAAAATATATGACAAGTAATAAATTAAATCCAAATACACCATGGCAAGACATGACTGTTGGTGGAAATATTTATAATTCTGGTAATGCAAAAGAATTTAAGACTGGTGACTGGAGATCTATAAAACCTATATATTTATCTGAAAAATGTAAACAATGTGGTTTATGCTTCCCTGTATGTCCAGATGATGCAATACCTGTAAATAAAGAACAAAAAAGAGAAGATTTTAATTATGATTATTGCAAAGGATGTGGCGTTTGCGCAAAAGTATGTCCTTTTGGAGCAATTGAAATGAAATAATTTATAAAGGAGATTTTAATATGAGTATTAGAGAAAGATTAAGTGGTAACGAAGCTGCTGCTGTTGCTATGAGACAAATTAATCCAGATGTTGTTGCTGCATTTCCTATAACACCATCAACAGAAATACCACAATATTTTTCAACTTTTGTTAGTAATGGAAAAGTTGATACTGAATTTGTTGCAGTAGAAAGTGAACATAGTGCTATGAGTGCTTGTATAGGTGCTGAAGCTGCTGGTGCTAGAGCAATGACAGCTACATCTGCTAATGGATTATCTTATATGTGGGAAGTGATTTATATTGCTTCTAGTATGAGATTACCTATTGTTATGTCTTTAGTAAATCGTGCAGTTTCTGGGCCATTAAATATACATAATGACCATTCTGATGCAATGGGAGTTAGAGATGCTGGCTGGATTATGCTATTTTCAGAAAATAATCAAGAAGCTTATGATAATTTAATTATGGCTCATAAAATTGCTGAAAATAAAGATGTTTTATTACCTTTAATGGTATGTCAAGATGGATTTATTACATCACATTCAATTGAAAATATTGAATTGATTGAAGATGATAAAGTTAAAGAATTTGTTGGTAAATATTGTCCAGAACATTATTTATTAAATTCAAAAGAGCCTATTGCTATGGGACCTTTAGATTTACAAGCTTATTTATTTGAACATAAAAAACAACAAGCAGAAGCTATGCATAATGCAAAAGATGTTATATTAAAAGTAGCTAATGATTTTGAAAAAATGACTGGAAGAAAATATAGTTTCTTCGAAGAATATAAATTAGATGATGCAGAAATTGCTATTGTTTGTATGAATTCAACAGCAGGAACAACAAAATTCGTTGTAGATAACCTAAGAGCTAAAGGTATAAAAGCAGGCTTATTAAAAGTTCGTGTTTATAGACCTTTCCCTGCTGAAGAAATTGCAAATGCTTTATCTAACTTAAAGGCTGTTGCAATTCTTGATAAAGCAGATTCATTAAATGCATGTGGAGGAGCATTATTTACTGATGTTACTTCTGCAATGTATTGTAATAAAAAATCAGTTCCTACTGTTAATTATATTTATGGAATTGGTGGTAGAGACACTACATCTAATCAAATTGAAGGTGTATTTAATGATTTACAAGAAATAGTTAAAACTGGAAAAATAGATAATCCATATAGATATATGGGATTAAGAGGTTAAAAGAAAGGAGTTAATATTATGGCATATAATGTAAAAGAAATTATTGCAAATAAACCATCTAGATTTACTGCTGGTCATAGAATGTGTGCTGGTTGTGGAGCTCCTCCAATTGCAAGAATGGTATTAAGAGCTCTTCATGATGATGACCATGCTGTTATTTCCGGAGCTACAGGTTGTATGGAGGTTTCTACTTTTATTTATCCTTATACAGCTTGGACAGATTCTTTTATTCACTCAGCATTTGAAAATGCTGCTTCAACTCTTTCAGGAGTAGAGGCTGCTTATAAATCATTGAAAAAACAAGGGAAATTACCAGATGATAAACATACAAAGTTTATTGCTTTTGGTGGTGATGGTGGCACATATGATATAGGACTACAAAGTTTATCTGGTGCTATGGAAAGAGGTCATGACATGGTATATGTGTGCTATGATAACGGTGCATATATGAATACTGGTATTCAACGTTCGTCTGCAACACCAAAATATGCAGATACCACAACTACACCTGCTGGTACAGTTATTCCTGGTAAAATGCAATCTAGAAAAGACTTAGCTAAAATTATGGTTGGACATCATTTACCTTATGTAGCTCAAACAATAGCACTTAACAATTTTAAAGATTTATATGAAAAATCTGAAAAAGCAATATATACAGAAGGTCCTTGTTTCTTAAATGTTCTTGCACCTTGTCCTAGAGGATGGGGATATGCTACAGATGAATTAATGAATATAAATAAATTAGCTGTTGAAACTTGCTATTGGCCATTATATGAAGTAATTGATGGAAAATATGTTATTAACTATAAACCAAAAAATAGACTTCCTATAGAAGAATTTTTAAAACCACAAAAAAGATTTAAACATATGTTTAATCCTGGAAATGAATGGATGATTGAAGATTTTCAAAAAGAAGTTGATGCAAGATGGCAAGAATTATTAGATTTAGAAGAAATAACTAATAAAGAATAAATATATAGGAAAATAGAACTTTCCTATTATATGAAAAAGAGGTTCTAAAAATAGAACCTCTTTTTGTGAATAATTTAGTAAAACTATTCTTCTGTCTAAAATATTTTCGCTGCTTCCTTCCGTAAAGAATTTGCTCTCATAAAAAGATCAGGATACCATATCCGCCTTCCAAACAATTGCTGTAAGCCTGCAAAAAATTCGTCTTCCTTTATCAGAAGTATTATGCTGTTTTCATAAACATTATTCAGCTGACAGTATGCCTTGTACTTTAAATCCTTACTCAGCCACCAACGGTTATAACCATATGTTTCCATGCTTTTTAGCATAAGCGCAATTTTTCTAAAGTTCATTATTCTTTTTGTTGTTATACCGTCTAAACCAATTTCGACAACCCACTCGTAGTCCTCTACTGCTTCATTTCCTAAATGTGCTCTTATGTATTCTTTGTTACTATCATACAAAGCATCATTTGCTTCTTTACGCAAGTTATTTTCTTGCATATACAAATGAGACATGCTAATAGTTCTTCCAAAGAGTTCTTTTAAGCATTCCAGGAATTCTTCATCTGTTATAAGCATTACTAAGCCGTCCTCATCAGAATTATTTAACTGGCAATATGCTTTATGCTTTTTGTTGTCACTTAACCACCATGGATTGTCTTCGTATATGTGCATACAGTTAAGCTGTCTTGTTACACTTATGTAAGCCGCAGTATCTGCTTCTTCGATACCTTCTTCTTCTTTTTCTACCTTGTTATACCGTTCAATTGTTTCTTTTCCGAGTAATTTCTCCAAATACTCTAAGTTGTCTTTTTCCTGCATACTCTTTTCCTCCTTGCAGTTTTATTATTTTAGATTACATGTTACCGCATTGCTATAGCAATGCTATAAGAACATACATGTTTCAATTATATCATAATTTACATAATATTGCAAATAAGATATAATTTTTTAATTATAAACTTGTACATTCTATTTTATTCAAAAATATAAAAGAGATGAATAATTTTCATCTCTTTTTTTAGTGTTTTTTCTATATATTTTTACATCTTTTTATTTTTATTCCATTTATTATGGCTATTACTCCAAAAGATATTATTCCAAAAATTATTATATCATTTTCTCCTGTTTGTGGAAGTTTTGATGGTGTTTTTTCTGTACTACTTACACTATTTGTTTTATTAGAATTAGATGTTGATGTTGTAGTTACAGTTGAATTTATATTTGTATTTTTATTTGAATTTGTTTCATTTGCATTGCTTGTTCCGTTTCCTGTTCCATTTCCTGTTCCATTTCCGCTTCCTGTTCCATTTCCACTTCCTGTTCCGTTTCCGCTTCCTGTTCCGTTTTCACTTCCTGTTCCGTTTCCACTTCCTGTTCCATTTCCGCTTCCTGTTCCATTTCCGCTTCCTGTTCCATTTCCACTTCCTGTTCCGTTCCCGCTTCCTGTTCCATTTCCACTTCCTGTTCCATTTTCACTTTCATTTATTACAGTTATATTTATTTCTTTACCTGTGTTCACATCCACTATTTGTCCATCGTCTGTAACTTTAAAGCTAAATTTTTGTTGATTTAATATATATCCACCTTTTACATATGATTGTCTTAATGTATAAGTTCCAGGTTGTAAATTATCAAAAGTACAAGTTCCATCAGATGATGTTGTTTCTTTTCCTGCTAAATTTCCATTTTCATCTAACAATGCAAATCTTGAATCTGCAATAGCTTGTCCTTTAGTATCGATGTTTTTTATAGCTGTTTCATATTTTCTTATTTCTATATCTAAATTTTTGAATATTGCTTTTGTCTTTCTTTCGCAATCATGTAAATTGTATGATGCAATAAGTCCAAAATCATTTCCTGGATATTTATTCAATTTAGTGTTTAATACTTCTTGAGAATTATCTACTATTCTTAAACTATTTTGAGTTATTATTACTTGTAAATTATGTATTTTAGTATCTACTTTTTTCATTTTAATAACTTCTGTTCCTAAACTTGCTACTTTTGTTCCATTTGAATTATTTAGTTGTGTTACTGGTACATTTTCTAAATAATATAAGACTATATCAGTTTCTGTAAATAATACAATATATCCTGTAAATAGTCCATTTTCTATTTTGGAATTAACAATTATACCTGCTCCTTCTAAAGAGTGATATTGTGTTTCTGTTTCATCTAATATAAAGATAAATGTTTTTTCTGCTTTAGAATTATATTTTTTATATAAAAAATCCTTATATGAAATTGCGTCATATCCAAAGAAGTGTATTGATTGTCCTATAAATTTTATATGTTTTCCATTATATGTTTTGTCATCTGTTGTGGTTCTTGTATACCAATCCCAATAATTTTCATTATACCAATTTTGTGATTCTAATTGCTCTTCTTTTATTGCCTCTTGTTTTCCTTCTATATTTTTATTTAATAATGTTGAATTTGTTGAAACCATGCTAGTAAATAATACTAATACTGCTATAATTGATATTGCAAATCTTACTTTTATATTATTATATTTTTTCAACTTTTTCCTCCTTTACATAATATTTCCATTTATTATTATACACTATTTATGTAAACTTTACTAGTCTTTTTTGAAAATTTCTGTATTTTTTTGGAAAAATTGGAAAAATATTCACTATTTTTACTGTATTTTATACATTTTTATACATTAACTACTTTAAAGTCTTTTATTTGTTCTATAATAGGAAAGTAAAACTTTCCTATTATAGAACAAATCTCGCTTCGCGAGACCTTTTCTCTACATCTTAAAGTTTGCTATCTAAATTCAAGGTCTCAAAGAAGCGTAAAGATTTGTTGACGCGAAAATTTACAAAGTAAATTTTCTGTGCAATGTTATTTTTTTATATAATAGGAAAGTAAAACTTTCCTATTATATAAAAAAAGACTCACTTCAAATTGAAATAAGTCTTATTATATACTATTTACTATGCTTGTGGTGCATCTACTGGACAACATCCTGCACATGTTCCACATTCTATACATCTATCTGGATCTATTATGTATTTGTCCTCTCCTTCTGAAATGCACTCTACTGGGCAATTAGCTGCACAAGCTCCACATTTGATGCATGCGTCTGTAATTTTAAATGCCATATTTATCGCCTCCTTTTATTAGTGTATCTATAATATTTTTATTATTATATTCTTACTATATTCTATATTTCTTCATTATTTTTATCTAATTGTTCTAATTTTTCTAATTCTTTTAGTTCTTTTAATTCTTCTTTATCTATTCCATCCATTTCATTCTGAGATTCTACATTTTTTATTATTTCCAATTCGTCTGCTTTAAATTTTTTATAGTAGAAACCATCTTTATCTTTAAATTTAACTCTTACAATCTCTTTTAATGTTTCTAATGAATCTACTACTCCTTCTCCATCTTCTTTAGATTTTACTATAGCTCCAACTTTTGGAAGATGTTTTAATTTTTCTTCATATACATCTTGTTCATATTTTAAACAGCACATTAATCTTCCGCAATTACCTGATATTTTTGATGGATTTAATGATATATTTTGTTCTTTTGCCATTTTTATTGATACTGTTTCAAAACCTCCTAAGAATGAGCAACAACAAAGTTGTCTACCACATACTCCATTTCCACCTATTCTTTTTACTTCATCCCTTACGCCAATTTGTCTTAACTCTATTCTAGTTTTAAATATTGCTGCTAAGTCTTTTACTAATTCTCTAAAATCTATTCTTCCTTCTGCTGTAAAATAAAATAAAATTTTACTATTATCAAACTTATATTCAACATCTATTAATGTCATATCTAATTTATGCTTTTTTATATTTTTTAAACAAATTTCAAAGGCTTCTTTTTCTTTCTTTTTATTTTCTTCATTATGTTTTTTATCTTTTGGGGTTGCAACTCGTATAATTGGTTTTAATGGTACTTCTAATTTAGATTCATCGAACATTTTGTTTTCTATTACTACTTCTGCATATTCTTGCCCCATAGATGTATCTACTATTACATATTGTCCTTTATGTATTTCTTCACCATTTGTTTCAAAAAAATATATTTTGCCTGGTCTTTTAAATCTAACTCCTATTATTTCTTTCAAAACTGCTATTCCTCCCATATTTTATATAGTAAATTATCTATACTCATATCATAATTTGCATTTGCTTTTAATGCTATTTTAGTTTGCTCAACTGCTTCTATATATCTTATAAATTTTGAATCATTTTTACTTTTGTTAAATAATATTACATTTATATAATCTAATATTTCATAAATGCTATCTTTTTCTTTATACATTACTTCTAGTTTTTGCATTGCTTTTATTATATTATAATTTTCTATATTATTAAAGACATTTTCTATATTTGTATATAAATCAATTTTTTCTGATATTTTTATTAACTTTTCTATGCTTCCATCAGCTAAATTTAATACATTTTCTGAAATATTAGAAAATTCACTATGTTTTTGTATGTATTTTTTCATTTCGTCAAGTTGTAATTTATTAAATAATATTTTTGTACACCTTGACCTAATTGTATTTAAAAACAAACTTTCATTTGTTCCTATTAATACAATTGTAATATATTCTGGTGGTTCTTCTAATGTCTTTAATAAACAGTTTGCTGCTTCATTTGTCATTTGATCTGCATCTTTTATTATATACACTTTTTTATTTGAAATTATAGGTTTTTCTAATACCTTTTTTTGCATCTCTCTAATTTGTTCTATTTTTATCTTTCCATCTTGAGATTGGATTTGAATTAAATCTGGATTATTGTTATTAGCTAATTCTAAACATGATTTACAAGAACTACAATTTTCATCATTATTTTGGCATAGTATTATTTTTGCAAATTCTCTAGCAAATAAAGTTTTTCCAATTCCAGATGGTCCTACAAACATATAACTATGTGTTAGTTTATTATTTTCTATATTCTTCCTTAGTAATACTTTTATAGGTTCATTTCCAATTAAATTATCAAAACTCAATTTTTTTGCTCCTTTATTTTACTTTTCCAAATAAATTTAATGGCCAAAATCTAATCCATACTTTGCTTTCTAGTTTTTCTATTGGTATACATCCAAATCTTCTAGAATCTGTACTTTGTGGTCTATTATCTCCCATTACAAAAACATAGCCTTGTGGAACTGTTAAGTCTGTAAATGAACCTCCCATTGAATCTGTTACTACTGTTTTTTGTAAATAATCTTCTTCCAATGGTTTTCCATTTATATACACTTTGTTATCTTCTATCTTTACATGCTCTCCAGGAAGCCCTATTACTCTTTTTATATAACTTGTTTTATTTATTTCTAGTCCATAATATATAAATTTATTCCATAATCCTTGTGGTTCATTTTCATATACTGCCACCGGATTTTCTAAATCTACATCTTGAGCTAGTATATATGATTTGCTTGGTGCTTCAAATGTTACTATTTCTCCTCTTTTTGGTTCTTCCTTTATCGTTCTAAATACTCTATTTAATATTAATCTCTGATTTTGTTTTAAAGTTGGATACATAGATGGTTGTTGAACTATTGTAGGTGTTCCTATATAGTGCCTAATTAATAATGCAAACACTATAGCTATTATTATACAATAGCACCATTCCAATATTTCTTTTATATGTTTTTTAGTTTCTTCATTCATTTTATTTTCCAGCTTTCTTAATTTATTTTAGTTATATTATATATTAGAATATATGCAAATACAAGTTTTAACTCAATAATTTTAATTTATATTTGTCTCTTTTGTTGGTATTCTTATAACGACTTCTGTTCCTTTTCCTTGCTCACTTTTTATATCTATACTTCCATTATTTTGAGTTAATATTTCTTTTGCTATAGATAGACCTAATCCTGTTCCTCCCATTTCTCTCGTTCTAGCTTTGTCTACTCTATAAAATCTTTCATATATCCTATTTAAATCCGCTTCTGGGATACCTATTCCATTGTCAATTATTTTTATATATGCATCATTATAAACAAATCCTACATATATTTTTATTTTTCCATTGTCTTGTGTATATTTAATACTATTGGTTAATATATTTAATACAACTCTTTCTATTCCATCTTTATCAGCATATACTAATGGAACATTAGCAGTAACAAAACATTCTGCTTCATGGTGTTTAGCATTTATTTGTGGTTGTACTTTTTCTTGACACTTTTTAACTAGTTCGCCTAAATCGAATTCTTCCTTTTTTACATTTGTTTGATTAGAATCAAATCTTGATAATGTTAATAAATCTGTAACTAATTTCGCCATACGCCTTGCTTCTGTAGCTATTACATTTAAAAATTTATCTTGTGTTTGTTTATCATACTCACCTTCCAATAATGTATCTGCATATCCCATTATTGATGTTATAGGTGTTTTTAATTCATGAGATACATCTGCAACAAATTCTTTTCTCATATTATCTAGTTTTACATGTTCTGTAATATCTTGTATCATTACCATTACTCCAGATGGTCTATCATTTTCATCTTTAAATGGCGCAAAAAACATATTTATACTTTTATCTCCTATTGTTACTCTTTGCTCTGATGAAGTCCAATTCTCTAGATATATTATTTTTTCCATATTTATATCTATATTTAGTTTTTCAAAAATTTGCTCAAAATTTTCGTCCTCTGGCATTATTCTTAAAAGTCTTGTTGCTGCTGGATTTACTAATATTATTTTTCCTGACATATTAAATGCTATTATTCCGTCTGTCATATGTAACAATATTGTTTCAATTTGATTTTTTTGTCTTGATACTTCTTTTAAATTTTCCTTTAATTCTGTAGTCATCATTCCAAATGCACTTACTAATTCATCTACTTCTGTTTTATTTTTTCCGTCTGTTAGATATTTTATTTCTGTTTCTTCTCCTGCTGCTATTTTCTCTACATTTTTTATCAGCTTAGAAATTGGAGCTATGACTGCTCTTGTAAGAAATAGTCCTACTATCATAGATATTATTGTAAAAGCAGCTATAGCAATAATAACTATAAGTTTTATTTGTTGTTCTTGTTGCTGTATTATATTAGACATTTCAATGGCATCATTTACAGAAATCATACTGTTTATTTGTTGATTTACAGTATCCAATTGATATGTAAAGGCAAATCCCAAACCTGTTATTGTAATTATTCCTATTGCTAAAAATACTATAACAATTTTTAATTGTATACTTTTTATCATTTTATTTTCATCTCCAAAAATTCATAATTTTAGGGCGTAATTTGCTATAAGTAATATTTTATCTTACAGCCGATTACGCCCCTATCTCTAATTATTTATTTTGTAGCAATATAATATCCTACTCCTCTTTTTGTAATTAAAATTTTAGGTGCAGATGTATCTTTTTCTATTTTTTCTCTTATTCTTCTTACTGTTACATCAACTGTTCTTATATCACCATAATATTCGTAACCCCATACTTTTTCTAATAAAACCTCTCTGGTTATTACTTGTCCTGGTTGATTTGCTAAATATTTTAATACTTCAAATTCTCTTAATGTTAAATCTACTACTTCATCTTTAACTCTTACTTCGAACTTGTCTAAGTCCAAACTTAAGTCTCCAACAATTATTTTGTTTTTATTATCTTGTTTTGCGTCATCTTCTTTTGGATTTGCAGTAACTTCAGCTTTTCTTAAATTAGCTTTTATTCTTGCCATTAATTCTCTTACACTAAATGGTTTTGTAACATAATCATCTGCTCCAAGTTCCAATCCTAAAATTTTATCTATTTCCTCGTCTTTTGCTGTTAACATTAATATTGGCACATTTAATGTATGTCTTATTCTTTTACAAACTGCTAGTCCATCCATTTTTGGAAGCATTATGTCTAATAATATTAAATCTGGTTTTTGATTTAATGCTATATCTACTGCTGTAAGTCCATCATTTGCTTGTAGTGTATTATATCCTTCTTTTTCTAAATTATATACTAATATATCAACAATATGTTGTTCATCGTCTACTATAAGTATGGTTTTCTTGTCTTTATCTATTACTTCTTCTTCCATGAAAGTTCCACCTTCCTTGTTTTATAATATCCAAATTTATTGTAAAATTTTCTATTACAACATAAAATATATCATAATTATATTTTTTACACAAGATATTTTTTAAATTTATTTAGAGATTATGGTAATATAGCAAATCTAGTAGTAATAATAAGCTAAAAAATTCCGTTCTCCAAGGCGTTTAAGACTTGTTGGTTTTAAGAAGTGAAGAGACACACTATTCTCAGCAAAAGCATTATGGCGCTGTCGCTTCTCAGGGTCGAACTCGTTTTTTATCTTATTATTACTACTGTTTTAATTAATTAGTTTTTATCTTCATTAATTATTTAGTACCAGCTATTATCTTTCTTCAAACCAATCCATGTTTGGTTTATTTTCTGTTTTAAATAGTCTCATTCTTCCTTCTTCTTTTACACTTGCATTTAAAACTTTTTCTTGTTGTCTTAAAAAGTTAACCGCTTCTTCTATTCTTTTTTCATCTATTCCTTCTAATCTTAAAATTGGACCCACTAAAAATGCGCAATAACTATTTACATCATCTAATTCATTATCTTCATTATACTCAGATAATTCTTTTATTTTTTTGCTATTATCCTCTATATATATTGGTTCACTTTGCTTATATTTTTTTAGTTTTTGTTTGCATACCTCAAAACCTAAAACCTCTTGCTTATTTAGTATTTTCGTTATTTCGTGTTTTATTCTTTCAACTTGTTCTTGTGTTTTTACTTTAATTGTTATACATTCTTTAGCGTTTTTAGCTCTTAATGCTTGTATTTCCTCATCTTTTTTATTCTCATCTATTAAATATTTTACATTTTTTATATATTCTTTTTCTTCTTCGCTATATTCAGATTGTTCACTATTTTTAGGATCTAATGTATTTATTGCAATATTTATTAATCCATTATTAGATGGCATTAATAACAATGCTATTTGTTTTATTTCTTCGTCCTGAGAATTTCTAATTATATCTATAAGACCATTATACCATAATATGTCTGTTCCTTTTATATATTCATTTATGTCAATTTCTTTTATATCTTTGCTTGTAAATTGTTTTAAATATCTTCTTAAACTATCTGCCTGTGTACATTTTTCAGCTAATAATATTTTATTTATAAAATATTGTGGTACATATTCTAACATCTTTCTTTTTGGGCTGTGATATTCATTTTCATACATATTTTCTCTAATATTTAAAAACTGTTTTATATATTTTAAATCTTCATCTTTATATGTATAAATGTTTTCAATATTTTTATTTACTTTTGTTTGACTTAAATTAGTATCTTCATTAATTTTACTTATTATTCCGTTTTCCTGTTCTCTGCCCACATATAATCTATCTCGTACAAGAAAATCCTCTCTATCAAAGTCTATACTTCCTTCACATAATAATTCCATTTCTCCTAAGTATTTTCCTGTCCAACCGTGCTTTTTTCATTGCTGTAGATAATTCTATATTTTGCTCTATTATTTTATCTCCAATTAATTCATGATTACAATCTTTATTTCCAACAACATCTTCTAATACATGAGACAACATACTATGTCCAACATCATGTACTCCCATAAATATTATTGTATTAATAAGTTCTTGTTTTTTGTTGTTTTCTTCTATATATTTTTTCCAATCTTCATCTTTATATTTAACAGCAATAAATTCTATTGCCCTTCTATATGCTCCCTTACAATGCTCTAATCTAGTATGATATACATTTTCTGAATTTACTATAACAGTACCTAATTGTAATATTCTTTGTAGTCTTTGCATTGGCTTTGTATTAAATATATCTGCAATTTCTTTAGTATAATAAATATATGGTTCGTTATAAGTATGTGCCATAGAAATATCAAGTTCTTCTAATAGTTCCACATCTTCTTTTTCATATAACCATTCAAATACTTCTTTATATTCATTTTTTGTTATTTCTATAAATTGTTCCATAATATTCAACTTCCTTTTTTTCTTGTTTTATAATATAACACATTATTACATTTTATGCTATAGTTTTATAAAATTTAATAGCAACTAACAATTATTGCTAGCTGCTATTAAATTATTTTAGCTATTTCTCCGAAGAGCGGGCGATTAAAATCGCCTCTACATTTATTGGGCTTATCTTGGTAGACATTTCTTTATTTTTCTATAGATATCTTACTTTTTGGCTGTCTCATTATTTGCTATTATTCTGGTTATTTTTCAATTTTTCACCTATCCAATTAAATATTACAAAATACACTTCTTCTTTATTAAGTTCATTTATTAATTCGTGTCGTGCATCTCTAAATAGTCTAATTTGTACATCTTTTAATCCTGCTTTTTCTAGCATATTAAAAACTCTTATTACACCTTTCCCCATCCCACCTACTGGGTCTTTATCTCCAGAAATAAGTAGTATTGGAACATCTAGTGTCTTATTTATGTTTTTTTGTTTTGATAAATAATATGTTCCTTTTAGTAAATTATAGTAACCATTTATAGTAAAGTTGAAACCACATTTTGCATCTTTGGAACGCTCTTGAATTTCTTCTTCATTTCGTGTTGTCCAATCTGCTCTAGTTTTATTTGGTTTAAATTTTCTGTTAAAAGAACCTATTACTAAATATTGTATTAATTTGCTTCTATATTTTTCTCCTTTTATTACTCCTATTATTTTGCATAAAATTTGTCCTGTTATTAATCCTATTTTTTGACCACTAGTTCCACATAAAATTACTCCATTTAAGTCATCTTTATATTTTGTTAAATACGTACGTACAACTAAGGACCCCATACTATGTGCAAAAATTATATATGGCAAATCTGGATATTCTTCTTTAATTTTATTTTGAAAAATATGTACATCTTCTGCTAAATGTTCCCATCCATTTTCTTTTGCGAAATATCCTAATTCTTCACTTGTTTTTGCTGTATCACCATGTCCTAAATGATCATGTCCTACAACAATATAGCCATATTTAGCAAGCATATTTGCAAATTCATCATATCTTCCAATATGTTCTTGCATTCCATGAACAAGTTGAATTACTCCATTATATTTTTCTATATTTTCATTTATCCATTTTTTTGCATGTACTTGTTTTCCTGTTGAAGATGTAAAATAAAACTCTTCTACCATTTATATCTCCTTATCTTTTTAATTAGATTTTTTTAAATACTCTATTATAGATTTTGCCGCTTCTCTTCCAGAACGACTTGCCCATGCCACTGTTGCTTTAGTTCCACTTAAATCTCCTCCTGCAAATATTCCTTTTTTAGATGTCATATAGTTTTCGTCTATTTGTATGTACCCTTTTTTAGTTAAATTAACTCCTAATGATGATACTATTTTTTGTTCTGTTTGTGAACCAATTGCCATTATTACATAGTCTATGTCCATAATATAATTACTATTTTCTATGTCTTGTGGAACTAATCTAGTCTCTCCTTCTTTTTGTACTAACTCTGTTTTTATACATTCTATTTTTTCTACTTTTTTGTCTCCAATTATTTTTACTATATTATTTTGAAATAAAAATTCTATTCCCTCATTTTTTGCATCTTCTATTTCTTTTTTCTCTGCTGGCATTTGCTCTTCTGCTCGTCTGTATATTACAAATACATATTTTGCTCCTAATTTTTTTATAGTTCTTGCAGTATCCATAGCCACATTTCCTCCGCCTATTACTGCTACTGGTTTATTTTTAAATTCTGGAAATTTTTTATTTTCTAATAATTCGTTTCCTCCATAAACTCCTTCTAATTCTTCTCCTTGTATATTCATTTTTGATGATATATTTGCTCCAAATGCTAAAAATACTGCATCATATTTATTATATATTTCTTCTAAAGTGTAATCCTTTCCTAATTCCTTATTTAGTTTTACTCCTATTCCTAATTCTAATATTTTATCAATTTGTTTTTGTACAATTTCTTGTGGTAATCTAAATTCTGGAATACCGTGAACTAATATTCCTCCTAATTTATTATATTTTTCATATATAGTAACTTTATAGCCATTTCTTGCAAGTTCTGCTGCTGCAGAAATTCCACATGGCCCTCCACCTATTATAGCTATTTTTTTATCTTGTTTTTTATCTGTATATTTATTAATTTTATAATTTTTTTCTATTCCTAAATCTCCTATAAATGCTTCCAGGTCACCTATTGTTACAGACTCGCCTTTTATTCCTCGTACACATCCACCTTCGCATTGACTTTTATGAGGACATATTCTACCACATATTGGCTGTAACACTGTTGTTTCTAGTAATTTATTATATGCTGATTTATAGTCGTTCTCTTTTATATATCTTATAAATTCAGTAATGTCATTTCCTAATGGACAATTCTGTTGACATTTTTTAATTTTACAACCCAAACAATAATTAGCTTTTTCATTTATATTTTCCATTTTAATAGTCCTTTCTTCATGTATTTTTTACTTGATATTTTTAACTTTCCTTATGATTTTATTGTGAAATATATATTTTTGTCAATTTTTTAAACTTATTAGTTTTTACCACAAATGTTATTTTTTTATACACTCATCATATATAGATTTTAAATTTTTCTTTGTTAGAGTTTTTGGTATTCCTTCTTTTGCTACTTGTTCATACACAATGTCTAACATTTTTATTAATTTAGGATTCAATGGACAAGTTTGTTTTTGTTTTGTCCAATATTTAAGTTGGTGTTCTTGAGTCCAATTTTTTCCCTCATATACGATACCAGCAGATAATTGGTCACAAATCATTTCACATACATATTTAAAAGGCATTATTGGTCGTGGAACTGGTGCTACATCATCATTCCAATATTCTGGATGATGTCTGTTTCTTCCTTTATGATGAAGCCATGCTTGTGAATATCCTTTTTCACTTTTTTCTTTAGTTATTGGGCTTCCTTTCCCTTGTGCAAAATATTTAACACTTGGTATAAATTCTGATGGACTAAATTTTGATAGGTCATGTACTAACCCCCTCCATATAATTCCAACTTTGCAACATAATTTAAAAACTAACCATTTATGATGTAATACCACTCCTATATGTTTAAAAATATTTTTTACTACCATACTATACTTCCTTTATTTCTTCTAATTTTTGTTTTACTTGTTTTAAGTCTTTCCAAAATTCAATCTTCTTATTTTCATCTCTTAGTAAAGCTGCTGGATGCCATGTTGGCATATATAATATGTTCTTTCTTTCTACCCATTTACCTCTTGAAGATGTTATTCCATATTCTTTTCCTAAAATATTTTTTAAAGCTACACTACCTAATAACACTATTATTTTAGGTTTTACTAGAATTACTTGGTTTCTTAAATAATTTAAACATGCCTCTGCTTCATCATCTTCTGGATTTCTATTTGCTGGTGGTCTACATTTTACTATATTTGCAATATATACTTCATCCCTATTTATTTGTAGCCCCATAAATGCCATATCCATTAGTTTTCCAGCTTTTCCTACAAAAGGTTTTCCTTGTAAATCTTCATCTGCTCCTGGTCCTTCTCCAATAAACATTAAATCTGCATTTTTATTTCCTGTTCCAAATACAATATTTGTTCTTGTAGTACATAATTTGCACAATTTACAATTTTGTATGCTGTTTTCTAATTCTTCCCAGTTATCGTACATTTTTTACTCCTTTATTTTATATTACACAATCCTCTAATAATTCTATTTTTATTTTTTTATCTGTATCTATTTTTGCTTTTACTCCTATTGGTATAACTGTTTTTCTTTCACAATGTCCAAAATTATTTGATTTTATTATTGGAAATTGATATTCATTTTCTAGTACATCTAATACTATTTTTTCTAATGATATTTTACTATCATGTTCATAATTACCAATCCATAATCCTTGTATATCTTCAAAAACTCCATTTTGTTTCATTTTATATAAATAATGACTAATCATACCTGGTGAAGATTCATACCCTAAATCCTCTATAAACATTATTTTATTTTTAAAGTTTACATTATACTTTCCACAAACTAAATCTGATAATAAATTCAAATTTCCGCCTATAAGCTCTCCCTCAGCTTGTCCTTGTTTTATTGTAATATATTCATCATCATCTGTTCCTAATTGTAAATTTTTATCTACAAATCTTTTTATTAATTCATTATATGAGTAATTTGTTTCCCATGAAGTTAGAGATTTAAAAGTAGGTCCATGAAATGTAACTAATCCCGTTTTTTCATTTATTATATTAATTAGTGAAGTTGAATCACTAAAACCACATATAATTTTAGGATTATTTTTTATTATTTCAAAATCTAAATATTCAAAAGTTGAATTTGAATTTTCTCCTCCTGTAGCACATAAAATTGCCTTTATATTGCTATTTTCAAACATTCTGTTTATATCTTCTGCTTTTTCTTTTGCTGTTGCACTATATCCTAATGTATTTGAAAAAGCATTTTTAGAAAATTGTATTTTAAACCCTGCTCGTTCTAATAATAAAATTGAATTATTTATATCCTCCAATTTTTCAGAAACTATAGGTGCAGATGGTGCTATTACACCTATTGTATCTTGTTTATTTAATTTTTGTGCTTTCATTCATACCTCCAACTTAAATAAAATTATAATTACATACACATAATTGCTGTATTTCTTCCAGCCTTTTCTCCTTTTGCTCTATATGAATGCATATAATTACTATTACATACTGTGCATATTTTGCTATCTATAATATTATCTTCCTTTAATCCAGCTTCTTTTAATAAATTAATATTTATTAATGTTGTATCAATTTTATAATTTTCTTTTTCTCTTTTTATTATATTTTGTAAGTCAGACATATAACTAAATTCTTTATAAAATAGTTCGTATACATCTTGTTTAACTTCAAAATGGCATTGTTTTATGCATGGACCAATACATGCTATTATGTTCTCTGGATTTGAATTGTATTCTTTTTTCATTTTTTCTATAGCAACTGTTGCAATTTTTTGTAAAGTACCTCTCCAACCTGAATGAATATTTCCTATTACTTTATTTTCCGTATCATATAATAATATTGGTGTACAATCTGCAAATCCTAATGATAAAGCTATGTTATTTTTATTTGTTAAAAGTCCATCTACATTTATATAAGTAGAAAATAAATCTATATCATCATTTTTAGCATTAATACACTCTACAATATTAGTATGTGTTTGTTTAGGTCTTACAATTTGTTTATAATTAATATTTAATTCAGCACATATTTTTTTATAATTTTCTATTAGTTTATCTTCGTTTCCAAGTATTGTTTTATTTCCAAAGGCATCAAAATTATTTGTACTTAATGTATAGCAATGTTTAATTTTATAGTCTAATAATTTTCTAAATTGTAAATATTCTATATCTTTTCCTTTTATATGTATTATATTTTCATTAGACAAATCTATCATACTTTTCACATTCCAATCTTTTTCATATAGTAGCTACGCAGTCTAACAACTCAATATGCTGATTCTTTTTCAACTTCTCATAAACTTTCTAATATTTCTTCTCTTGTTCTCTTTTGTATATAATTATACTGTTCTGCACTAGAATCAAAATTACATATAGCTTTATACTCACAATATTCACAAGGTGTTTTTTTGGTTCTAACATTATAATAAGGTTTTATACTTATATTACCTGACATAATTTCCTGAGAAATTTCTTTTATTATTTTATTCATATATTTTTGTAATTTATAAAATTCTTCTTTTGTTGCAACTTTAGAACGGGTTTGTGTTATATCTCCTTCAGAATTTATATATGCTGGAACTAATTTAGAAAATCCATTTTTTAATTTATTATCATGCATTCTAATTACATTTACATCTGCTAAAATTAGCCCTTTCATTTTAAATTGTTTTTTTATTTCTAACTCAATTTCTTCGTCAGTTTTATTTTTGTCTGCTTTTATTATTGGGTCTATCAAATTAAAATATAATACTCCTGCTGGTATAAAATTATCTTTTTTTGTAACAGCATCTAAATATGTTAATAATTGTATTTGCAATCCTGCTACAACCTCGTTTAAATCTATATTTTTTATAGAAGATTTATAATCTATAATTCTTACAAATTTTCCTTCTTTGTTTTCGGCAAAATCTATTCTATCTATTTTTCCTGTAAGTTCTACTTTGCTACCGTCATCTAATTTTACTTCTATAGGTGGATATTTCTCATTTTTCTTAAATTCTACTTCTGTACCTAATACTTCAAAATCACTTTCAGTTATTGTTTCTATTATGTATTTCATTGCTCTTTTTATTATATTCTTTAATCTTATTGTTAATATATTAAATTTTTTAGTACTAGTAAAAATATAATTTCTATTTAGAGTTAATTTTTCATTTATAATGTTTTCTACTATTTCATCTATTTGTTCTTCTGAAATTTCTTTAAGCTTAATTTCTCTTTGTTCTATTTGACTAAAAAATTCATCTATTACATCATGCATAAATGTTCCTGTGTCTAAACTTTGTATTTGAAATAAACTTTGTGATGATAATTTCAAACCATATTTTAAATAATATGAAAATGCACATTTTTTATATTGTTCTAACCTTGATATACTTGTTCTTAATGTATTTCCATATAATTGTTTTATAGTTTCAGGTGTCAATTTTAATTCGGTTGTTTCTTTTCTTGAAGATTTTATTGCATTTTCTAGTTTTTCTTTCCATTCTTTATCATGCATATATATATTATATATTTCAAACCATATAGGATTTATAATTTCATTTTCTTCATATTTTTTAATATTTATTAAAAGCTCATCAAACATTGCTTGTTTTGTAGTTATTTCTGGTTCTAACTCTACTATATCGCTTTTTTCTTCTAGTTCAAATATCTTTTTTAATTTTGCCAATAGCATAGATGGTCTTAATGCTTTACTAGCATTGTCTGTTGAAGAATATGATAAATATAGTTTTTCCTCTGCTACAGTAAATGCTTTATATATATTAAAATTATCTTCATATAAACTTTCTACTGTATTTTTTGCTAATTCTATTCCCTCATTTTTTAAATAGTTCCTATCTTCATCATTCAAATAGCCTTCATCTGTATGTACACTTGGAAAAATTCCATCATTTAATGCTACAATAAATACAGCTTTTACTTTATGTGTTCTAGACCTATCTACATCACCCATTATTACTTGATCTTGCGTTGCTGGTATTTTTCCAAGTCCACTATTTTGTAAGCCTATTTTTAAAAGTTTACTATATTCATCAAATGATATTTTTTGTTCTTTTAATACTAAAACCATTTCATCTAGCACATTTATTAATATGTCCCAACTTTTTTTATATTCATTTGCTAAATCTATTTGCTCATTTTCTTCTAATATTTTTATTTTCTCAGTTAATTTTGTATCTATTTTGTTTTCTATTAAATATGTATAAATTGCTTTTGATAATTCCTCACAATTTTTTCCTCTATTTAAACTATTTTTAAATTTTAATAATGGATTTACTATTTTTTCTCTTAGCTCATTTAATTTTTCTAGTTCTTCATCACTATCTGCAATTTTCCATGGCTCTTTTGTCCATTTATTTCCTTTTATGCCCCATTTTATACAATAATTTTCTAGCATAAACATATCTTCTATATCTATATCACATAAGCCCGTTTTTATGTAATTAAACATTGCTTCATATGACCAATTTTTTGCAAAAATTTCTAATAGAGCTAAAACATATTTTACTAATATGTTTTGATTCAAATCCTTCTTTTCGTCTATGAAAATTGGAATATTATATTTGTTAAAAATTACTTTTGCTATGTTTGAGTATGTATCTAAATTTTTTGTAATTACTGAAATATCATTATATTTATAATTATTATCTCTTACAAGTTTTATAATTTCTTTCGCTACATGTTCTATTTCAGAAAATGGATTTTGTGCTAAAAATAATTCTATATTTTCATTTTTTTGTTCATATTTTTCAGATTTTATTGCATATATATTTTCTTCTAAATGTTTTAACTCATCTTTTTTAAATCTCTTTTTCTCTTCTAAAAATACCGCTTCTTCTACAATAATTTTTTCTTTATTTGCAATCGATATTAATGTATTAATTGTTTCTTTATTAGAGAAAAATATATCTGATTCTATATTTTTTTCTTGTGTTAATGAATCTGAACAGATTGTAATATTTATTTGCTTACATACTTTTAATAACTTTCTTATTAATTCATATTCTTGTTTTGTAAAACCCACAAATTCATCTATATATATAACAGAGTTTTTGAACATATTAGTATATTCAATTTTTTCTGTTAGCATGTCTAATATATCATCTTCATCTATGTAATTATTGCTTAAAGTATTTTGATATTCCTCATATATTTTTCGTATATCTTCTAATTTATATTTTAAATATTTATTTTCAGTTGATGATTCTATATTTTTAACATTTTCTACTGTTACCCTATGTTTTTTTAATTCAGTTATTGTTTGTTCAATAATTTGCACATTTTCATCTGATTTTCCTAAAAATTTAAGCTCATTTTTATTATTAGAAAGCAAATTATATATAAGCATTGCTTTTCCTGTTTTAGATAATTGTACTCTAGTTTTTCCTCCAACTTCACTTAAAATTCTATATGCCATACGCTCAAATGTTAAAACTTCTGCATTTATAACTGCTTTCTTGTTTAATGATTCAAGTAATTTTTTTTCCGCAGTAAAAGAAAATTGTTCTGGAGTTATTATATATATTTTTTCTTCTTGTTCGATTATTTTACTTATTTCATCATAGCAAAACTGACTTTTTCCAGTTCCTGCTCTTCCATATATTAGTCTTAAACTCATTTATTTCTACCTTTCTCTTCTAGCAAAAAACAAATATTGTTGTGCAAGTCCTGCTAAGTTTCCATATTTATTTTGTGCTAAATTTTCTATTTCTTTTTTACTAACTTTGGTTTCATCTTCATTTTTTATATATAGTTCGTTCATTACTCTTCTAATCCATACATCTATCGGAAATACTTCATATCGTTGCATTCCAAATAACATTATACAATCAGCAACTTTTGGTCCAACTCCAGATAAAGATAATAGTTTTTCTCTCACTAGTGCAGAATCTTTTTCATTTTGTAATTCATTTAAAAAATTTTTATTTTCATTTATTATTTTTGTCGTTTCATAAATTCTTTTATCTCTAAAGCCTAAACCTAATTTTCTCAAATCTTCAACTGTTGCTTTTGATAATTGTTCTGGTGTAGGGAAAGTATAATATTCTTCTTTATTCCACTCTATTTTATTTCCATATTTTTTTGAAATTCTTTCAATTATTCCTTTTATTCTAGGTATATTATTATTTGCAGATATTATAAAAGAAATAATTGTCTCCCATAAGTCTTGTTTTAATATTCTAATTCCTTGTCCGTATTTTATGCTTTCTTTTAATGGTTCATCTATTTTACTTAATTTATCTTTTATTTTATTATAATCTGTATCTAAATCAAAATATTCTATACATGTATTAATTATATTTTGAGTACATATTCCTTTAAAAATTATTTTTCCATTATCTTTTTTTACATTTAAAACATTTTCTTTAAATACTCCTGTATAGCTTCCGTCTTCTTGTCTATTCCATCTAAAACATTGTCCACATTCGAATATATCTCTTGGCTCAAATGAATTGTATTTTTCTAGTACAAATATTTGCTCTTTCACAATTATTACATCCTTTCTATGTGTAAAATATTTTATCTCTATATGTGTATTTTACCATATGGAAGAGTAAAATACAATTAAAAAATACGGCTCTGAATATATTTGCATAAAAACTTTTTCAGAGACTTTTTAATCAATTATATTTAAATTTTATTTTTTTAGTTTAAATTTTTATAATATAAAAGTCCACTAATTTTAGCAGACTTTTATATTTTTAATATATTAAATTATATTTTTCTTCCTATTATTTTATCTTTCTATCAAGGTAAATAATATATATTTATTACTCAATTCTAAATATATTTACCATTCCATGTGGCCAATATTTTCCTCCTACTATTTTAGCATATACCATTGAATTCTGTTCCAATTTCAATGTTGATGAACTTCCTCCGCAAGCAAAGACTGTTCCACTCGCACCTTTAGTTTCATTATAACGATTTCCTTGAATTGAAAGTATTAGCTCACTATCTGAATATACTTCTATATGTGGGCAATTACTCCACCAACTAAAACATGTAACAAAACATTCTACTGCATATGTACCTGCTATTAATTCTTTTTCTTGAGAAATATTTCCAGATGGACCACTTAATGTAATATAAGGCATCGGAATAAATTTTCCATCTCTATTACTTACTAAACTTTCTATATAATTTTCTGATTGAGAAAAAATATTCTCTTCTTCCTTAGTTGTATTTTTATATTTATCTACTGCATACTCTGCTCCTTTTAATATGCCATTGTCTCCGTAATGCAAAGTTTATTGCTACTCCTGCTAGAATTAATAATATTATTACTGTTATTATTAATGCTATTAGCGTTATTCCCTTTTCCTTCCTATTCGTGTGTGTGTGTGTGTGTGTGTGTGTGTGTGTTACAGCCTCTAAGCTTTTTTCATTTCTCATCTTTCATCCTCTCCTTTTCTATTTTTTTAATGTATACCATATAAATCTACTTTCGTCATTCCATTACACATTAGTTTTACTGTTGTATCATTTACGTATTTACATGTACCAATTCTTATAGCTCCAGTATGTGAACTTGCATTTATTCCTGATGCTACTGAAAAAATATCATAAGATATCTCTGTACTTGCAAATATTTCTTGGTTATACCATGAAACTATAGCAACTTCAGAAAATTGCTTTAAGTCTTTTACTGTTTTTTCTGTTTCTGTTGTATTAGTTGTACTAGCGAGTAATTCCCATGTCCTTTTTGGCATATTTACTGTTTCCCTTCCATTTTGTATATAATCATCTATTTTTGCAAGTTCATTTTGTTCTTGTTCTGCTTTATTTTGGTATTTATCTACTGCGTATTCTGCACCTTTTAATATTCCATTATCTCCGTAGTGCAAAGTTTATTGCTACTCCTGCTAAGATTAATAACAATATTACTGTTATTATTAATGCTATTAGTGTTATTCCTTTTTCTTTCCTATTCGTGTGTGTGTGTGTGTGTTACTGTTTCTTGGCTTTTTTCATTTTTCATTTGTTCTTACCTCTCTTTTTTATTTTATATTGGTATTATATATATAATATTTATTTTTGACAATATTTTTATAAAATATTATTAATTTACATTTAATGGTTATATAATTTTGGTGAATAATGAAAAATGAATAATTAATAGTTAATAGTACATAAGTGCTCTTATATCCTATTTATAATTATTAATTATTCATTATTCACTGCGAATTGTTAAATTCGCACTTATAGTAGCGATTGCTTGCAATAATGCTTATGTACCGCCACTTTTTGTGTTTTTTAGGAAATTGTTTATAAAGTCTGGAAATACTATAAAATTAGCAATAAAATTTAATCTCACTAACATTAAAACGTTCTTTCCATTTTGTAGTAATTAAGAAAAAGTTATATTGTATAGCTTTATATATTTTTCTTAAATCTTGCTGTGGAATTTGACTATTATTATTAGCTAAAATACAATCTCCGATTTTTAGTAATCCATATTTTTGTTGAATTTGCTCTTGGGTTTCCTTTGCAAACATGAACATGTATAGGTTCATAATTTTCATTTGACCAAAAAAATATTACATATCCTGAAAAACTAAATAGATTAGGCACTTTCTACTTCGCCTCCTCTTGCTATATCAAAAAAGTATGCTGCTCCACGCTCTACAACTGTTTTAAATAAAGCAATTTCTTCATCTGAAAAATGTCCTTCTTTTTCAATAATATCATAGCTAGGCAGCTCAAATACTACTGTGTCAAAGCCATATTCCATTGGTCTTTCAAATGAAATAATAATATATTCTTCTCCGTTTTCTTTCTTACGAATATCTGAGGAAACTACTAAAGTTCCATCTGCATATGTTACAAATTCATGCATCATAATTACTCACTCTCCTCTACTAATTAGTATTATAACATGATTTAAAATGTTTTACTACTAATTATAAATAAAAAATTGTATAAATATTGCTTATAACTTTGACTAAAATCAATATAGAAATGTTGATTTTATAATTTTGGTGAATAATGAAAAGTGAATAATTAATAGTTAATAGTACATAAGTGCTCTTACATCCTATTTTTAATTATTAATTATTCACTCTTCACTATTCATTATTCACTGCGAATTGTTAAATTCGCACTTATGGTAGCGATGGTGGGACTTGAACCTACGACCTGCCGGGTATGAACCGGATGCTCTAGCCAACTGAGCTACATCGCCATATTTATCAACGTGTTATATTATATTAGTATATTTATCTTTTGTCAAGATTATACAAGAATTTTTATTCTAAAAGTAATAAATATGAGATATAAAAATCTCATATTTATTTTTCTTGTTCTAATAAACTTTCTAGATTCATTTCTTTCTTCTTAGATTGTACTTTATTTATTGGTTGTAATTTTTCTTCATTAACTATAATGTTTTTTAAACCTTTTTTTGTAGTAGTATTATTGTCTTCTAATTCTTCTATTAATTTTTTTATTGTTGCACTTTCTGGTTGTTCTTTTATATTATTATTTTCTATTCCTTCTTCTGTTGTAAAACCACTAATTAAAGTACCTATTCCTCTAAAGAAAGCACTTATTCCTTCGAATAGTTTTCTTGTTTGACTTTCATTTAGTGTTTTTTCTACTCTGCTCATTTTATTCTCCTTCTTGTAAGATTTGCTTCTTACATTAATATTCCTTTTTATAGTATAGCAGAAAACTGTTAAAAAGTCAACGTTTTTAACAGTTTTTCGTCTTAGTTCATATAATCTCTTAGTTTTTTACTTCTACTTGGATGTCTTAATTTTCTTAATGCTTTTGCTTCTATTTGTCTAATTCTTTCACGTGTTACTTCGAATTCTCTACCTACTTCTTCAAGAGTTCTTGCTTTTCCGTCTTCTAATCCAAATCTTAATTTTAAAACTTTGGCTTCTCTTGCTGTTAAAGTATTCATAACTTCTTCTAGTTGTTCTTTTAATAGTGTATATGCTGCTGAGTCATGTGGTGCTGGACTGTCTTCGTCTTGTATAAAGTCTCCTAAATGGCTATCGTCTTCTTCTCCTATTGGAGTTTCTAAAGATACTGGATCTTGTGCTATTTTTTGTATCTCTATAACTTTTTCTACTGGCATTTCTAATTCTTCTGCTATTTCTTCTGGGGTAGGTTCTCTTCCTAATTTTTGTAGTAAGTGTCTTGATGTACGTATTAATTTATTTATTGTTTCTACCATGTGTACAGGAATTCTTATTGTTCTTGCTTGATCTGCTATAGCTCTTGTTATAGCTTGTCTAATCCACCATGTTGCGTATGTGCTAAATTTATATCCTTTTTGATAATCGAATTTTTCTACTGCTTTTATTAAGCCCATATTACCTTCTTGAATTAAGTCTAGAAATAACATTCCTCTACCAACATATTTTTTTGCTATACTAACTACTAATCTTAGGTTTGATTCTGCAAGTTTTTGTTTTGCTTCTTCATCTCCTTTTAATATTCTTTCTGCAAGTTCTATTTCTTCATCGTATGTTAGCAATGGAATTCTTCCTATTTCTCTTAAATACATTCTAACAGGATCTTCTGTGTTTACTCCTTCGAAATTTTCTAAGTTGATGTCTTCTACTTTTATATCTTCTACTTCTTTTAAGTCTTCTATGTCAGGTTCTTCATCTTCTAAATCATCTTTTAAGTCTAGGTTCAATTCTTCAAAAGCATCAAATACTTTTTCTATTTGATCTGGATTTGCTTCTTCTAATTCAGACGCAAGTTCTGCATAAGTAATTTTTCCTTGTTTTTTAGCTTTTTCTACTATTTCTTGAACATCAATATCTTTAGATTCTTTTTCTTGTTCTTTTTTTTCTTGTTCTTTTTTGCCTTTTGTTTTCTTTTCGTCTTCCATTCTTTTACCTCCTTATTTTATTTTTGCTAGTTGTATAATTACATTGCTTAATTCTTTTTCTAGTTCTATTTGCTGAGTTCTATCTTCAGCTGTTTCTATTTGTTTTAAAATTTCAATTTTTCTATTTAGTAACTTTTCTTTTTCATATAATGTTAATATATCTTCTACAGCTTTATTATAGTCTGTTATTTCAAAATCGTATGCCATTATATATGTTATTTGATTTATTAATTCTTCATCTTCAAATAAATTTATTATGTTATTATTACTATTTCCTTTTTCAAAATGTTCATACAATTTTTGTACTATTCTTCTATTTTTTTCTTGTTTAAAATCTTCTGGTTTTATTCTATCTTTTATTTTTTGATATGCATTTTCTTCGTTTATTAACAAAGATATAAGAACATTTTCTCTTTTTACCGATGCTTCGCTATTTTCCTCTTTATTGTTAGTTTCTTCTTTTTTTATAACATTCTTTTTTTCTAATTTTTTAATTCCTATATTGTTTGCATATGTTCTTTTATTAGATTCTGCATATAATGCTTCTTTGGTTATTCCATATTCCTTTGCTATTCTATCTATATAAATTTCTTTTTCTACATTATTTTCTACTCGTGATAAGATTTTTACAATTTCATTTAGAAAATTAATTTTATCACTTGCTGATTCTATTTTCATATTATTTTTTAATGTTTTTACTTTATATTCTACTAATGATATTGCCTCTTCTACTCTTTTTTCAAATCTTGCACTACCATATTTTATCACATATTCATCTGGATCTTTGGCTTGTCCGTCTAGCTGTAAAATTCTTATATCACATCCTAAGTTTTGTAATATTTCCATTCCTCTTAATGTTGCTGCTTGTCCTGCTCCGTCTGAATCGTATCCTATTATTACTTGGGCTGCATATTTTCTAAGTAATCTTCCTTGTTGTTCTGTAAGTGCTGTTCCTAATGATGCTACTACATTTGTTATCCCTCTTTGATATAATGATATGGCATCCATATAGCCTTCTACTATTATTATTTTATCTTTGCCGCTTCTTTTTGCAACATTTAATCCAAATAAATTTCGTCCTTTGCTATATACTATATTTTCTGGAGAGTTTATATATTTAGGCTTACTGTCGTCTAAAACTCTTCCTCCAAATGCTATAACTCTGTCTTTTATGTCTTTTATTGGATACATTAGTCTTCCTCTAAAACTATCGTAATAAGCTCCTTTTTCCGATTTTTTAATAAGACTTGAGGCTAACATTTCTTCCTCTGCAAAGCCATTTTTCTTTAATTCTTTGTATAATTCATCAAAATTTCCAGAATATCCTATGCTAAAAGTTTTTAATGTATTATTGTCTAATTTTCTTTTCTTTACATATTCTTGAGCTGGTTTTGCTGTTGGTTTATATAAGTTTTCATGATAAAATTGTGCTGCAATGGTATTTATTTGATAAACTTTTTCTTTTAATTTGCTCTTTGCATTATCTTCTTCATTATCTGATGTGGGTAATGCTATTCCTGCTTTTTCTGCAAGTAATTCTACAGTCTGTCTAAAATCTAAATTTTCAATTTTGCTTACAAATTTTATAGAATCTCCACCTACTCCACAGCCAAAGCAATGGAAGATTTGCCTATCTGGAGACACAGAAAAAGAAGGGGACTTTTCTTTGTGAAATGGACATAGTCCAAAATAATTTCTACCACTTCTTTTTAATACTACATATTGTGATACAACATCAACTATATCATTACTATTTCTGATTTCATCAATTAATTCATCACTATATCGTACCATTTTAGCAACCTTTCTATAATATATTATACTATTCGACAGATATTTCCTAAATCCTTCTTTATGTGAATATACAATTTGCTCCTACACATAAAATGTAGGAGCATTAACCTTTTTTAAGACTATAATTTTTTATAAATTTTCTGATGTTCCGTTATCATCAAATGGAACAAATTTATTTACTATATTTTCGACTGGTTCTATATTGTCTAATGCAAATTCCTTGAATGAAGAATTTATTTTATTATCTATTAATCCTTCAACTTCATCAACTGTTGCATTTTCTGCTAAAACTAATTCACTAACTAGAATTTGTTTTGCATTTGTTAACATCTTTTTCTCACCTGTTGATAATCCTTTTTCTTTTTGTTTAAAAGATAAATTTCTAACTACATCTGCAAGTTCATATATATCTCCACTTTTCATTTTTTCCATGTTATCTCTGTATCTTTTATTCCAATTCATTGACATTTCTGTTTTTTCTTCTTCAAGTACTGCAAATACTTTATCTGCAGAAGATTTATCTATAATTGCCCTTACACCTATTTCTTCGGCTTTGTCTGTTGGTACCATAACTTTTACTTCACCTGGCATTTTTAAAATATAATATGTTTGCTTTTGTCCTAAAATATCTTTTTCTTCTATTGCATCTATTGTTCCTGCCCCGTGCATTGGGTATACTATATAATCTCCTACATTAAACATGTATGACGCTCCTTTCAATGAAAAAACTATATATCAAGAAAAAAAACAACGATGATGTTATAATTTACCCGATTTTACTATATCGTTTTTTCTCTTATTAACTATAAATATTATACTACAAAAATTACCAAAAGTCAAAAGCTTTTGGTAATTTTTTCTATAGATTTTTTTACTATTTACTTGTTGAGCCAAACCCTCCAGTTCTTTCTCCTTGTGCGTTATCATTATCTATAACTAAATATTTTTGGAATATTGCTTGACCTATAGCCTCTCCTTTTTTTATTACAGTGTCTTCTTCTTTTATATTATAAAATGCAAACATAATATGTCCATCATTATCTGGATTTTCATAATAGTCTTTATCTATTACTCCTACACTATTTGCTAGAATTAATCCTTTTTTCTTTGGATTTGAACTTCTATTATATAGTAATAACATTTCATCATCTTGCATATATGCTTTTAATCCAGTTTTTACTAATGTTGGTGCCATTCCTTTTTTAAAACTTGGTATAACACAATCTTCAGCTGCTTCTATATCGTACCCTGCTGAGTATTTTGTTTTTCTTTCTGGTAAATTTATATTCTCATTTTCAAATCCTTTTGCTATTTTAAATCCTCTTTTTTGTTCCATTTATTACTACTCCTTTTCTTTATTGTTTGTTTCATTTTATTATATGTATTTTTCTTTGTCAATTATTTATTAAAATTTACTCCTACTATTCCTCCAATCATTCCTGCTATAATTGAAATTATTATCATTATTACTGATTTTACATTTAAAGCAAATCCTACTTCAACTAAACTTGATATAATATATAATGCTAATATGTAAATTAAGCCTACTGCTCCTCCCATAATTAAGCCATTCTTTTTTATTTTTAACATTGATATTGTACTACCAATTAATATACTTATTCCTGTTATTACTAACATAACTGGTGCTATAGCATTTTCCTGTATATTTGTATATGTTAACAGTATTGCAAATATAAATAGAAGTAATAATGTACTAATAACCGATATTATTAATCCTTTAAAAATTAACATCATTCCATTTTGTTGTATTGCTACTTTTGTATTATTTAAAACATTTTTCATATATTCCACTCCTTAAGTTTATTACTTTACTACAATAGCTATGTTATATTTTTAAAATTTAGAACTTAAACTTTCCTATTATATAAAAAAGAAATCTAATTTTTTTGAATTAGATTCCTTTTTTATTTTATTGTAAATTATTTTCTACATTAATGAAATTATCACCTGTTAGTGCGCTCTCACTTGTTAGTGTATTAGTATTATTGCTTCTATTTGTCGTACTATTAAATGTATTGTTTGTATTAGTATTATTTGTATTGTTATTATTCGTATTTACATTATTATTTATTACTCCTGATTGTAATTCTTTGTCTAAATTTGTTGATTCATCTAATGTTGGTTTTGGTTTTCCATATATTGTTTCATAATGTAAATCTATATAATCAATAATATTTATTGTTTGACCATTATATTCCATATAGTATGTATTAGTTCCTCCGCTTGTTACTGAATATGCACTGCTTAAAGCACATGGTACAATTATTTTTCCTTCATAATCTACTATAGTATATAATTCAACTTTTTCTTTATTTTGTTCTACTTCTTTTCCTAATACAATTGCTTTATAATTAGGTATTACTAGTAAACTATTTAATGCTCTATCACTTTTTTTACCTATATAACCTATCATGTCGTATTCTACTGGAAGAATTAATTTTCCATTTTTATTAAATAATCCCCATTTTTCATTCTGACATACAGGTATAGCATTATCAAATAATAGGTATTTATTTTTTATTGTATCTGCTGGGAAATTCGTTGGATTTATTCCTATTGAATCATATTCTAAATAGATTACAGTATCTCCATTATTATTTAATACACCATATTTATTATTATTTTTTACTATATATAATCCTGTTTCTTTATTTAGCATTGATATACTATCATATAATAAATTTATTTTTGTCTCTGCTTTTGATGTTATTATTCCGACTTTGTTTGTTGTACTTGTTACATAAAATTCTTGTAGATTCTCATTAAATTGCATTTTTTGATATTTTGAACTAATAATTTCTTCGTTTTTAGCATTTATTACTCCATATGTTTTATTATCTTTAGTTACAACGAACATATCATATAATATAGCTTTTTGATTAACAAATTCTTTGCTAACTCCTTTGTAACCATAAGATTCTAATATTGGTTGATAATATTCTACTAAGTATGGTAAAGTAAATATTGAAATAGTATTATTGGCTTTATTATATTCATATGTTACATCAAATCCAATTTGTATTCCTTCTGGTGAAGAATATAATTTTCCATTTCTACTTATTATTGTATCTTCTATTGTATAATCTTCATAATCTTCTGTTTCTAAAGGTACTACTTTTGAAATTCTATTAGAATTTAAGAAAAATGATGCTGTTTCATTTGCATTATCTACATAGCATTTATTTGTATCTTCTGAATATACTTTATATTCTCCATTATGTGCATTATATCCTAAATATGGTGCAATTCCTTTTATATCTATATATGTTTTTCCTGTTGTTGAGTCAATAATTAGTACATCTTCTGGAAGAGATGCAATTTGTCCATCTATATATATTTTTAAAGAGTCATCTGTTATAGTAGTCATAAATACTAGTATTCCTATAATTCCTAATACCAAAAGTACTATAAAAATTAATATTATTGTCATTAATGTATTTGATTGTTTTGGTTTGTTTAAACTTTCATCATATAATTGCATTTTTTTCCTCCTTTATTCTTTTGTGTATCCATATTTTTTATAAAATTCATTTCTAAATGTCAATAAATTATCATTCTCTATTTCTATTCTAACTCTTTCCATTAAACTAGTCAAGAATCTTAAATTATGTATTGATAATAATCGTACTCCTAATATTTCATTTGCTTTTATTAGGTGTCGTATATATGCTCTTGTATAATTTTTGCATGTATAACAATCACATTCTGAATCTAATGGTGTCCAATCTCTTTCATATGTTGCGTTTCTAACTACAACTTTTCCATTCCATGTAAGTGCTGTTCCATTTCTTGCGATTCTTGTTGGTAAAACACAATCACACATATCTATTCCTGCAATAGCTGCCTCTATTAAATAGTCTGGTGTTCCTACTCCCATTAAATATCTTGGTTTATCTTTTGGCATTAATGGTGCTGTAAAATTTAATATATCTAAAAATTCTTCCTTTGGTTCACCTACACTAATTCCTCCTATTGCATATCCTGGCAAATCTAATTTTATTAGGTCTTCTGCACTTTTTGTTCTTAAATCTTTATAAAATCCTCCTTGTATTATTCCAAATAGCCCTTGATTTTCTTCATTTTTGTGTGCTTGTTTACAACGTATTGCCCATCTTGTTGTTCTTTCCATTGAATCTTTAGTGTATTCATATGTTGATGGATATGGACAACATTCATCAAATGCCATCATTATATCTGAACCTAAATCATTCTCTATTTCCATTACTTTTTCAGGTGATAAAAAGTGAGTACTTCCATCTAAGTGAGATTTAAATTCTACTCCTTCTTCTGTTATCTTTCTTAGTGGTCCTAAACTAAAAACTTGAAATCCTCCACTATCTGTTAAAATTGCTCTATCCCAATTCATAAATTTGTGAAGCCCACCCGCTTCTTTTACTATTTTATTACCTGGTCTTAGATATAAATGATATGTATTTGAAAGTATTATTTGTGCTTTTACTTCATCTTTTAATTCTTCTGGTGTCATAGATTTTACTGTTGCTTGTGTTCCTACTGGCATAAATACTGGTGTTTGAATATCTCCATGTGGTGTGTGTATTATACCTCTTCTTGCTCCAGTTTGCTTACATTCGTGTAATAATTCATATGTTATTGCTGGTTTCATTTCTGCTCCTTTCTTATTTATTCTATAAACATTGCATCTCCAAAACTAAAAAATCTATATTTTTCTTCTACTGCCTTATTATATGCTTCTAAAATATAATCTCTTCCTGCAAATGCTGACACAAGCATTATTAATGTAGATTTTGGCAAATGGAAATTTGTAATTAATCCATCTATACATTTAAATTTATAACCTGGATAAATAAATATACTTGTATCTCCTTCATATGGTTTTAAAAATCCATTTTCATCTGCTATTGATTCTAATACTCTACATGAGGTTGTCCCTACTGCAATTACTCTATTTCCTTGTTTTTTTGCATTATTTATTTTATCTACATCTTCTTGTTTTATATAAAAATGTTCTGAATGCATCTCATGTTCTTCTATTTTTTCCACTTTTACTGGTCTAAATGTTCCTATTCCAACATGAAGAGTTACATTTGCTATTTCTACTCCTTTTTGTTTTATTTGTTGTAGTAAATCTTCTGTAAAATGTAATCCAGCAGTTGGTGCTGCAGCAGACCCTTCATATTTTGCATATACTGTTTGATATCTATCTTTTTTCTCTAATTGCTTTTTTATATATGGTGGTAGTGGCATAAGACCAATTTGATCTAATATTTCGTTAAATATTCCATTATATTCAAATTTTACTGTTCTATTTCCACAATCCTGCATTTCTAATACTGTTGCTTTCAACAATCCATTACCAAATGTTACTTTTGCACCTGGTAACAATTTTCTACCGAGGTCTTACTAAAACTTCCCATATATCTCCTTCTATTCGTTTTAGTAGTAAAAATTCTACATTTGCTCCTGTTTCTTTATTTCCATATAATCTCGCTGGTAAAACTTTTGTATTATTTCTAACTAGACAATCTCCTGGTTTTAAATATTCTAAAATATCTTTAAATACTTTATGCTCTATTGTTTTTGTATTTCTATTTAATACCATTAATCTTGATTCATCTCTTTTTTCTATTGGTACTTGTGCTATTAATTCTTCTGGTAAATTATAATCAAAATCTGATACGTTCACAATACTATCCTTTCTCTGTTAATTTATTTATAACTAATTTTATTTCTTCTATTATATTTTTTGGTTCATCTAATACCGTCATTTTGTATGAATATTGAAAATCACTTTGTTTATTCGGTTTTGTCCTATATACTCGTGAATCTAATCCTAGTTTTGTTCCTCCTGATGAAATTTGCTTAGTCATATAATCCCCATACCATTTTTTTAATCCATTAGGACTTTCGCTTTTATATCCATATTTTTCATTATCGTGTAAAGCTGGAACACTATATCCATATTCTTCTGAATTTCTTTCTAGAGTATGCAAAAATTCATGTATAAATACTTCTTCTGGAAATGTGTTTATTCGCTCATTATATTTATATATGTAGCTTTTTTCACTATTTGGAAGCCTTATATTTGAAAATCCTATACCTAAATGTTCGGTACCTCCAAGTCCAATCCAATCATTAACTTGTATATCATTTTGATGTTGCTCATCTCCAAGTCTAACTGCAACAAATATATGATCATAATTTTTATTTTCTATATATGGATTTATTAAGTCTGCCACATCTTTTCCTGCCACAAAATATCCATTTTCATCATCATATGAAAGCGAGGTTAATGGTTTATTTATTGTAATTAAATCATATGTTGCAGTCATTTGTCCTTTTGATAATTCTTTGCATGCAGAAACAAATCTATCCATATTATTTTTCATATCTTGTACATCTTCATCTGTCATTTGCAATTTGACATTTTTATTGTCTATTTTTACATCTGTATTCCTAAATACAAAACATACAAATTTCCAATCTGTTGATGAACTTCCGGGTTCCTGCTTCTATTGTAAAGTCTGAAAACCATGCTGTACCTGTACAATTATCATCATACGATCCTAATCTAAATCCTATATTTACGCTTGTCCTATCTTTTGCATTAAAAATAAATTCCAATTTTTGCCATCCATTAGTTCCAGTAATACTTTTCGACTTTTCTACTGTATCTGTTATACAAATGTTGGCACCTGCATTAGAAATTTCATTTTCAGGTTTTACATTTTCAGTCTTTACCATACAAGTTACTTTATATGGTCTGTTTTTTTCAACTTCTATAGTTTTATAAAATACTGCATCATTATATGTATTTGATACTATTTTATAACTATCCATTTTAGAATATTTTACTTTATCATCTCTTTTAAATTCTGATGTATATAGATTAGCCTCACTTTTTACATAACTAATAAAATTATTTTCTCTATAAACTCCATATATTTTTACAAGAGCAATAATAAATATTATTGTAAATATTAAATTTATAATTTTTGATATTATTTTTCTTTTGCTCATTATTCTATTTTATTCCTCCATATTATTATACAATTATATTATACTAGAATTTATACAATTTAACAATAATATAGTAAAATAAATTTATGTATTTATTAGTAACTCTAATATACAATTAGGTACTGTTTATGTTATCTATAATTTCTTTACATTCTTTCCATGATGTTATTTGTATTTGAGAATAATCTTTCTTTAATTTGCTTAATATCTCTTTTGTATTATCTTTAGAATTTAAATCTGCAATTATTACATCTTTTATTAGTTCTTCTTTTCCATATAAAAATCTAAATAATATCCCTCTTACAAATCCTTCAATTTGGTTTTCTTGATTTTTGGCAGCAACAATTATATATATTCCATTTGGCTTTAAATTTGTATATGAATATATGTATATTATATTTTTTATAATTTCGTATAAACCATATAAAGCTAGGGTCCAAATAGTTGCATTTAATAAAAAATTTAGCATATCTATTTCCTCCTAGCTTATTATATGTATAATTTTTGTTTTAGTTACAAATTCATAGTTTATATTTACTTAAATCGACGGTATAATTTATAACTTCTATACCATCTTTTTCTAGTTTCTCTTTTTGCTTCTCTATCCCACCAAAAGCAAAATTTTTAGATAACTTTCCTTTAGAATTTACAACTTTATAGCATGGGTATTTTTCTTCATTTGGATTTTTATGAAGTACATTTCCTACTACTCTTGATAAGTTTTTATTACCTAAATATTCTGCAATCTGCTTATATGTTACTACTTTACCTTTTGGTATTTTGGTTAAATATGTATATATTTGTTCTTCCATAATAGTATTCTCCTGTAAGTTGTTTTTATATCTATAATTTTTAAAATTTGTAGTTCTATTTCATACAGTTAGTCTTTCTATATTATTTTAATTCTAATATTATAAATTTATTATCTTTTGACATTTTCCAAAAAGAATTTTTATTTTCTTCTCCTGAGTATCCTAAATATCCTGCTTGTCTGAATAATTGTGTTATTCCACCAAAGTATCTTCTCTTTTTATTTATATTATATGTATTTAATTGTCCAAAAGCTTCTATATCAAATGAATCATTCTCTTTTATTATATCAAAAATTTGGCTTGGAATAGGTAATATTCTAGCTCTAATATCATTTCTACTTATCATTTTAGTAATAACATCTTGTTTATCTTCATCAATATTACTTAAATTATTTTTCTCTGAAATATTATTTGCTTCTTGTTCAATTAATTCCCTTACTCTATTCTTAGAAACCTTTACATCCCAATCAAAAATCACATCTTTCTCAGGATGAGTAAGATAATATTCCAAAATATCTCTTCCACTTATCAATGTAACTGGTCTTGTGTTATTATCTGCACTAGCTATTTTTATAGATTGAGCACTATATGAACTTGTAGTAATAAAAATTCTATGATTTGCTTCTTCGTTTGCTTGTATATCTCTAATTTGTGTTGGAGCTATATGTGTAGAAAGTGCATATTTCTTTGCTTGCACAATATATTTTTCAGTTAAACTATTATTACCAGAGATAATATTTTTATAACATTTTAAATCTACTCCATTATCCCCAGATCTTCCAACTACTTCTATTTCTTCAAATCCTATATCTTTTAAAAAAAGTTTTAAAAAAAGTTCAAAATCAGTTCCTTTTTTCTTATCAAAACAATTGTAAAAATCCTCTAACATTTTGTCTGTTATTTCAATATTCATATGTTTTCTTTCCTTCCTTTTTATAATTTTTTACTAGTACTTCTCTTGTTTTTGTAATTTTATCATATTTCTTTGAATTGGTCTATATTTGGGGTAACAATTTTCCCAAAATATTAATAAAAGCACCTATTGGGAAGATTGACCTTCGGGTTATGAGGGCTTGATAAGTGATTTTGAGGAATTTTGTTAACTTGAGTTTTTATTAGTTTTATAGGGTTAGAGCAAATTGGTGCAATTATGAATTCGGTTAAATTAGGTCATTTTTTACAATAATTGTCCCCAATTTGTCCCCAATTTTTTAATACATCAAACATATAAAATTTCAATGGATTTTTAAGTTTGTCTTTGCAAGTTTTATTGTGTTTGGATGTGTTAGATTTTGAAATTTATAAAAACGGAGGTTTTAACAATGAGTAATTTAAGAGAAGTTAATAATGATATTTTAAAGGATTGGTTAAATTTTAGAGAGAAAGATTTATGTTCTTTGACTTGTGATGAGGATAAAAAGCATCATATTTACTTTGATGAGATTTCTGAAAGGATTTTAGAACGTGTTCTAAAAAGGATAGAAAATATGTTGAAAAACAACTTAGTTTTCTTGATGAGAATTTTATGGATTATATTGATTATTGGAATGAAAAGTATTATAGAAATGGGTTTGTAGATGGTGTTGAGTTGTTTGTAAACTTATGAAAAGATAGCTAAATAAAAATGTGATAATAATCTTAGTTTTAAGTATTATTATCACACTTTTTTCTTAAATTATATCATTTACTATATTTAACAAGTCCATTACCTTGCCATCATCTATTTCATTATCTTTTACTAAGTTATTGTAATTATCATTATTACTAATTATAAATTTAATAAATTCATTGCATATATTGTTTCCTTCAAATGCACATAACCAATTTTCCAATTCAGTATGTGCTTCCCCATTAAGGTACATAATGCTTCTTATTTCATTATTTACTATTTTATATGAAGAAAATCTTGCTAATAATTTATGTATATTACAATGCGTACCATCATTATATTTTATATTACAAATTTTTTCATATGAATTATATCTTCCCTGTTTTTTTAATCCATTCTTATCATAATAAAAGAAAATAATATTTTGATAAATATTTTCTTTATCTTCTTGAATTATATTTTATATTCATCGCTATAATATATATTTAATATTATTAAATATAATATTAGTAATACATTACGTCTATCTTTTATATCAATATCTTTTTCCTTTAAATATATTTTCATTAAATAATACTTTCTTAATACTTTCTTTATATGCCTAGCATTAGTAAACTGTATTGATTCAAAAAAGTCCAATATTAGTCTTGCACTATTTTCATCTAATTCAGTTATTTGAATAATATATGTTAAGAAATTTTTTGTTTGTATATTATTTATTAGATCAAATGTAATTGAAAATATCTTTTCTAAATATTCATCTGCTTTATTATAATCGTTACCATATTTATTCTTCAAAGCAAGAGTAACAGCATTTTTATCTACTCCTATTATAAATATAATATTTTTATTTATTGATAACAATAATTTTATTGCAGAAATAAGAGTAATTATATTTTCAGATTCGCATCTGTCTAAATCATCTAAGAAAATAACCAATCGTTTATTATTATTAGGCTTAATATCTTGAAAAGCATTTTCAAATTCTTCAATTTTTTCCCATAAACATTTTTGATTGTTAATATTTTCTCTTATTTTTTTGTCTTCATTTTCAGCTTCATCTAATGCTTCTCCTGGTTTAAAATTTAAGATTCCAAGATTTATTTCGACCCCTTTTGATAAACTTTTAAATATTCCATATGCATTACTTAAAACATTACTTCCTTTTTCTCTCAATTTGTCAAAGAATTTATCCTTACCTATATATTTAAACAAAGAATATGCTAGATTATCATCTTTTTCATATTTCCATGTATCAAACCATACAACATCAAATTTGTTATGATCCAAATTATTATAAATTGTTTTCATTAAGCAACTTTTTCCACTACCCCATGGACCATATATTGCTAATAAATTATTTTTTTCTAATAATTCCTTATTGCTATCTAATTCTAAGAAATTACAAATTGATTTTGCTTTTTGATATGACCCAAATATATCATTATCTTCATTTATTTCCTTTATTTCTTCAATTAATTCTTTCATAAGTACTCTCGTATAATCAATTATATAGAAATATTAATCTATTTAATTGATTAATCCCTTTCTTTTAATTTTTTTATATTATA
>CANRGE010000011.1 GCA_947630065.1 uncultured Clostridia bacterium
GTGTGTGTGTGTGTGTGTGTGTGTGTGTTACTCCCTCAACGCTTTTTCTACTTTTCATTTGTTCTTACCTCTTTCTCCTTTTTTATATAGCTATTATATAGTTTTGTTGTTTTTCTGTCAATTGATTTTTTTATTTTTGAAAATCTTTCTCAATTTATTAGAATTTGTATATATTATTAGTAGTAGTAAATTACATTATAATATATCTTTGAGAGTTATTAATAATGTAATGTAGCCATATGGCAAAATTAGCTTATACTATTGGAATTGTTAATTGTAGCCAGTTAAAAAAATTTCAAATTTGCTTTGCGAATTGAATAATTTTAAATATTTTAGAATATAATATTGATTATTAGCTTAGTTTATTGTATAATTAAGTTAATAATATATTATTAGAAGCTGTTTTGTACCCCTTGTGGGTGCAGAACAGCTTCGCTCTTATTTGTATTTATTTCTTTCAAAAACCCTTACAAATGTTTCTTCTTTTAATACATATATTCTATCTATCCAAAAAAAGCCTTTTGAATTATATATTTCATCTATCTGTTTTATTATATCTTCATAACTTATTGTCTGTGCTGTAATATCTATAATAAAATTACTTGCTTGTTTTTCCTTATTTCTTAGTAATGTTTTTATACAATCCTTTGATCTTTTGCTTGTTATTATTTTTAAGTCTAATTTTTCACCTTTATAAAGATAATCTGGGCTTTGTATTCCTTGTGGAAAGTTTATATTAGGCAAAATTTTTACACTGCCTCCAAAAGTTTTATTTAACAATTTTGCAACTTCTAGTTCTCTTTTATCATGTTTGTATACTACATTATGTCCATCTATCATATATTTATTTCCATTATATTCAAAATATTTTTGTTTGCGTACAACTCCTTTATTAACTTTAGCATTAGCATACATTTTACTTGTTATATCTATATAATTCAATTTTTTCTCCTTGATATTTATTTTTATGCAATGGCGTACGCGATACGCCCGAGCGTAGCGAGGAAGTGCCCTTGGGGCATTCGAATCGTGTTATATTTTATCTGTTGTTTTTGTATATTCAAATACCCATTTTATATCTCTAATATTTGTAGTTGAGTTGTACCTTCTAAATATATTTGATTTAAAGAATTTAAAATAGGTCTTAAGCTATCACTTCCAGAAATTATAGGAAAATGAAATGGTTCTCCACTATCGTTCCATGTTTGCGAACCATATTGATTAACCATAGTATCTACATTTTCAATTAAAACAGTTCCTGAAGTTAAGCCTATAGGACTCGTTATTACCTTTCTGTAAAGTGGTTTTCCATCTATCCAAGTTCCAATAACTTGTTCATTTGTAGAATAATTATTTACTTTTTCGTTGCTTGCTCTTCCATTTTGTATATAATCGTCTATTTTTGCTAATTCATTTTGTTCTTGTTCTGCTTTGTTTTGGTATTTATCTACTGCGTACTCTGCACTTTTTAATATTCCATTTTCTCCGTAATACAAAATTTATTGCTACTCCCGCTAATATTAATAATAAAATCACTGTTATTATTAATGCTATTAGCGTTATTCCTTTTTCCTTTCTATTCGTGTGTGTGTGTGTGTGTGTGTGTGTGTGTGTGTGTGTTACTGCCTCTTGGCCTTTTTTACTTTTCATTTGTTCTTACCTCTCTTCTATTTTTGATAATATTATTTCTTCGTATATTCTAATACTACTGTAATTGGCTTTTCTGTATAAACATTTCCATCTTGATATGCATAAATTGTTGACCCATTTATATATATACATGTTGCTTTACTAGGAATAGTTGCACTAATCGTTCCATCATTTGAAAAGCCATAGCTCTTAATTAAGCAATCTACATTTTCTATTGTTCCTATAATAGTATCTGTTCCTCTATTCAATTTTGGCAATTCAATTATTTTTCTATATATTGTTTTTCCATTAGTCCATGTTCCTATCTTTGTTTCTTCTTCTGAATAAGTATTTGCATTTTTTAATATATCATATTCTTCTTTGCTTATTGTTACTGTTTCTCTCCCATTTTCTATATAATCATCTATTTTTGCTAATTCATTTTGTTCTTGTTCTGCTTTATTTTCATATTTATCTACTGCGTATTCTGCACTTTGTAATATTCCATTTTCCCCTACTGCAAAGTTTATTGCAACTCCCGCTAAGATTAATAATAAAATCACTGTTATTATTAACGCTATTAGCGTTATTCCTCTTTTCTTTCTATTCGTGTGTGTGTGTGTGTGTGTGTGTGTGTGTGTGTGTTACAACTCCAACGCTTTTAACATTTTTCATTTGTTTTCCCTCTTTCTCTCTTATTTTATATTGCTATTATATAATTTTGTTGTTTTTCTGTCAATTCATATTTTTAGTTTTTATAAATAAAAAAAGAACTTTTATTGAATAAAAAATATATAATATAGTATAATATTATATATTGCACAGTATTGACAATGTAACACAATGTAATATATAATATAAATAAGAAGGAAGTGATTAAAATGTCTCAATCTTATTTAAGTGTTAGAGTAAATGAAACAGATAAAAAAGCATTTGAAAATTTTTGCAATGATGTTGGAATGAATGTATCTGTCGCTATAAATATGTTTATAAAAGCTGTTTTACAAAATAATAAATTACCTTTTGAAGTAGTTGGCAAAAAACATTTTAGTACAGATTTAGAAGAAGCATTAGCTGAAGCTGAAGAAATGAGAAAGCATCCGGAAAAGTATAAAAGCTTTAGTTCTGTGAAAGAACTTATGGAGGATTTAGAAAAATGAAAGAAAAATACAATATTCAATACACCAATAAATTTAAGAAACAATATATCAAGTTATTAAAAAATCCTCACTTCAAAAAATCAGAATTTGAAAAAGTTCTTGAATACTTAACAAATAACGAACCATTACCAGATAAATATCATAACCATCTTTTAAATCCTAAAACTGAACGGTGTATGGGAATGTCATATTCAACCAGATATATTACTAGAGTATCAAAAGTTAAAAAACAATTTAATAATAATATTATTAACTATAGATAATCATTCTAATTTATTTTAACTATTAAAATAAATTAGAATGTAGTCTATTCAACAAAAAGGAATAAATAAAATAATATTTATTCCTTTTTGTTGAATTTATTTGTTTTAATCTGTTGTTTTTGTATATTCAAATACCCATTTTATATCTCTAATATTTGTAGTTGAGTTGTACCTTCCATACGCATATAAATATATTTGATTTAAAGAATTTAAAATAGGTCTTAAGCTATCACTTCCAGAAATTACAGGAAAATGAAATGGTTCTCCACTATCGTTCCATGTTTGCGAACCATATTGATTAACCATAGTATCTACATTTTCAATTAAAACAGTTCCTGAAGTTAAGCCTATAGGACTCGTTATTACCTTTCTGTAAAGTGGTTTTCCATCTATCCAAGTTCCAATAACTTGTTCATTTGTAGAATAATTATTTACTTTTTCGTTGCTTGCTCTTCCATTTTGTATATAATCGTCTATTTTTGCTAATTCATTTTGTTCTTGTTCTGCTTTGTTTTGGTATTTATCTACTGCGTACTCTGCACTTTTTAATATTCCATTTTCTCCGTAATACAAAATTTATTGCTACTCCCGCTAATATTAATAATAAAATCACTGTTATTATTAATGCTATTAGCGTTATTCCTTTTTCCTTTCTATTCGTGTGTGTGTGTGTGTGTGTGTGTGTGTGTGTGTGTGTTACTGCCTCTTGGCCTTTTTTACTTTTCATTTGTTCTTACCTCTCTTTTTTATTTTTTACTAGTGTCTTTTACTCCACTTTACTTGCGCATGATATATATTTGCTAGTATTCGAAGAGCGGGCGATTAAAATCGTCTCTACACTTATTGGGCATGGCATTGTAGGCTTTCTTATTTTCATGTTTTTATTATATGTTTTAATTGCTGTCTTGTCAATTACATTTATTATTTTTAACATACAGCTCTAAACTCACAAAGTCTATTTAAATAATACCAATGTTTTACTGTTTATTTATTAAGCTAATTTCATATCTATAACTATGATATTCTGTATTAAACTCATTTTGCTTTAATAAAGTAATTTCATCTTCTCCATATTTTTCTAATATTTTATTATAAAGATTATAATTATCCGTATCTACAATCCATATTCTTCCTTTATAGTCATTTAATTCATCTAAATTGTTAATATATAATAAATTTTTTCCAAAGGCTCTATATGCTGGCTCTACATTCCAGTTTTCTGCATCATAGAAACAATTTTGTATATTATCAAAATGCATACTAAGAACAAATCCACTACCACTTTCATTTTCAAAAATAATCATATCATCTTGCTTTAAATCTTCTTTAACATATTCTATAGGTGCATTATTTGATTTTGCATAATTTATTTGTATCATTTTATAGTTAATTGTAATTGAAATTATTATTGTAAGTATACTTATTATTACAGTAAATAATTTCTTTCCCATATTTGCTATATAAAATGATACGAAAAAGATAAATAATCCTGTTAATGTTAAGAAATATCTAGGATATAATATAGGCTTCTTTATACTAATAATAAGAATAAATAGCGTTACCATAAAATAAATTCCTATTGCCCATGCTCCTGCATTATTAGCTTTTCTTTCTTCTATTTTTTCATTTTTGAAATGCATTCTAACAATGCAATAAATAGTATATGCTAATATACTTAGTCCATATAAAATTGCAATAGTTTGATTTATGTATTTTACATTTAAATTTCCTGTAAATTGAAAAATAAATATTTCCAAAAATAATTTTAATGTTGGACGACTAATCCAAAATCCATTTGATAATCCTAAAACTTGTTTCCAAACACATATTATCCAAGGTGAATATATTAATATTTGTGAAATTGCTGAAACAGTAAAGCATTTTAGCTCAGTAGTATACATTTTAGCTGTACTGTCTTGTTTTCTTTCATTTATTGCTTTTCTTATAAAATAAATACATAATATTAAATTAATAATAAAAGCTGTTGCTAATGAATAATAGTGTGTATATGCGGATAAAACACTAAAAATAGAAAATAAAATCCAATTTTTATACGATGATTTTATATAAATTCTATATGCATAAATTGCCATTAAGCTTACTAGTAGCATTGCCCATGTGTACATTCTAATTTCTCCAGAATATACACAATTGAGTGGTAAAAATAGTGTAAAAAATGAAAATAGAAATCCTACTTTTTCGCCAAAGTCTTTTCTTATATGTGTATAGCCAATAATACTTAATATTGCAAGTGGTATCATAGATAATAGCCTATATACATATATGTTTGTACCAAATATTAAATAAAAAATATGTAATATATAATAATATAATATTGGATGTACATCATTACCACCAATTAAATATATATCGAGAAAACTTTTACTTGCCATTCCTACCGAATAACTTTCATCAAACCATAAACTCGTATGAAATATTGATAATGATATAAATATTATTCCAACTATTATAATTCCAATATGTATGTATTTAAAATTAACTTTTTTACTTTCCATTTTTTTAATATAATCCTATTTTCCTTTCTTTTTTTATATCTTAATTTGCAAAATGCAATTGTCTGTTTTTTATGGTTGTATTATATAGTTTTGTTGTTTTTGTGTCAATTCATTTTTTCTAAAGTTTTTGTTATTTTTATACATTACACTAAATCAGTTTTTTTATTATATTTTGTTCTAAATAAAAAAAGTGAATATTATTAAACAAATAATTATTCACTTTTCATTTTTCACTATTAATTATTAACTAACCAAAAAACGTAGTTTTCACTACGTTTTTTGGTTGTATTTAGTCTTCTTTTGCCCAGATTACTAATCTAGATTTACTGTCGTCTGTACAAGTAGATAATGAAATTTCTCTTTTTCCATTTGTATCTCTTGTCATATATTCTGCATCTTCTCCTGTTGTTACATATATATTATATATAGTATATTTAATTTTTTGTCCTGAATTGTCTGTTATATATACAGTATCTCCATTTTGTAATTGTTTATTTTTTCCAAAGAAAGCTCCATTTCTATAATTATGTCCTATTATTGTAGTATTTCCTATTTGATTTGGACCTGGTCCGTATAACATTGCTACAGATACTTCTATAGCTGGTCCTGATGGATTGTCTAATATTGGATATTTTATTTTTGTTTTTGGTATTTCTATAGTTCCCACAACATTATATCCTTTATATGTATATTTTGAAGATGAATTTGAACCACCGCTGTTATTATTTGAACCTGTATTTGTTTCTATATCGTTTGTAACATCTATTATTGTATTGTCTCCCACAGAATTGTCTATAAGTTCATTTTGTATTACTACATCGTTTTTTACCTGATTTTCGTAATTACTTACAAATTCTTCCGCTGATTTATCTATATTATATTTTCTAAATAAATCATATCCTAGAAATATAATTAATCCTAATATTGCTAATATTACTAATACCAAAATTACTGTTAATAACTTACTATATTTACTATTAAACATATTTTTCCCTCCATTCTCATTTGTTACTCTACTTATATTATACCACAATTTTTTGTTTTTGCATATACTATCCTATTTTACATCCTAAATGTTTGCCTGCTAACAAATGAAAATGTAGGTGCTGTACTTCTTGTACTCCATCTTCTCCGCAATTTACTACTACTCTATAACCTTTTTCTTTTATTTCGTATTTGTCTGCTAATTTATTTATTATTCTATATATTTTCCCTATTAAAGCTTCATCTTCTTGTTCTAGTTCTACCAATGATTTTATATGTTTTTTTGGTATTACTAATATATGAATTGGTGCTACTGGTGCAATATCTTTAAATGCTATTATTTCGTCATCTTCATATTCTATTGTAGATGGTATTTCTTTATTAATTATTTTACAAAATATACATTCTTCCATTTTTAATTTTATTCCTTTCTATTGTACAAATTTAGTTGTAAAAGAATTACATTTAGCTTTTGTTCTTATTCTTTAATTAATACTGCTTTTATACGTCTAACTCCAGCAGAACTTGCTTCTTCTTTTTTTATTTTGAAAGTTCCCATATTACCTGTATGTTCAACATGAGGTCCTCCACAAATTTCCTTTGAGAAATCTCCTATTGTATATACTTTTACTTTTTCACCATATTTGTTTTCAAATAGTCCCATTGCTCCTGATTTTTTAGCTTCTTCTAATGTCATTTCTTCACATGTTACTTTTAAGTCTCTTTTTATTTGTTCGTTTACTATTCTTTCTACTTCTTCTATTTGCTCTTTTGTTAATTTTTCTGGATGAGCAAAGTCAAATCTTAATCTTTCTGAAGTTAAGTTAGAACCTTTTTGTGTTGCGTGTTCTCCTAAAACTATTTGTAATGCTTTATGTAAAAGATGTGTAGCTGTATGATATTCTATAGTTTGCTCTGATTGATCAGCAAGTCCACCTTTGAATTTCTGTTCTGAACCTTGTCTTGATTTTTCTTGATGCTCTTTAAATAATTTATCAAATCCGTCCATATCTATTGTAAAGCCTTGTTCTTGTGCTAAGTCTTTTGTTAATTCTGGTGGAAATCCATATGTATCGTATAGTCTAAATGCTGTTGGAGCATCTAATTGTGTTTTATTTTCTTGTTTTGCTTTTGCTATTGCTTTTTCAAATTCTTTTTCTCCGTGTGCAAGTGTCTTTACAAATTTATTTTTTTCTTCTACTAATATATTTTTTATTTTTTCTTTATTATCTTGTAATTCTGGATACATTTCTTTTAATACATCTATATTTAGTAATATTAAATTTTCTAATTCGTTTAAGTCTATTCCTAATTTATTTAAATGTCTTGTCATTCTACGAATTAATCTTCTTAAAACATAACCCCTATCTACATTACTTGGTCTACCACCATCAGATATAATCATTATACTTGAACGCAAATGTTCTGCTACTATTCTTCTACTTTGTAAATTATCTACTTTTGCAAGTTCTTTTAATTTTGTCATAATTGGCTCAAATATTTCTGTATCATATGGTGTTTCTTTTCCTTGTAATAACATGTTCATTCTTTCAAGGCCTAATCCAGTGTCTACGTTTCTTTGTTTTAATTTTGAATATCCATTTTTATCTTTATAATATTCCATAAATACATTGTTCCATATTTCAACATACTTACCACAATCACAAGATGGATTACACTCAGCAGAGCATGGTGCTTTTCCTGTATCATAAAACATTTCTGTATCTGGTCCACATGGTCCTTCTTCTCCTGCTATCCACCAGTTATCATCTTTTCCAAAATAATATATATGGTCTTCTGGCATTCCTGCTTCTTTCCATATTCTTGCAGATTCTTCATCTCTTGGAGCATCTTCATCTCCTGCAAATACTGTAACAGATAATTTTTCTACTGGAATTTGTAATTCTTTTGTTAAGAATTCGAAACTCATTTTTATAGATTCTTCTTTAAAGTAATCTCCTAGTGACCAATTTCCTAGCATTTCGAAATATGTTAGGTGTCTATTATCTCCTACTTCATCTATATCTACTGTTCTTACACATTTTTGATAATCACATAGACGTGTTCCTTCTGGATGTTTTTCGCCTAAAAGGTATGGTACAAGTGGTTGCATTCCTGCTGTTGTAAATAATACAGATGGATCATTTTCTGGAATTAATGATGCACTTGGTATTATAGCATGTCCATGGTTTTTAAAAAAATTTAAATATTTATTTCTTATTTCAATTGCGTTCATAAAAAACCTCCGTTTTTATTTTTAATGTAAAAATTATATTATAAAACATATAAAAAATCAAGGAATTTCCAATATTTAGTAGAAAAGTTGAAAATAGATAAGTAACAGAATAGTAGTAATAATAAGCTAAAAAATTCCGTTCTCCAAGGCGTTATAGACAAGTTGGTTTTAACAACTAAAGAGACACACTATTCTTAGCAAAAGCATTATGGCGCTGTCGCTTCTCAAGGTCGAACTCGTTTTTTATCTTATTATTACTACTATTTCAAGCAATTAATTCTTTCGTAATTATCCACCAACAATTCTTCTAATTACTTATATATTCCTGATAATATTTTTGACACTACTGATATTATTTTTTCGTTTTCTTTTTGTGCAAAGCCTTTTCCTATAGCTTTTCCTCCTACTGTAAGTGATGCAACTAATGCACTTATTAAAAATTGTAAGTTAAAACTAAAATTAAAGCTTTGTGTTATTTTTATTGATACTATTGCACTTATTGCCCCACTTAATACTCCACATATATCTCCAATTACATCTGCACATATATTTGCTACTTTGGCTGAATTTCTAATTAGTTTTATTGCTGTTTTTGCACCTTTTATTTTTTTACTCGCTTTTGCATGAAATTCTTCTTCTTTTGCTACAGTTACTGCTACCCCTATAATATCAAACATAATACCTACTAAAATTACTACTATAAGTATAATTATAGCTGGTATTATTTCTATATCATTTATAGCTGTTGTTGATATGTATGAAAATATTAAAGATAATAAAAAAGTGGTTATAAATATTGTAATAAACCATCTTATTTCTGAATTATTTTTTTTATTGTTTTCTTTCAATTTCTTCTCCTAAAATAAAATTTAGATGGTAAAAGTTTAAGTAAACTTTGTAGTTTAGGTCTAGTTGAATTTCTCTTTTTTCTACTTACCATTACTGGTCAGCCGTTTCCGTTTAAAGAAAAAATTATTTAATATAAATTAAATAAGACCAGACAGCCACTAAAATCTACACCTTAATCCTTAAACTTTTTTGCTTCTCGATTGAAGCAAACATCCTAGAAGTTTTCCTTTATATATTGCTACCTATTATTAGTCTTTTTTGCAATATCAATTTCATAATCACTTGATTTTAATTATTTAGCTATTATAATTAAAAACTTTCCAATTAATTCCAAGTATATCACTCAAGACAGGCTACGCTATATATTGTGTCTTGGCACTTTATATAGGTTTAACTTAAAAAACATATTTAAGCCTCCGCGAATATAGGGGAATACTATGTATGCCATTACATATTTCCCTATGTTCTTTACTCTCTACTCACACACATAACTGGGCGTTTTGCGCATCAGCAAAAAACTTCATCGATATGCCCTTTAGTGGATTTTTAGCCCCACCCTCATAATAGACAATATAACTAGAATAATGCACCATCTTATAGATTATAGCATAATTATTTCTTATTCTCAAAAACTAATTTTCTAAAATTACTTATATTTACCAAAAATTAGTTTTTATAAAGTTAAATTGTAAATTATCTTTATTATTTTGTTTTATAACTCTTTTTTTCTTTGTTTTTCTTTGTTTTTTACATGTAAGTTTTTATTAATTTCATGTTTCCTTGTATTTCATATTTTCCCATATTAGATGGTATAATAAAGCTATCTCCTATTTTTAAATCATATGTCTTTTCACTTGTTTTTATTGTTCCTGCACCTTCAATTACATTATATGCATAAAATGTATTAATATTTGATTCATCTTTATAATTATTATTTATATCTATTTTTTCTACATTAAACTTTTCATCTTTTAAAATAGTTTCATTAGTATTTTCTTTGGAATGATATATTTGTGGTTTATTATCTAAATTTATTACTTGTAAGGCTTTTTCTTTATGTAGCTCTCGTGGTTTATTATTAAATTTTCTATTCCAATCAAATACTCTATACGTTAAATTACTATTTTGTTGAATTTCGCAAATTAATATTCCTCCCATAATAGCATGTATAGTTCCTGCTTTTATATAAATATAATCTCCTTTTTTTACATCTATATAGTTTAAATATTTTTCTATTTCATCATTTTCTATAATTTGTTTTAAAGGTTTATCTAAATTTTTAAGTCCACAGACTAATTTAGAATTTTCTTCGCAATCTATTATATACCATAATTCGTTTTTTCCATTAGAATTTTCGAATTGTTTTGCATAGTTATCATCTGGATGTACTTGCACAGATAAATTTTCTTCTGCATCTATAAATTTAATTAAAATAGGAAATTCATCTAATTCCATAGCTTTTTTCCCAAATATTTTTTCTTTTAATTTTACGTCATCATATATTTCTGATAAAGTCTTTCCACTAAATTCTCCATTTTTTATTATGCTTTTTCCATTTTCATTTGTAGAAACTTCCCAACTTTCTGCTATTTTTTCTAAATTACTATCTTTTTTATTAAACTTTTCTTTTAAAGATGTTCCTCCCCAAATGTAATTTTTGTATTCTGGTTTTAAGAATAATATTTCCATAATTTTAGTCCTTTCTAAAGAACAAATCTCGCTTCGCGAGACCTTTTCTCTACATCTTAAAGTTTGCTATCTAAATTCAAGGTCTCAAAGAAGCGTAAAGATTTGTTGACGCGAAAATTTACAAGGTAAATTTTCTGTGCAATGTTATTTTTCTATTTTTATACATTTTATTTTATTCTTTTTAATTTTGTCAAATTTATGCATAATTTTCTTCTTAACACAAATAATAAGTTTAAACAAAAATTTAAAGGAGGGAAAAAATTGAAAGCAACAGGTGTCGTAAGAAGAATAGATGATTTAGGTAGAATTGTAATCCCTAAAGAAATTAGAAAAACATTAAGAATAAAAGAGGGAGATCCTTTAGAAATATTTACAGATAAAGAAGGAGAAATAATATTAAAAAAATACTCTCCTATAGGAGAATTATCAGAATTTGCTACAGGTTATGCTGAAACATTAGCTAAAACTACAGGACATATTGCATGTATAACAGATAAAGATACTGTAATTGCTATTTCTGGTGGTTCTAAAAAAGAATTTTTAGAACAAGATTTAAGTAAAGAATTAGAACAATTGTTAGAAGATAAAGAAGTTTATACAAGTAGTCAAAATAACGAAGTATCAATTCCTATAACAAAAAATGATAATAAAGAAAGACGATATAATTCTCAAGTTGTATATCCAATTATATCTCAAGGAGATGTAATTGGAAGTGTAATATTACTTTCAAAAGATGTTAATACCAAAATGGGAGACACAGAATTAAAACTTGTTCAATCTGCTGCTGGTTTCTTAAGCAGTCAAATGGAAATATAATAATTTTTATATAATGTAAAAGCTAGGAATTTAAAAACTCCTAGCTTTTACATTATTTTTATACAATTTTACTCATACAAGTATATATTAAATTAACCCATCCCGCTTCTGGACAGAAGTATTTCTGTACACTTGATAAAGTTTTTCCACAGTAGAATGGTCCGTCTTCACTTAAGTATTTATTGTGTAGTAATTTTGCTGCTGATTCTAGACCTTTTTCAGTTGATGAGAATTTTATTAATTTTCCATTTGACATCATACTTATATAGTTATTTGTTCTTCTATGATTTTGTGCTATATCCCATCCAGATTCTCCTGCTATTAATCCACAGAAAAATATTTCGTTTAATTCATATTCTTGACATAAATCATAGATTAAATCACTATTGTTATAAAAGAAATTTGATGTATCGTATTTTAAATTTTTTATTAATTTTTTAAAATCTTCTTTTGATATTCCACATGTTTTTGTTAAGTCCATATTTTTTGAAATTTTAATTTCTTCTATAGATTTATACTCTACTTTTTCCTTTCTTTCTGCTATATCTCTTGTTGTTACTTTTACCTTTCTTTCATAATTTTTTGCTATTTCTACTTCTTCTTGTTTTTTCTCCTCTGTTTGCTTTTCTTCAATTTGTTGTTTGCCTTCTTTTATTTCTGGTTCTGTAACATTTAAAGCTAAACTTGTTGTTTCTACAGCATAAGATTTTACTGTAAAAACTTGAACATATGCTACTACTGTTGTAAGTATTAAAAATACTGATACAAGTCGTTTAACACACAGCGCATACTCCTTATTATTATTCATTTTTAACATCCTTTCCAATATGTTTTACACATATCAATTATTAATTATACCATATTTTACCTATTTAGTCAAATTTTGGTAAATTTTCGTGTATTTTTAGGTTGTTAAAATTGAATTTTTGTTATTTTATAACGGGTTGCTACTCAATTTAATAATCAAGTCAATATTGTCATCTTTTGCAGCTTTATTTTTTCTTATTGCTCCACATTTTTTACATTTGTGTATTATTATATATCCTTTTTTAGAGTCTATTTCCATGCTCACAGGTTCTAAATCACCATGACAAGTTTCTTGCCTGTCTCCAGGATTTATATCTACATGTTTTGAATGTAAGCAATATGGGCAATGGTTTCTACTTGTATATCCTAATTTAGATACTTTTTTTCCACAATTGCTACAAATAAATTCTTCATCTTTTTGTGTAAATCTACTTATATGTGTTTCTTCCCTTTTATTCTTCAAAAGTGCTTCCTCCTATAAATTCTCGTAATAATGATGTTTTTGGTATTTCATCTTCTGGTATAGATTTAAAATATGATAGTAAATTTTTTATTCTTAGTGCTTCTGAATATTCGGCATCTGTTTCTTTAATTTCATCCAACAATGGTATTGCATAATTTTTTAGTACTCCTAATTCATATATTAATGATGAATTAAACATACTATCTGCTTGTTCTTGATATGGATAAATATATCTCTCTTCTCCTCTATTTACAGAATACCACATTTTAATTGTATGTTTTGCATCATAACTTCTAAATTGATTATCTCTTACTATTCTTCTTATTAAACGAGTATCTGTTGTAGATATTCTATTATAATAGTCTATATTTAGCACAGTTAATGCACTTATATATATTTTATATTTTTGAGATGCTGCTATTGATGATGTTAGCCTATCATTTAAGCAGTGTATTCCTTCTATAACTAATATATCATTTTTTCCTAGTTTCATTGTTTTGCCTGTATATATTTTTGTTCCTACTTTAAAATCAAATGTTGGAACTTTAATTTCTTCTCCATTTAATAATTGTACTAAATGTTTATTAAATAAATCTAAATCAAGTGCTTCTATACATTCAAAATCGTAATTGCCAAACTCATCTCTTGGTGTATCTGCTCTTTCTACAAAATAATTATCTACTGATATAGTTAATGGATTTAATCCATTTAGTTTTAATTGTGTTGCTAATTTTTTAGCAAATGTAGTTTTTCCAGAAGACGATGGGCCTGCTATTAATACCATTTTTACGTCTTTATTTTTTACTATATTATCTGCAATTTCTACTATTTTTTTATCGTGTAAGCTTTCAGATAACAAAATTGCTTCTTTTCCATTATCTCTTTCAACTTCTCTATTTAATTTGTAAATTGTATTTATTCCTATAAACTTATATATGTCTTCATATTCTTGTAGTGTAGATAATAATTTTTTATTTTCAATAAAAGGTGCCAATTGTCCTGGTGTTTTCCAATTTGGATATCTTACTATAAATCCATTCCTATATTTTAATATATCAAAAACTTGTGTATAGGATGTTGATATTGGCATTGTTCCAAAAAAATAATTATAATAGTCTTCGCAAAAATGAAGTGCTGCTCCTTCTTCATGTTCTTTATCTAATTGTATTTTTCCTTTTAAAGTTTTCTCTTTTGCATAAAATTCTTCTGCTTCTTCTCTAGTCATTTTTACTTCTCTAATAGGCAAATCTTTATTTATTATTTCTTTCATATATTTTCTCACATTGCCTATCATTTCTTCTGTTACGTTTTCATTTTCTAATTCACAAAACATTGAATTTGATAATTGATAATTCACTAAAATTAAAGAATTTGGATATAATTCATTAAATGCTTTTGACATAATATACATTATTCCTCTTATGTATATCATCATACCATCTTTAGAATTTAAATCTATTAGCTCTATTGTGCAATCTTTTTCTATTTCGTAATTTAAACTTTCTATCTTATTATCACATTTTATTGCCATAACTTTTTGTTTAGCATTTTTTATTTCATCTGCTAGTAAATCTTTTACTTTTGTGCCTTTTTCAGCTTCATATATTTTTTCCTTAAATTTAATTTTCATATATAATCACATTCCTTTTTTATATAAACTTTTCTAGACTTTTTTATTTTATATCTTATATTTATTTTAGTCAATCTTTTAATTTTTTATTTCATTTTTTCCTTTTATGTCATATAATATGTACGTAAGTTATAGAAAGTATAATTATAATTTCTATTCTTTGTTTAAAAGAAGGTGTTATAATCTATGAAAGACAAAACATATAAGTTAGCGGTTGTTGGTGCTACCGGCCTTGTAGGGCAAACTGCACTAAAAGTATTAGAAGAGAAAAAATTACCAATCTCTGAATATGTATTTTTTGCTTCTTCTAAATCTAAAGGTAAAACTATACAATTTATGGGAAAGGATTATGTTGTTAGAGAATTAACTGAAAATTCTTTTGATGAAGGATTTGATTTTGCAATTTTCTCTGCCGGTGGAGAAACTTCTAAAAAATATTCACCTATAGCTGCTTCAAAAGGTTGTATTGTTGTTGACAATAGCAGTGCTTTTAGAATGGATAAAGATGTTCCTTTAGTTGTTCCAGAAGTTAATGCAAGCGAAATATCTAAAAATCATGGAATTATTGCTAACCCTAATTGTTCTACAATACAAGCTGTTGTTCCTTTAAAAGTCCTTGACGATAAATACAAAATCAAAAGAATTGTATATTCTACTTATCAAGCTGTTTCTGGAGCTGGATGGAAAGGCATTACAGATCTTAATAATACTATGAAGGGATTAGCTCCATCAAAGTTTCCATATCCTATTTTTAACAATTGCTTACCACAAATTGATGTATTTTTGGATAATGGTTATACAAAAGAAGAAGAAAAAATGATTAACGAAACACGAAAAATATTAGGAAATGAAGATTTGAACATAACAGCAACTACTGTCAGAGTTCCAGTTATGAATTGTCATAGTGAAAGTATTAATATAGAATTTGAAAATAGTTTTGAATTAGATGAAGTTTTTGATTTATTAAAAAACTCTCCTGGAATTATAGTTATGGATGATATAAAAAATAGTGTCTATCCTCTTGCAACAATTGCTTCTGGGCATAATGAAGTTTATGTTGGAAGAATTAGACGAGATTTTAGTATAAAAAATGGACTAAATTTATGGGTTGTTGCAGATAATGTTCGTAAAGGTGCTGCAACTAATGCTATTCAAATAGTTGAGGAATTAATAAAATTAGGGTAAAAAAGTTTTCCAAAGGCATGCCTTTGGAAAACTTTTTAATTTAGTGGCTGGGGCACTGTGATTCGAACACAGGAATGTCGGAGTCAGAGTCCGATGCCTTACCGCTTGGCGATGCCCCAATATTTTCTTATTTTTTAGTCACGAGCTAGTCACTTACCAGCGACTCGCTTCGCTCGCTGCATACTGTGGCTGTAAGTCGCTTTGCTCCAACAGCCTCAGCAGCTTGGCGATGCCCCAATATTTTCTTATTTTTTAGTCACGAGCTTAGTTTTCTTACCCCTATAATAAATATATATTAATCTAAAATAGGAAATTTTATTTTCCTATTTTAGATTATATCATTTTTATTCTAAATTTTCACTACATCTTTTGCATATTGTTGGATTTTCTTTATCTTGTCCTACTGTTTCTGAATACATCCAGCATCTTTCACATTTTTCGCCTTTTGCTACTTCTACTTTTATTCCTATTTTAGCTTCTTCATCTTTTCTAGAGTTTTTAATTACTTCTACCCCTGATACTATAAATACAGTCATTAATAAGTCTTCCATTGGTTTTAAGAATTCATAATTTTCACCATCTGCATATAATGTTACTTTTGCATTTAATGAATGTCCTATTATTTTTTCTGCTCTGGCTAATTCTAATTCTTTTGCTACATCTTCTTTTAATTCTATTATTTTATCCCATTTTTTTGATATTTCTTCGTTATCGTATTTAGAATTTGCTTCTGGCCACTCACTTAACATTACACTTTCTGTATTTTCTCCTTTTTTATGTGGCATAAATTCCCATATTTCTTCTGCTGTGAAACATGTCATTGGTGCTAATATTCTTACAAGTGCTGATAGTATTTCGTACATTGTTGTTTGTGCTGCTCTTCTTTCTATAGAAGATTTTTTGTAAGTATATAGTCTATCTTTTATTATATCTAGATATAAATTGCTCATATCTGTTACGCAGAAGTTATTTAATGCTCTATATGCATCATGAAAATCATATGTTTCATATGCTTTCGTACAATCTTTTATTAATTTATTTAATTTTGTTAGTGCCCATTTGTCTATTTCTTGTAATTGCTCATATGGTACTGGATTTTCTACATCATAGTCTGATATATTTCCTAAGATGTATCTTGCTGTATTTCTTATTTTTCTATATACTTCTGTTACTTGTTTTATTATGTTTTTAGATATACTTACATCTGATTTGTAATCTGAAGATAATACCCATAATCTTAGTACATCTGCTCCTGCATCTTTTATTATTTCTTGTGGTGCTATAACATTTCCTATTGATTTAGACATTTTTCTTCCTTGTTCATCTACTGTATATCCATGTGTTAGAACTTCTTTATATGGAGCTTTTCCTTTTGTTGCTATAGATGTTAATAGTGATGATTGGAACCAACCTCTATATTGGTCACTACCTTCTAAGTATAAATCTGGCTCTGGTAGTCCTCTTTCTGCTACAACTGATTCGTGTGTTGAACCTGAATCGAACCACACATCCATAATATCTGTTTCTTTTTTAAATTCTGTACAACCACATTTTGCACATTTTGCTCCTTTTGGCATTAATTCTTCTTCTGATAATTCATACCATGCATTAGTTCCATGTTCGTGTACTATTTCTTGTATTTTTTTCAAGCTTTCTTCTGTTACATATTCTGCTTCACAGTTTTTACAATAGAAAATTGGTATTGGTACACCCCATGTACGTTGTCTTGAAATACACCAATCGTTTCTATCTTCTAGCATTTTTGTAATTCTTTCTTCTCCCCAAGCAGGATACCATTTTACTGTTTTTACTGCTTCTAAAGTTTGTTTCCTAAATCCATCTACAGATGCAAACCATTGACTTGTAGCTCTATATATTACTGGTTTTTTACATCTCCAACAATGTGGATATGAGTGCATTACATCTTTTGCAGCTAATAAATAATTATGTTCAGCTAACCAATTTATTATTTCTTTATCTGATTTTGCATAATACATTCCTGCAAATGGTCCTGCTTCTTCTGTTTGATGTCCTTTTGCATCTACAGTTACTACTATGTCTAATCCATTTTTTAGTCCGCACAAGTAGTCTTCTTTACCATATCCTGGTGCTGTATGAACTGCTCCTGTACCTGTACCTAATTCAACTAAAATTGTATCATCACTTCCTAATACAACTCTAGAAGTTCTATCTAGAAATGGATGTTTACATATTACTCCTTCTAATTCTTTTGCTTGGAAAACTTTTTCTACATTATATTCTTTAATGTCAGCTATTTGCATCACTTTATCTACAAGCTCATTTGCTATAATATATTTTTCTTTCCCTGCATTTACTATAGCATAATCAAAATCTGGTCCAATTGTAATTCCCATATTTCCTGGTAATGTCCATGGAGTTGTTGTCCATATTACAAAATATGTGTTTTCTTTATCGAATAATCCTTTTGAATCTTCTACTGGGAATTTTACATATGCTGTATGTGAATTTATGTCTTTATATTCTATTTCAGCTTCTGCTAAAGCTGTTTCACAGTCTGTACACCAATAAACAGGTTTTAATCCTTTATATATATAACCTTTTTTATACATATCTGCAAAAACACCAATTTGTTTTGCTTCTACTTGTGGTTGATATGTTATATATGGATTTTCCCAATCTCCTAATACACCTAGTCTTTTAAATCCTTCTATTTGCTTATCTTTATAGTCCATTGTGAATTTTTTACAAGTATCTCTAAATTGTGTTACTGGTATTTCGTCTCTATTTAATCCTAATTTTTCTATTGCCTTTTTTTCTGTTGGCATACCATGAGTATCAAAGCCTGGTATATATGGACTATAAAAACCTTGTAATGTTTTATATCTTACTATAGTATCTTTTAATATTTTATTTAGGGCGTGACCTATATGAATTTCTCCATTTGCATATGGTGGTCCATCATGTAAAATGAAACTCTTATGTCCTTCGTTTTTCTTTAACATTTTTTCGTATAAACCATTTTCAAATACTTTTTCTAGTATTTTTGGTTCATTTTCTGGTAAATTTGCTCTCATTGGAAAGTCTGTTTTTGGCAAATTAAGTGTTTTTCCATAATCCTTTTTTTCTTCACACATTTTATATTCCCCCTTATTATTTATTAATTTATATACATGTGCAATGTTATTTTTTAATATAATAGGAAAGTTCTACTTTCCTATTATATTAAAAAAGCTATTTATCCTATATACTAGGACGAAATAGCTTTTAATTCCGCGGTACCACCTATATTAGAAATAATAAAATTTCTCTCTAAAATAACTTTATAACGCAAGTTATACGATTTATCTTACTATTTTATTCAGATAAATAACAAAAAGGTGATAACAAATAAATTATTATGTTACTAGATTTTCAGCAAGCTCTAGCTCTCTTTAAACTTTTACTTTATTGCCGTGTCCTTTTTATAGTTTTTAATAATTAAATAATATATTAGCACTTTTTTCTTTTTTTTACAAGTAGTTTTATAAATTTTTTCATTTAAATGTTAATATTATAATAGTACCATATATAAAAAGTATAGTAATAATAAAATAAAAAATTCCGTTCTCCAAGGCGTTTTAGATAAATTGGTTTTAACAAATAACGAGACACACTATTCTTAGCAAAAGCATTATGGCGCTATCGCTTCTCAAGGTCGAACTCGTTTTTTATTTTATTATTACCATACTCTCGAGCAATTAACTTTATCATTATATATTAACATTTAACTTTTAAGTACCTGTACTTCTATATTTATTTAATGCTAAATTCCATAGTTTAATTGCTATTATCCATAGAACAATCATAATTATTGGAGATATATAAATCATATTTGAGTTCATTCCTAAATAGTTCATTGAAGGATAATATGCAACAAAAGCAAAAGGTAAAATTACTGTTATTAACACTTTTATAAATTTGTTGTATATATCTATTGGATATTGTGCAAATGTATATATTCTATAAAATGACCAAATAACTTCATTTGATCTGTATGTCCAAAATGATGCAATACTAAATATTGTGTTTATTGCTCCTATAATAGCAGCTCCAATTATACTAAAAAATATTATTTTTAGTACCAAAATTATAGTAATAGGAATGCTAAGTTTTATTAACATTGTAATTGTTAAAAATAATCCTAGTCCAAAATAGCCAAGTGCTGTAAATTCTTTTGATGATCCAATTATAGATATTAATGGATGAACTGGTCTTAATAGAATTTTATCAAATTCTCCCTCTCTTATATATTTAGGTCCAATATCATATAATGCATCAAAACAGAAATCAGAAATTCCTATTGATATTAGTGTTACTCCATACAATAAAAGTATTTGCATAAAATTCCACCCAGCTAAATTATCTGTATTTTGAAATACTATCCATATAAATATAATTTCTACTAATTGCGTAACTATCTGAGAAATCATACCAACAATACAATCTAATCTATAAATTAGCATTTCTTTTAATGATGCTTTTAAAAATGAAAAATATAAACTAATATTATGAATTATTTTTGTCATTTTAACCTCCGTTTATTGTAACTTTTTTTATTGCATGATTAAAAAATAATTTAGCTACTAAATATAATATACCAATCCAAATTACTTGTTTTAAAATAACAAATATTATTTCGTTAACTGTAATTTGTCCTAGCCATATATTTATAGGGGTATATATTAGTTCTTTAAATGGCAATATGTTAGCTATATTTTGAAACCATTTAGGAAATAAAGTTATTGGTGCAATAATTCCAGAAAAGATTGATATAATAGATTTTCTTAGTATTTGCATTCCCCATATAGAACTGCTATAAAATCCAAATGTACCAGTTATCATTGTAAAAAAGAATGTAATTGGAATTCCTAATAATATTATCGTGATAAATAATAAAAAATTTATAAAACTAACTGGTACAGTAATGCCCCAAACCAAACTGCATATAATAAATGTTGCGATTCCGGTTACTAAAGCAAATCCCATTTCTCCAATATTTACTCCAAAATAATATTGAAAATATGATAATGGGTTTAAAAGTTCTTTATTAATATTTCCATTTCTAATAGAATGTGCCATATCTTCGTTTACGCCCCAACAACTTAATGAGCTTAATGTAAACACTAAAATATAATATGTAATCATTTGTGCTATTGTATATCCTCCTGCATTTCCTGTTTGAGTATATATAGCTTGCCATACAAAAATATAGACTACTATTTCAACAATTCTATTTAATGTAAATAAATAGAAATTTGATTTATATATATTATATTGATAAAATTGCATTTTTCCTAATGCTAACATGCTTTTTAACATTTGTGAGCTCCTTTATATATTTCTTTTAATATATCCTCTAATTCTGCTTCTTTTATATGTATATCTTCTATTATACAATAATTACTTATTTCATTCATTAATTTAACTATAGTAGTTTCATTGTGCATAAACTTAACTTTCAAACTTTTTTCGTTCTCTTCTAATATTGTAGCATTATCTAAATTTGATATAGTTCTATTTTTTGAGTTTATTATAAACTCAGCAATAACATATTTTCCATAAGTATCTTTAAATTTTTGTTTTTCTCCATCATAAATTATTTTTCCTTTGTCTAATAGTATTATTCTATCACATACATCCTCTATGTCTTTTAAGTCGTGTGTTGTTAAAATTACAGTTGTTTTCTTTTCTTTATTTATATCTTTAATAAATTTTCTTATATTTTCTTTTACAAAAACATCTAAACCTATTGTTGGCTCATCTAAATATACTATTTTAGGATTATGTAAAAAAGTAGCTGCAATTTCGCATCTCATTTTCTGACCTAAGCTTAAGTTTTTAACTTGTTTTTCTAATAAATCTTCTAAATCTAAAATCTCTGTAAATTTTTTTAAGTTTTTTCTATATTCATTTTCTGGTATTTTATACATTTTTTTAATTAGCCTAAAAGATTCAATTACAGGTAAATCCCACCATAACTGCGTTTTTTGTCCAAATACTGCACCTATATTTTTATTATTTTCTATTCTTTTTTCATTTGGCACAATTCCATTAACTATAACTTTACCAGATGTAGGACTTAATAAACCAGTAAGCATTTTTATTGTAGTCGATTTTCCTGCTCCATTTTCTCCAATATAACCTACCAATTCCCCTTCGTTTATATTAAAATTTATTCCTTTAACTGCTGTTATTTCATTATATTTTGGTTTTATTAAATTCTTAATATATCCTTTTAGTCCATCTTCTTTTTGGATAATTTTATATGTTTTTACTAAATCTTTAACTTCTATAATTGACATTTTTTTCTCTCCTTAATGCTTAAATTATATCAATCCCTTTTACTTTTTTCAACATGATTCTATCTTTTTTTACGATTTATATAACAGAACAAATCTCGATTCGCGAGACCTTTTCTCTACATCTTAAAGTTTGCTATCTAAATTCAAGGTCTCAAAGAAGCGAAAGATTTGTTGACGCGAAAATTTACAAAGTAAATTTTCTGTGCAATGTTATTTTTTTATATAATAGGAAAGTAGAACTTTCCTATTATATAAAAAAAAGAGAAATTAAAAAATTTCCCCTTTTTATAGTTTATTTTATATTATTTATTTTCTTCAGTTTCAGTTGTTTGTTCAGCTTCTTTTGCTTCTTCTACTGGAGTTTCAACTACTTCTTCAGCTTTTGGGCTTTCTTCTACTTCTGCTACTGGTTCTTCTTTAACTGTATCTACAACTTCTTGTTCAACTACTTCAGTTGTTTCTATTGCTGGAGCTTCAACTTGCTCTTCTGTTTCTGGAACTTCAGTCATGTCTTCTTTAACAACAACTTCTTTAGTTTCAATTCTTGCACCTATTTTTTCTTTTGTCTTAGATGCTTTACCTACTCTGTCTCTTAAGTAGAATAGTCTAGCACGTCTTGCTTTACCTACTCTTACTACCTCTACTTTTTCTACTAATGGTGAATGAAGTAAAAATGTTTTTTCTACACCTACACCGTAAGATATTCTTCTTACTGTAAATGTTTCATTTGAACCTCCACCTTGTTTTTTAATTATAATTCCTTCAAATACTTGTATTCTTTCTCTGTTTCCTTCTTTAATTCTAACATGAACTCTTACAGTATCTCCAACATTTAATACAGGAACTTTACTTTTTTGTTGTTCATGTTCTATAGATTTAATTATATCCATTTTGAATATTATCCTCCTTCTTTTAATTTTCTTTTTTTAAATATTTTATATATTCAATATCTTCTGTACTTAAATTTGCTTTTTCTAAAAGTTCAGGTTTCTTTAAGTATGTATTTTTTAATGCTTCTTTTCTTCTCCATTTTTCTATATTTTCATGATGCCCACTTTTTAAGATTTCTGGAATTTCTTTGCCTCTGAATATTTCTGGTCTTGTATATTGTGGATATTCTAGTAAACCATCAGAAAAAGATTCTTCTTGTACCGATTCACTATTTATAACTCCCTCAATATACCTTGAAACACTATCTATTAATACCATTGCTGGTATTTCTCCTCCAGTTAAAACATAATCCCCAATAGAAATTTCTTCACAATCAATTTCATCTATAACTCTTTGGTCTATGCCTTCATAATGTCCACATAATAGTATTAAATGATTGTACTTACTAAGTTCTATTACTTTTTCTTGATTTAATTTTTTACCTTGTGGAGATAAATAAATAACTTTAGCATTTTTTTCATATACAGATGTATATGCATCATATACTACATCTGGTTTTAGTACCATTCCAGCTCCTCCACCATATGGAGTATCATCTACTTTTTTGTGCTTATCTTTTGAAAAGTCTCTAATATTTATTAAATCTATTTGTATTAATTCATTTTCAATTGCTTTTCCTATTACACTTTTATTTAGTGCATCAAACATTTCTGGAAAAAGAGTTAAAACATCAAATTTCATGTTTCCTCCTACAGTCCTTCAATTAAATGTACTGTCATTTTTTTATTTTTAACATCTACATTTTTAATTACTTCACTTATAGCTGGTAATAATATTTGTTTTCCAAATTCATCTTTTACAACATATATATCATTTGCTTTAGTTGAAAACACATCTTCTATCTTTCCTAATAGTTGTTCTTGTTCTGTATAAACATTAATTCCTATTAAGTCTACTATGAAGTATGAATTTTCTTCTAATTTTATTGCATCTTTTCTTTCTATTTTTACATAACAATTTTTATAAGTTTCTGCAATATTAATATCATCAATTCCTTGTAATTTTAATAAAACTAGGTTCTTACTAAATTTTACTTCTTCTACATTAAATTGTTTTAATTCATTCTTTAGCTGTATATATATTGTTTTTAGATTTTTAAATCTTTGGAGGTCATCTGTATATGGAACTACTTTTAAAAATCCTTTAATTCCATATGTATTAACAATTTGACCAATTTCTAATACTTGCTCCATATTACTCCTAATCTACAAATTCAATACTTACTTTTTGTTCTTGTTTTGTTGCAATAGCTTTTATAACAGTTCTAATAGATTTTGCCATTCTTCCTTGTTTTCCTATTACTTTTCCCATATCTGTTGAAGCAACTTTTACTTCATAAACTATTGCACCTTCATTTTCTTTTTCATTAATTGAAACTTCTTCTGGAGAATCAACTAAACTTTTAATTACAATTTCTAGAATTTCTTTCATTTCTTTGCCTCCTCCTAGTTAGCTTTTTCTATTAATGCTTTTACTGTGTCTGTTGGTTTTGCACCATTTTTTATCCATGTTGCAACTTTTTCTTTATCTAATTGTATAGTAGATGGTTCTGTCATTGGATTGTATGTTCCTATTTGTTCAATTATTTTTCCATCTCTAGCTCTTCTTGAATCTGCTACTACTATATGATAGAAAGGAGCTTTTTTTGCACCCACTCTTTGTAATCTTATTTTTACCATTAAAATCACCTCCCAAAATTTATTTAAATATACATATATATTATAGTATTATTTACATTTTAAAATTTTTCAAATCTTTCATGTCTATTCCATTTAGCATTTTTTTCATACTTTTATCTGTTTTCATTTTCTTCATCATTTTTTGTGTTAGTTCAAAAGAATCCATAAATTTATTAATTTCTTGAACAGAGCGTCCTGAACCTTGTGAAATTCTTCTTCTTCGTGAAGCATTCAATATTTTAGGATTTTTTCTTTCTTTTTTAGTCATAGAAGATATTATTGCTTCTATTTTAACAAATTCTTTATCATCTATATTTAAGTCTTTCATTTTGTTCATCCCTGGAAGCATTTTTAATATTGATGAAAATGAACCCATCTTTTTCATTTGCTTTATTTGTGCTAAATAATCATCTAAATCAAATTCTTGCTTTCTTAATTTCTTTTCAAGTTCTATAGCTTGTTCTTCATCAAAAGCTTCTTCTGCTTTTTCTATAATTGATAGTACATCTCCCATTCCAAGAATTCTAGATGCCATTCTATCTGGATGGAAGGTTTCAATATCACTTAATTTTTCACCTGTAGCAGCGAATTTTATTGGTCTTGAAGTTACTTTTTTTACAGATAATGCTGCACCACCACGTGTATCACCATCTAATTTTGTAAGTACAACTCCATCTATTCCAACAGCTTCATTAAATGATGTTGCAACATTAACAGCATCTTGACCTGTCATAGCATCTACTACTAATAAAATTTCATGAGGTTTTAAATTTGATTTTAGATTTTTTAGTTCATCCATTAATTGCTCATCTATATGAAGTCTACCAGCTGTATCTATAATAACTACATCATTTAATTTAGATATAGCTACATTTAATGCTTGTTTTGCTATGTGCACTACATCTTTAGACTCCGTATTAGAATAAACTGGAATATTTAATTGTTTTCCTACTACTTCTAGTTGCTTAATTGCTGCTGGTCTATAAACATCACATGCAACAAGTAATGGATTTTTTCCTTGTTTTCTTAAAAGATTTGCTAACTTTCCTGCTGTTGTAGTTTTACCAGAACCTTGTAGTCCAACAAGCATTATAATTGTTGGCGGATTTGGAGTAAAATTAATTTTACTTTCAGTTCCACCTAACAATTCTACTAATTCGTCTTTTACTATTTTTATTACTTGTTGTCCTGGTGTTAATGACTTTAACACATCTTGACCTAAAGCTTTTTCTTGAATCGTTGAAACAAAATCTTTAACAATTTTATAATTAACATCAGCTTCTAAAAGTGCTAATTTTACTTCTCTTAGCATTTCTTTTAGGTCTTGTTCTGTAATTCTTGCTTTTCCTCTAAACTTTCTTGTTATGTCTTGTAATTTTGAAGATAATCCTTCAAATGCCATTTCTTCCTCCTAACAAAAGAGTTAAATTATACTAGAAAATTTAATTCTTTTTTAACATTTTCCAAAATGCTAGCTATTTTTTTATCAGAGTATTTAGTTTGAATTTTTGCTAATTCAGAAAGTATCTTTACCATTTGTTGTTCTTGATTAAGTGTCTTTTTCATAATTTCTAGCTTTTCTTCGTATTCGAAAAGTTTCTTTTCCCCCTTCACAATATTATCTCTAACTGCTTGTCTTGTAATTCCATAATTTTCAGCAATTTCAGATAGAGAATAATCATTATTATAGTAATCGTTTATGAAATTATATTGTTTATCAGTTAAAAGTTTGCCATATATTTGGCATAGCATACTAACTTTAACATTTTTTTCCATACTATTACCTCTTTTAAAATGTAATGCTAATATACTTTACACTATTTTTTATGCTTTGTCAAGCATTTTTTGAAGATTTATATGATATTTTTACAAAAAATAAAGACAAGGCAAAAATTTATTTTTACCTTATCTTATCTATCTATTTATTTATTTTTTCTAATCTTTCTATTGTACTATTTAGCATTTCTTGATATTTGTTTAATTTTTCTTTTTCTTCTTGTATTTTTGCTTCTGGTGCTTTGCTAATAAATCCTTGATTTGATAACATTTTTGTTGAACGTGCTACTTCCGCTTCTAATCTTTGTTTTTCTTGTTCTAATCTTTCTATTTCAGCTTTAAAATCTATTAGGCCTTCTGTAGGCATATATAAAGCTATTTCATCTGCAATTATATTTAAAGAATTTTCTGGAATTTGTGCATTATTTTCTTGTACTTTTATTTCTGAACCAAATCCTAATTTTAATAGCATTTTTTCTGATTGTTTTATTTCATTTGCATATTTATTTGTTACAAATATTAATTCTGCTTTTTTTGTTGGATGTATATGTTTTTCGTTTCTAATATTTCTTATTTCTACTATAATTTGTTTTAATTTTTCTATAAACTCTTCTTCTTTTTCAAAGTTTAATGTTTTGTAACTATTTGGCCAGTCTGATACCATTAGTTCTTTATCATTATACTGTACTAAGCTTTTATAAATTTCTGATGTTACAAATGGCATAAATGGATGTAATAGTTTCATTGATATTGAGAATACATAGTCTAATACATATTTTACTCTTATTCTGTCCTCTGCATCTTCTCCATTTAATCTTATTTTTGCTATTTCTATATACCAATTGCAAAATTCGTCCCATATAAAACTATATATTTTATCTAATGCTACTCCTAATTCATATTGTTCTATGTTTGTTGTTATGTCTGTTATTAATTTATTTAATTTGCTTATAATCCATTTATCTTCTATTTTTAGTGCATTTTCTTTATATGAATTAGTATTAACATCAAAGTTATTTTCTTTGAATTTTATAACTTCTTCATCTGATACTGCACTCATATTAATAAATTTTGCTGCATTCCAAATTTTGTTTGCGAAATTTGATGCTTGTTCTAGTTTTTCTGGCATATATTTAATATCATTTCCCATTGTTGTTCCTGATATTACAGAAAATCTAAGTGCATCTGTTCCATATTGATTTATTATATCTATTGGATCAATTCCATTTCCTAAGCTTTTTGACATTTTTCTTCCTTGACTGTCTCTTATAATTCCATGTATTAATACATCTGAAAATGGCTTTTGTTTCATTGCATATAATCCTGAAAATACCATTCTTACAACCCAGAAGAAAATAATATCATATCCTGTTACTAATACATTTGTTGGATAAAATTCCTTTAAGTCTTCACTTTTCATATTTGGCCAACCTAGTGTTGAAAATGGCCATAGTGCAGAACTAAACCATGTGTCTAGTGTATCTTCATCTTGTTTTAGGTTAGTACATCCACATTTTTCGCATTTTTCTGGTAATGTTTTAGCTACATTTATGTGTCCACATTCTTGACAATAATATGCTGGTATTCTATGTCCCCACCAAATTTGTCTAGATATACACCAATCTTGTATATTTTCTAGCCAATTGAAATATGTTTTTTCATATCTTTTTGGTACAAATTTTACATCATCTTCTTTTACAGCTTTTATTGCTGGTTCTGCCAATTCTTTCATTTTTACAAACCATTGCTCTGATATTCTTGGCTCTATTGTACTATGACATCTATAGCATTTTCCTACATTATGCATATAGTCTTCTATTTTTACTAATGCCCCTAGTTCTTGTAATTTTTCTACTATTAATTTTCTAGCTTCTATTGCTTTTAGACCTTTATATTCTGGTACTAAATCCCCCATTATAGAACAGCTATCAAATACTTCTACAATTTCTAAATTATGTCTTAATCCTGCTTCGTAGTCATTTGGGTCATGTGCTGGTGTAATTTTTACACATCCTGTTCCAAATTCTTTTTCTACAAATTCGTCTGCTATTATTGGTATTTCTTTGTTCATAATAGGCAATATACAAGTTTTTCCTATTAAGTCTTTATATCTATCGTCATCTGGATGTACTGCTACTGCTGTATCTCCAAGCATTGTTTCTGGTCTTGTTGTAGCAACTATTACATAACGTTCTTTTTCTCCTTTAATTTGATAACGAATATGCCATAAATGAGATGGTTCTTCTTCATATTCTACTTCTGCATCTGAAATAGATGTATTACAATTTGGACACCAATTTATCATTCGCTTTCCTTTATATATTAAACCATCATTATATAGGTTAATAAATTCTGTTAATACTGCTTCTGTAAGTCCTTCATCTAATGTAAATCTACGTCTTTCCCAATCGCAAGAACATCCTAATTTTCTTTGCTGATTTTGTATTGTGTCTCCATAAATCTTAGTCCAATTCCATGCTTCTTCTAAAAACTTTTCTCTTCCTAAACTTTTTTTATCTTTTCCTTCTTTTTTTAATTTTTCTACAACTTTTGCTTCTGTTGCAATTGCAGAATGGTCAGATCCTGGTAACCACAAAGTGTTATATCCTTGCATTCTTTTAAATCTAATTAATATATCTTGTATTGTATCATCTAATGCATGACCCATATGCAATTTTCCTGTTACATTTGGTGGTGGCATCATAATACAATAATTTGGCTTTTCTTTGTTTTTAGTAGGTTTAAAATAACCTTTTTCTTCCCATTCCTTATATAAATCTTCTTCAAATTTCTTTGGTTCATATTTGTCGTTTAATTTGTGTTTTTCCATAATAATCACTTTCCTTTCTATATACATGCAAAAATAGACTTTGCCCCTGTATAAGGGCGAAGTCTTCTTCACGGTACCACCTTAATTTATTATATTTCTATAATTTCTTAATTAGCCTATAACGTGGCTTATACGAATAAGTTTACTGTTTTTTCAACTTATTAACTCAAAAGCTACCTTCATTTGCCTTTTTCTTATAGAAACTTTCAGTCTACGATTTCTATTCCCTAATAGTAAGTACAAATTACTCCTCTTTTTCTTAGTTTTTTATATAATATATTTATTATACAGTATTTTCTAGCATTGTCAAGATTAAATGTTAAAATAAATTACTAATGCACCAATAATTGCTATAAAAAATCCTAATATTTTTAGACCACTTGTAGCTTCATTTTGGTCTCCAAATCCAAATAGTTTTTTTGTTAAGTTTCGTGCATCATAAACCATTATTACTCCTAAAAGTGCTGATAAAACTCCTATTATTAATAAAATTGTTTTTAACATATTATCTACATCCTTTTTTTATTATTATCTATATAATAATTTCTAATTATACTTTTGTCAAGTTTAGCTTATTATACTTATGATTTATTATTAAACTTTTCAAAAATTTTTGTAGAGCAAAAGGAAAGGAGTAGCAATTTGCTACCCCTTTAAAAGTTTTTAACATATGCCTCGATTTCCTCTTCTGATGTTGTCAAAAATTCAATTCCTTCATTCCGTGTCCTCTGAAATATTGTTTTCGAAATTTCATCAAACTGTTCTTTAACCTCATCAGTTTTAGGATTTGTCCAAGAATTCATCCGCTCGAGTGCTTCCTCAATCTGTACTTTTGTTACCGCCCTTAGTATCTTCTTGGTAAAATAGTACACTACTATTTCATCATGTGAATAGCTTTCATACTTTTCTCCCAAGACCTTCAACAGTTCTGTCTGTTTATGTGCTTTTTCTAATGCCCTCAAAACTTCCTTTCCTTCAGAAAGTTCTGCTCTTGATAATGCTGCCTGATTGCCAAGCTCAAGAGCTGATTGTACAGTTTCTGCCATTATTTGGCACATAGTTTCTTTTGTTTTTTCGTGTCCTGCTCGTATTCTCATGTAATGGTTGCCTTCGAGATATGTAAAAATATCATCGAAACTAACATCAGGATTTACTCCAGCATAAACTATGAAGTCAACTAAAGGTAAGTAACCCTCGCTATTCTTGCAAAGGTTGATGGATTCCAGTATTGGAATCACTCTTGTTGATACAACTAATTCATTCGTCCGCATACTTTTTCCTCCTTAAACCGAGTAATTTACTCGTTTAATCATGTTAATAACTTCATAAATATTATATCATAAAATTATACAATTTGCAATTTTTTCCAGTAGATATTTTCAACTTTTTCTTATATTTCTAGTCTTTGGCCAAATTTGTCATCAACTAATTTTTGTAATTTTTTATTTTCACTATTTTCTAATTTAGGATCTTGTTGTATTATTTTTAAAGCCAAACTTTGCACACTTTTTAGCATTGGCATATCTTCGAATAAATTAGCTATTTTAAATTCAGGTAATCCATGTTGTTTTGTTCCAAAAAATTCTCCTGTACCTCTTAATTCTAAGTCTTTTTCTGATATTATAAAGCCATCATTTGTTTCTTGCATTACTTTCATTCTTTGTCTTATTACATCCGAATTTCCTTGATATTTTAATATACAATAAGATTTATATTCTCCACGTCCAACTCTTCCTCTTAGTTGGTGTAGTTGTGCAAGTCCAAATCTTTCTGCATTTTCTACAACCATTATGCTTGCATTTGGAACATTAACCCCTACTTCTATTACTGTTGTAGATATTAATATATCTATATTTCCATTTTTAAATTCTGCCATTATTTCGTCTTTTTCTTTTGGTTTCATTTTTCCGTGTAAATATTCAACTTTATATTGCTTAAATACTTCTTCTTTATATTTACGTGCTAGTTCCACAACTGATTGTGCTTTTATTTCTTCATTGTCTTCTACAAGTGGACATACTATGTAGCATTGTCTTCCTTCTTCTATTTGTTTTATTACAAAGTTGTTTACTCGTTGTTCTAGTGCTTTTGTTACCGCAAATGTATCTATCTTTTTTCTATTTGGTGGAAGCTCATCTATTATAGATATATCTAGGTCTCCATATAGAATTAGTGCTAAAGTTCTCGGAATTGGTGTTGCTGTCATTACAAGTACATCTGGATTTTTTCCTTTTTGAGATATTGTTTGTCTTTGTCTTACTCCAAATCTATGTTGCTCATCTGTTACTACTAATCCCAAATTTTTAAATTCAACATTTTCTTCTAACATTGCATGTGTTCCTATTAATACATCTATTTCTCCTTGTTTTAATTTTTCTAAAATTTCTGTTTTTTTCTTTTTAGTAATTGCACTAATTAATAATTCACATCTTATTCCAAATTTACTTAGTATTTTAGTAAATTCCTCCATATGTTGTGCTGCAAGTATTGCTGTTGGTGCCATTATTGCCATTTGATAACCACTTTTTACAGCTTTATATGCTGCAATTATTGCTACTACTGTTTTTCCAGAGCCAACATCTCCTTGTAATAATCTATTCATTGGTTTATCTTGTTCCATATCATTATCTATTTCTTCTAATACTCTTAATTGTGCTTTTGTTAAATTGAATGGTAAGGTATTTATTACTTCTGACATTTTTACATCTTTACTAAAACTTATTCCTTTTTCATTTACTGTATATTTATTTTTTAAGCTTAGCAAAGCTAATTGCATTCCAAGTAATTCTTCAAATACTAATCTTTTTCTTGCTGTTTCGTATTCTTTGAAATCTTTTGGGAAATGTATTTTATTTATACTAGAATTCAAATCTAATAAATTGTATTCTTTTAACAAATATTCTGGCAATGTTTCTTCTAATTGATTATTTACTTGTTTTAATCCGTTTTCTATTATTTGTCTTAGTGTGTTCTGTGATAAATTATATGTTAATGGATATATTGGTATAATTTTTCCTGTATTTTTCGTTTTTCCATAATCATCAAATACAGGTGCTGTCATTTGAATTAATCCATTTTTAACACTTACTTTACCAAAAAATGTATATTTTTCTCCTAATTTGAATCTATTTTTTAAATAGCTTTGATTATACCATGTAATAGTACATGTAGCTGTTTGGTCTCTAACAATTAATTTATATATAGTCATATTTCTCCTTGATGTTCGTATTTCATTAACTCTAGATACTGCAACCGCTTCTATTAATACTTCTTCTCCATCTATAACATCACATAAATTTGTTGGTTTGCTTCTATCTTCATGTTCTCGTGGATAATATGTGATTAAATCTTTTAAATTATATATTCCTAATCTATTTAATAATACTACTCTATTAGGTCCTACACCTTTTATATATTTTACATCTTGTGATAAATCTATCATATATACTCCTTATTTTGAAATCTTCTATATTGTATCATAATGTTTTTTTTGAGACAATAGATAATTAAACATTTGTTTATATGTTTGTTATATAAAGCACTAGTATAATAAGATAAAAATTCCGTTCTCCAAGGCGTTTTAGACAAGTTGGTTTTAGCAAGTGAAGAGACACACTATTCTCAGCAAAAGCATTATGGCGCTGTCGCTTCTCAAGGTCGAACTCGTTTTTATCTTATTATACTAGTGTTTTTAGGTAACATTTTTTAGTAATGATATTCATAATTATTGTAATATAAGTTTTTTTCTTGTATAATGTTGTTATGAGAAATTTAATTGTAGATGAAAAATTTAATAATAAGAAATTGAATAGTTTTATTTTATATAATTTTAAAAGTCTTAGTCCTAACACTTTATATAAAGCTCTTCGTAAAAAGGATATAAAAGTTAATGGAAAAAGAGTCTCTGAAAATGTTACTGTTTTTGTTGGTGATTCAATTGATGTATATATTAGTGATTCTTTTTTGTTTCCTATTAAGTCTTTTAAAATTATTTATGAAGATGATAATATTTTGATTGTAGATAAACCTTCTGATTTAGAAGTTACTGGTCCTAACAGTTTAACTTCTATGCTTGAAGAAAAATATGATTTTATACTACCTTGTCATAGATTAGATAGAAATACTTGTGGTCTTGTTCTATTTGCAAAAAATAATTTTTCTTTAGAATTTATGTTGGAACAATTTAAAAATAGAACAATTGAAAAGCATTATGTTTGTAGAGTTTATGGTATTCCTAAAAAAACTAATTCTATTTTAGAGGCTTACCTTTTTAAAGATGCTTCAAAGTCTATTGTATATATATCTGATACCCCAAAAAAGAATTATGTAAAAATTATTACTGAATATACTATATTAAAAAAATATGATGATAATACTTGTTTATTAGATGTAAATTTACATACTGGTAAAACTCATCAGATTCGTGCACATCTTGCTCATATTGGTTTTCCTATTATTGGTGATGGTAAATATGGTATAAATGAAATTAATAAAAAATATAAAGCTAAAACTCAAAATTTAGTTAGTTATAAGTTAAAGTTTAATTTTGAACACACTGGTTCTTCTTTAGATTATTTGTCTGGAAAAGAATTTGAACTTAATATTAATAATTTATTTTAAAGCAGACCTTTTATAAAGTCTGCTTTAATCTTTCATTTGCTCTAATATTTTATAGAGTATTCTATATAGTTGAATTGCATCTTCTTTTTCTATTTTTATACATTGCCCCATTTGTAAAGGTATGTTTTCTGCTTTGTTTTGTAAATCTATTCCTAACTTTGTTATTGTTATAATAACATTTCTTTCGTCTTCTATTGAGCGCTGTCTTTGAATATATCCTTTACTTTCTAATTTTTTTAGTAATGGTGTTAATGTTCCTGAATCTAAGAATAAATATTCTCCTAATTCTTTAATATTAATTTTTTCCTTATCCCAAAGTACCATCATTGTAATATATTGAGTATATGTTAAATCTATTTCATCTAAAAATGGTTTATACCTTTTTATTATTTCCTTTGAACAAGCATATAGTGGAAAGCATATTTGATTTTCCAATTTTAAATTATTATTTTTTTCCATATATTCTCCCTTTATTTAACTTGTAGTTTAGATTCTTCATATGCTTTTCTTACAGCTTTTGCTAATTGATCTGCGCATGAAGTTCCTCTTCTTCCACAAATTATTCCGCCTATTTTTTTCTCTATTTCTTCTACAGTCATTCCTTCTACTAATCTAGGTAATGCTTGTAAATTTCCAGGACATCCTCCACCTAAAAATTTTATATTTTTTACTATATTTCCTTCTAAATTAAATTCTATTTCTTGTGAACATGTATTTTCTGTTTTAAAATTGTATTTCATTTTACTCTCACTTCCTTATTATAATAACTTTTCAATTTCTTTTTCTATCTTTTCTGGAGTAATCATTGAGCCAAATCTTTCTACTACATTACCTTGTTTATCTACTAAAAATTTTGTAAAATTCCATTTTATATTCTCTCCTAAAATTCCGCCCTTTTGAGATTTTAAGTATTTGTATAATGGTTCTTCATTTTTTCCATTAACATCTATTTTTGCAAATTGTTTAAATGTAATTCCAAATCTTGCATCACAAAAACTTTCTATTTCTTCTGCTGTTCCTGGTGCTTGTTCTCCAAATTGATTACAAGGAAAATCTAATATTTCAAATCCTTTATCTTTGTATTTTTCATATAAATCTTGAAGTCCGTCATATTGAGGTGTAAATCCACAACCTGTTGCTGTGTTTACTATTAATAAAACCTTTCCTTTATAATCTTCCAAGCTCACTTCGTTTCCTTTATTATCTTTTACTTTAAAATCATAAATTTGCATAATTTTCTCTCCTTTTTATATTTTATTATTGTATAAAATTAAATTGTATACAATGTATTATACTTTTTAAAAATTCTATTGTCAATAGAATTTTTAAATTTTCTTTTATTTTATAATTTTATTTTTCTTTCTATATTAACACATATTTATTACAACTTCATTTACTTAATTTTATATTTCTTAGTCTTGAAGCATTTAATATTACTGTAATACTGCTAAATACCATTGCTAAACTTGCTATCATAGGATTAATTGATATCCCTATAGGTTTTAATAATCCTATTGCAATTGGTATCATTAAACAGTTGTAAAAAAATGCCCAAAATAGATTTTGCTTTATATTTCTTACAGTTTTTTTACTTATATTTATTAAGTTAATAATACTATTTAAGTTATTTCTAGTTAATATAACATCTGATGAATCCATTGCTATATCTGTTCCACTATTTACACTAACGCCTATATTAGAATTAGCAAGTGCTGGACTATCGTTTATTCCGTCTCCACACATCATTACAAATTTATTTTCTTCTTTTAATTTTTTTACAATATTTGCTTTTTCTACAGGTAATACATTTGAAATTACTTTTGTAATTCCTATTTCTTTTGCTATTTTTTCTGCTGTTTCTTTGTTATCCCCTGTTAGCATAATTGTTTCTATTTTATTTTTGTTTAATACATCTATTACTTCTTTAGCATTATCTCTTACTATATCATTTAGTCCAATTAGTGCAATTATTTGCTTTTCTTTTACTACATATATAATACTATTACCATTTTCGGCTAATTTTTTTTCGTCTTCTACATATTTATTTTCAATTTCATATTTATCTATAATTTTAGAATTTCCTAAAATTATTTCTTCATTTTGTATTTTTCCAACAATTCCATGTCCTGAAAGGTTTTCAAAGTCATGTACTTCTAGTTCTTCTATTTTGTTTTCTTTTAAATATTCTATAAATGGTTTAGCTATAGGATGTGTTGATTTACTTTCTAAACTTCCTACCAATTGTAATAATTTGTTATTTTCCATATCACTGTAGTTTAATATTTTTGCAATTTTTAATTTTCCATAAGTTAAGGTTCCAGTTTTATCAAATATTATAGTATCTACTTTTTTGGCATTTTCTAATATTTCACTTTTCTTTACTAAAATTCCATTACTTGCACATAATCCTTCACTTACAACAATTGCTAATGGTGTTGCTAGCCCTAAACTACAAGGACAAGCTACAACTAATATTGTAACAAAGGTTATAAGTGCAGTATTAAATTGATTGCCTAATATTAAATATACTATAAAAGTAATTATTGCAATTAGTATTACTGCTGGTACAAAATATCCTGAAACAGTATCTGCTATTTTTGCTATAGGTGCTTTTGTATTACTTGCTTGTACTACTAATCTAACAATTTCTGATATTGTTGATTCTTTTCCTATTTTTTCTGCTTTATATTCTAGATATCCATCATAATTCATACTTCCTGCAATTACTTTTGCTCCTATTTCTTTTGAAACAGGTTTACTTTCTCCTGTTATAAAAGATTCATCTAAATGTGCTTTTCCTAAAATTATTTCGCCATCTACTGCAATTTTTTCTCCAGGTCTTGAAATAACAATATCACCTTTTTCAATTTCGTCTAATGTAACTTCTTTTTCTACATTATTTTTCTTAATAATTGCTGTTTCTGGTGTTATTTTTACTAACTTGCTAATTGCTTCTTTTGTTTTATCTTTACTAATTTCGTCAATATATCTTCCTAATTTTATAAAATAAATAACAATTGCAGAAGACTCAAAATATAAATTCATAACATAGTTGTAATTTCCTTTTATAATCATATATGTGCCAAATATGCTATATAAAAAACTACTAAGTACACCTATTCCTACTAAAGTATCCATATTAGGTGTTCCATGAATTAAATTTTTATAACCATTTTTTAAAATATCAAATCCATATATAATAAATGCTATTGTTAATATAAATAAACAAATAGCATAATTAACTGCATTTATATTTGGATTTATTATTTCTATTGTAGGTAAATGAAGCATATGTCCCATAGATATATACATTAGAAGAATTGCTAGTATTGTAAAAATAATAAATTTTGTTTTTTCTTTTTTACTTTTACTTTCTATTTTTATTTCTTTAAATTCTCCTAGACTTTTAAAACCTGCTTGTTTTACAAATTCTTCTATTTTTTGTTGATTTAAAATTTTTTCATCATACTCAATTGTAGCATTTGCCATTACTAAATTAACACTTGCATTTGTAATTCCATTTTGTTTATTTAAATATTTTTCAAGTCCATTTGAACATGCTGAGCAAGTCATTCCTTCTATAGACAAAATTATTTTCTTCATAGTGGTATTCCTTTCAAAATCACCTATTATCTTACTACTTCAAATCCAATATCTTCTATCTTTTGTTCTATAACTTTTACATCTATGTCTTCTTTTAATGTAACTTTTACTGTACCATCATTATGATTTGCAATTACTTCTTTTACACCTTCTATTGTTTCTAGAGCATTTTTTACTCTATTTTCACATCCATTACATACCATACCATTTACTTTTAATTCTAATTCTTTCATTTTTAATCTTCCTTTCTATAGTTTGAAATATAAGCATATCGCTTTTATTTCAAACATAATAATATTTAAATAATTTTCAATTCTATATGTTAATTATTTTTCAGCCTTATTTTCTAATAAATTTTCAAAATTATTGCTAAACTGTGGTGCATGTTTTTTTAAGTTTATTGGTCTTAAGTCTTTATTTGTGAAACAATGTTTTGTTTCTCCTGTTAAAAATATTTTTCCTGTGTTTTTATCTTTCATTTCATACTCAACTGTCATTCTTACACCAGAATATTCTTTAATAAATGTTTCAATTAATATTATGTCCCCAAAAGTAGCATGATATTTATAATTACAATTTACTCCTAATACTGGTATAGTTATATTATTTTCTTCTAATACAGAAAATGGCATCCCTATACTTTCTAGCCATTCACATCTTGCTTCTTCCATATATCTAATATAATTAGAATGATGCACTACTCCCATTTTATCTGTTTCATAATAATTTACTTTTCTTTCAAAAATATAACTCATTATATCCCTTCCTATTATTTATTAAATTTTTTAAATAAATTTATCAATTCATCTATTATTTCTAAATTTCCGTTTTCTAAATCTCTTGCTACACAACTATATAAGTGATTTTCTAATATATGATTTGATAAACTTTTTATTGAATTTTCTACAGCAGATAGTTGAACTAAAACATCATTACAATAAGTATCTTCCAAAATCATTTTCTTTATTCCATGTAATTGTCCTTCTATTCTACTAATTCTATTGCTAATAATCTTTTTTTCTTCTTCTGTTCTATGTGTTGTTTTTTCACAGCATTTGTTTTCCATTTTTTACCTCCGTTTGCTATTATATACCCTATTAGGTATTTTGTAAATAATGGGGTATGCTTCAAAAATCGTTGATATTAGTGCTATCAAACTACATCAAATTAAAAAGTATATATTTATATAGTATTGTTTCAATCTATATAAATATATACTTAATTTTAGCTAACTCTATAATGTCCTATAATATAATCTTGCCCATATAATTCTAATACATCTTCTTCATAATTAATTTGAAAAGGATTTGCATGATGTATTAAAAATGGAATTCCTTTTTTATTTCTTTTATCTGATATTATTCCTATATGATCTTTAAATACTATTATATCTCCGCCTTGCCATTGATCTATTTGTAAAAGGTCAGTTGTTAATGAAATATTATTGTTTTTAAAATATATATTTAAGTTTTTTACTCTTCTAAAATCAATGTTTTTGTCTATAACTTCAATATTATATTCCTCTTTATTATTCTTTATATCTTCATTTACTAATTCCATTAAATTATATCCCGCATCTTTTAGTCCAAATGCAACCACATCTGTACAAACTCCATGTTCGTCATTTGGATAACCAGTATTATAATATTTACTTTCATATTTAGGCTTTGTTTCTATATATTTTCTTACATTATTTAATATATCTGTTTGGTCATCTATTCCATCATTATCTTTGTCCACAGAACTTATATAAGTTTCTATTCCAAAATCACTATTTGTATATTGTTTATGAGGAATAATATTAATCTTTTTTAATAATATAAATCCTAAAATTGCAATTATAACTATCACAGTAATTATTACAAATTTCTTTTTCATATAAACTCCATTTTCAATTAATTTTACTATTCTTCAATAGTTTCTATTGTTTTTAATTCTAATTCATCTATTGGCTTATTTGTATCTTTATATTGAACTTTTACTTCTTTTCCCAATAAATTTCCTATAATTTCTACATCATCTGTAATATTAAATTTTAATACAAATGGTAATTCATATCCTTTATCAGAAATATTATATTTTAAATATATTTGTTTTTCAGATTCAGAATAATTAAATGTAGTTATTGTTGCGTCTATTTTATTGCTTATAGCATCTTTTTGCATATTATTAAAATCTTTTGCTTTTAAAACTATAATTGGACTATCTTTTGTATCAAAATTTCTTTTTCCGTCAGAATATTTTACTATGTTTCCTGTACAAAATATTATATCTCCTAATTCTATATAATTTGTATCATATTTCTCTGATGTATAATAATCTATACATTCTTGATTTTTATTTTCTATATTTACGCTATCATATTCTTCCATTTCAATTCCAAGTTCTCCAAAATGTTGACCATTAAATGTGTAAATATAGCCATTACTATTTAATTCCACTATACCATGTGCAGTAACATTTTCTATGGTTTCTACAATTTCTTTTTGTTCTGGTATATTATAACCTACATTTGAACTATACGTATCTGTATCTTCTGCCACCTTATTTGTTTTCTTAATAATCATCATTCCAATTCCTATTGATATTACTAATACAATAAATACTATAAAAATAACATTCTTTTTACTCATAATTAACCTCCATATAAAAATAATTTATAACCTTACTCTTATCATTTTTGTTTTCTTTTTTATACTTTTTATAAATGTATCCTTTTATTTTCATTTACAATTATATAATAATAGCAAGTAATTGTAAATATGTACTGAACACAAAAAGTTAAAGATTTTTGTCCAACTTCTCGGGTTTAATACAAAATAAATCACTTGCTATTATTTTTATAATTTTATCAGTTATATTTCAAACTAATTATTATTTTGCTCCTACTAATTCTGGTTCTTCTTTTGCTTCCTCTTGTTTGTGCTCATTATTCTTAAAAATTGCTCTAAATATTGTTCTTGTTAATGGTTGTATAAAAAATAATTGTGAAAGCAATGCAAATGGGAAGTTTAATACTACTTTTTGTAACCAATATGGTATAAAGTTAATAATAAAATCATTTAATGGAGCTCCATTCATTCCAACAGCTATAATTCCATTATACATAATAGTTGCTAAAAAGCTCATTAAAGGGCACATAATTCCAACAGTTGCACATATTATTGCTGTTTCTACTATCATATGGTCATTCTTTTGTGGATTAATTGCTTTTAATGCTAGTTTTACAGATAATGGACTACCTATAAATATTTCGCATAAATATGCTAATACAAATTCTATTGGAATAAAAATCCACGAATTTTTAATAACTTCTACATTAAATCCTCCTGCCTCATATGATGAACAATAAAATACAAAACATGGAACTGTAATTATAACAGTAATTAATGCAAACATTAACCTTTGAAACTTCGTTTGTGGCATATCTTTTTCTCCTTTCTTTATTACGCAAAAAAAGACACATGTAATCTTTTATACGGTTATTTAGTACCGTAATCAGATTTACGAGCAAATTGCTCCACATGTGTCGTTTCTTATTTTATTTACAAAGTGAAATATATCATTTATTTTTTCAAAAATCAAGAAAAATTTTATTTTTTTGTACTTCATTATTAAATAAGATAATCGTTTGAAGAATTAATTGTTTTCTATTTTATGCCCACATATACATTTGGCAAATTTTATATGTTAGTAATATATTAAATATAAAAATACTTGTTATATAAAGAATTTTTGTTATTTTGTTTTCTATTTTTTTATTAAAAATAATTCCTATTAACACTGCTACTAATGTAATTACATTAAACTTGGTTCTTTATATGATATTTCTCCATTTTCATTTATTGAAAATTCTATAATTATTGAGAACCATTCTTCATTTAATATAAATTTGTACTCTCCTTGTTGTAGTTCTCCATATAGTTTTGTCCAATCTATTTTCCAACCATTTATTACATCTGTTTTTAGATTTGGTAAGTTATACACTAGAGGCTCAGCTGTTTCTTCAGAAGATATATTAGAAATTTTATCTACTTCTTTCCAAATATACTCAACACCTGTTCCGCGTATATCCTGCTGTAGAGTTTTCTGTATTCTCTCCTATTACATAGCCTATGCCAGTGTAATCTTCATTTTTAACTTTCTTTTGTATGCTATATTTAATAGAAGAATAGTCATATGGTAATTCATTTGTGTCTTCTATTGTTAATGTTAAACTTGTATTTTTCAATTCATTTATAGTTACTTTAACTTTGTCTTGTGAACTATAATAAAAATTCAAATATTTTTTTGGTATTTCTACATCACTTTTTTCTTTTAATATTTTTATATCATATACTTCTCCAAGTTGAGCTGGATATGTTTCCATTATAGAACCATTAAAATAAATTAATATTTCTTGTCCTTGCTTAAATCCAATATTTCCGTTTTCTCCAAATCTTGCACTAAATATACCTTCTATATTTTCAATTCCCATTGCTGATACAGTTTTTTCATTTACTCGAATTACAACCGCTTTTACTGTTGAAACAGGACTTTTTTCTGATGAAGCTGAATATAGACATATTGGAATATCTTCGTATATTTTTTCAGTTGTAGATACATAGTCTATTACTGCACATAGGCTTAACTCTACCTTTACTATTTCATCTTCTTCTACTTTTGATATTGTAAAGTATTTTCCTGGTATATCATCATTTACTGTTATTTTTCTATCACTTTCGGCTGAAAATCTATCTCTTGTGCTGTCTATTTTTAATATGTAATTCTCATTTTCTGCATTGTAACTCAATTCTTTAATAATAATATCTCCTTCTGTTGTAAATTGAATTATTCTTATTGTGTCTTCTTTTCTATTTTTAGAATTGATATTTGTATTTTCTATAAATTCATTTAATTTTTCAATATTATAAATTTTTTTATAACTTATTACAAAATACCCATCTTCTATTGCTTGTTCTATTGAATAGTCTTCTGGTAAATCCTCTAATTTTGTAAGTTCTTTTTCTTTTGATAAGCTATTTTCAGTATATACATCAGTAATTTCTTTATTATCTTTTAATAATCCTCCTAAGAAATACACTAATGTTACTAGTATAACTACTATAAAAATAGCTATGATTATTTTTAATCCTTTGTTCATTTTTATCACCTTTTACCTTTCTATTATTTAGACATTTTTTTCTTAGCTTTTAGTTGGTATTTTGTGAAAAAAATTGAAAAAATTATTGTTAGTATTAAAAATATTGCTGAAACACTAAAAATTCCTATAGTATAATACTCTAGTACATTTGCTGACGATTCTTCTACTGTAATGGCATCTGTTGTTGTAGAGTCTTCTTCAACTCTATTTAATTGACCATTTTCAGCTGATTCTACTATACTTGTATCCTGAGTAAGTTTATTGTCTAAAATTTCAATGTCTTCTTTTTCCTGTGTTTCCATAGTGCTTTGCTTTCTTTGCATTGTAAATACTGATTTTATTCCTATTGCAAATGTAATTATAAACATTGCGAAATTTGTTAAAAGTAACTTTAAAGTATGAATAGATTTATAATATTTCCATTTTACTGTTCCTATTGGAATATTTAATATTTGTGAAATTTGATTAAACGAAAAATTTGAAAGTATTTTTAGTGATACAATTTCTTGTTCTTGCAAGTCTAATCTAGATATTATTCTATTATAGCTATCCTTGTCTATTATAGTATCAAGTTCTTTATCTTCATCTTTAAAATAATATACTTCTTCAAGGTTTTGTTCTAATTTTACAGTTTTTAAATAATTTAAAGTTTCATTTTTTGTTAATGTATATAGCCAAGTTGATTCATATTTTTTGGGTAATTTGTCCTTTTCCAGATTCCATATTTTTATAGAGACTTTTTGAACAATTTCTTCAGCGTTTTCATTATTTTTTAATATTGAAAATGCTATTCCATAAATTAATCTATTATATTCTTCGTAAAATTTATTAAAATAAATTTCATTACCTTCAGCAATTCCTTTGAAAATATTATGTAGTTCTTCTTTGTTTATTTTTTTCATTTTTAACTCCATTTCTTCCTATTATGAATACAATAATAACATAATAGCAAGGATTAATCAATTTAATCCTTGCTATTAATAATTTAAAAATTTAATACTTAAACCAGTAGTTAATATACAAAAACAGTAGTATAATAAGATAAAAAACGAGTTCGACCCTGAGAAGCGACAGCGCCACAATGCTTTTGCTGAGAATAGTGTGTCTCTTTACTTGTTAAAACCAACTTGTCTATAACGCCTTGGAGAACGGAATTTTTTAGCTTATTATACTACTGTTTCTATATGCTATTATTTTATTCTACTATTTGATCTACATATTTAACAAAAATTATACTTTCTATTAAATCCATAACTGCATACATAAGCATAATTATTCCTATTGTTAATACTAGTGCGCCACTTTCAAATATCATGTATATACCACCAACTATTATAAGAATTGATATTATTAAAGATGCAATCCACATGCTTACATTAGCTCTATGTAATTTTACAGATAATGATAATCTTATAAGTCCACTATATATTATCCATATTCCTATCATAATTCTAAACATAGATTCTATAAAACTACTATAATATATAGTAACCACACCAATAATTATAGCTATAGTTCCATATATAAAGTCATAATTATAAAAATCATATTTTCCTTTTGATATTAAATAATTTGCTATTTTAATTATTCCTATAGCTACAAATATTCCTCCTAATATATATGATAATATCTTTGTTGCTGAATCTGTGTTTAATATCATAAACACTCCTATTAGTGCAAATATTGCAGATACTAGAATATCTGTCCATCCTGTTTTCTTTAGTAAATTTTTCATTTTTTATTCCTTCCTTTCTTTTTACTTAATTTTGTGCATATATTTGTTGATTTTTAATTAAGTCGTAATTTATTAATTCCTTGCTGTCTAAATTTTCTTTGTACATGTCTACAGCTGTAATTTGGCTATTTTCGTATGTTGTATAATAATATATTCCTTTATCCATATTGCAACAAGAACTATAAATAGTAATTTCGTACTTGTCTCCTCCCATATGAACACATCCCCTTTGTTGATATACAGATTCTAATATATGAAAGAATTGACTTATGCTTTCTGATTCTGAGCTTCCAGATATTGAATTCATTTTAGTAAATGTTGCTTTTACAAATCTTGATGCTGATGATAGGTCTCCTGGTAAGCCTATGGCTCCCATTCCTCTACTATATGTTTCTAAGTTTAATTTTTTTGAGAAATTATTAGTTGGTTGTTCTATAGATAAGTTCATATAATTATTTAAGTTGAACATATGAATATCAAAAGTAGGATTATTAGTCAATACCCCTACAGGGTTATCATATATCTTTAGCCCATCTCTAACACTTTCTACAGTTATTGAGGATTCTTTATCTGAAATAATCCAATGTAATGGAGATGCTGGTAATTCATCACTAAAATTGATTGCTGCTATATTTATATTTTGAAGTAATTTTCGTACTTCTTCTATATTTGAACATTGTGATAAAACCCATGGAATAAACTCAAATGGTGCAATATTGTCCATATTTTCTTTTTCCTCTTTATAGTCTGCATTTCCTGGAAAGTTTAATCCTGCCATTCCTAATCCTTTTTCATTTATTGCATCATAATAAAGTGGATAATTATTTGCTACATATGCCATTCCTATAATTGCATAATGTGTTTGTATGTTCTTTACTTTTCTAAATTTAAATTCATAATTTCTTGGTGTTATTGTTACTGTTTCTTTGTATGAATATTCTAAATCTAGATTTCTTCCAAAATAATGATTATTAGTAGTATATGTTACTGCTGTACACATTTTCTATTCCTCCTTTTGAATTCTTTAATTCTATAAATTTTCTATTAAATTATACTCTTCTATAGAAATTTCGTAAATTCCATTGTATGGTTGTTCCATATAACATGTATTATTTTTCTTATAAATGTAAATTGTTTTTCTATTTTCACTTGAATTAAATTCAATTTTAATATAATTTTCTACATTAACTGGTGTATCTTGTATACTTTGTTTATTAGTTGTTTTAGTTTCTATTACTTGTAATAATTTTTCTATTTCTTGCTTTTCATTAATAAGCTTATTATTCCCATTTTGTTCTATTGTTATATTAGATATATGCTCAATTTGTGGTAATTCTATTTTGTATGTTTTTTTATTTCTTGAAAAATATATTATTCCTATACTTATTAATACTAAAATTATAATTAAAAATATTATTATAAATTTTTTCATATTTACCTTTTCCTTCCTTTCGTATAATAACATACACGCAAATAATTTTCAATAATTATTTGCGTGTATATGAATTATATTTTTTAGTTTATTCTTCTTTAATAATGTTTCTACTTTCTAAATATGTTGCTATAAAGTATGAGCCATATATTATGCCAATAATTATTACTGTTGCTATAATAGATGGTAGCAAGTCATCCTTTGATGCTAATCCTGACAATATTTTTATTGCAAATTGTATTCCAAAAATAGAGTGTATAATTGCTAAAACAAGTGGCATGCCAAAAAAGATTCCTATTTGTCTAAATAATGCTTTATCTATCATTTTCTCATCACAACCGATTTTTCTTAAAATTGTATATCTTTGTTTATTATCACTACTATCTGTTAGTTGTTTTAGTGCTAAAATAGCAGCACTTGCAATTAAAAATATAACTCCTAAATAAATAGCTATAAATGTTACTATTGTTGCTATTCCAATACTTGCTTCCATTAAACTAATTTTTGTAAATCCCTCTAATTCTATTCCATTATCGTTTAATGATTTTATAAGACTTGAAGAACCACTATTTCCTGCAAATATTTTTTCTATTTCTTGTTTTTCTTCATCTGTTTCTACATTGTAATTTGCTGATAATAAATACATTTCTTTCATTTCTTCTGTTAAAGGACAACTATCAGGAACTAATATAATTCCAGT
>CANRGE010000012.1 GCA_947630065.1 uncultured Clostridia bacterium
TTTTTTCTTTGGTTTGTCGATATATTTATACCATAAATTTTGATGTTTTACAACAATTATAAATAAAGAAAATGTAAGTTATTGTAAAAAATAAAAGGGATTAGGACTTGTACCATAAACCAAATTTGGCTAGGGAGAAAAAATTCAATGCTTGAAAAAGTTGAAAAATCTATATAGTAAAGTTGCTTATATAATTTTAGTGAATAATGAAAAATGAATAATTAATAGTTAATAGTACATAAGTGTTCTTATATCCTACTTATAATTATTAATTATTCACTCTTCACTATTCATTATTCACTGCGAATTGTTAAATTCGCACTTATGGAGCTATTGGGCGGAATCGGACCGCCGACCTACAGGTTACGAATCTGTTGCTCTACCAACTGAGCTACAATAGCATAAAATCAATATATTATATAATATATTGATTTTATGCTATTGTCAATATTTGATTTTTATTTTTTATTTTTTGTTATATTGGCTAATTTTTCAGCTTTTGCCTTTTGTTCTGGTAAAGAAATCCATGCAAAATATGATGATACAAATTCGCCATATTTTGTTGCATCTTCACCTACTTCTACTTCAAATTTTTCTTTTGCTATATTTTTTTCTTTTTTATCCATAAATACTCACCTTTTTTAAGGTGTGCAATTTTATATTTTTTATACCTACATTCTTTTTCCCATTATTTTAAAGCTCCCTTTATTTGTGTTTGCCATTAATTCTAATACGTTGTTATTTACTGTACATGTCGCCATATAGTTAATATTTCCTAGCGGTGTGCTAAAGTTTCCAGAAAATTTACATTGTTGTTCATTTATTTTATTTCCTCTAAAATTGTTTTTCATTCCCATAGTTTCTAATACACCTATAACTTCATTTCCATTTGTATTTAATGTTATTACTCCATTTATTGCACCTATTGGTGTATTCAAACTTGCATTATATTTACCATCTAACATATTTTACCTCCTAAAACAATTATATTATATGATAAATATTTTTATGTGTGTCATTATAGTGCAATGTTATTTTTTTATATAATAGGAAAGTAGAACTTTCCTATTATATAAAAATGAACTAAGTATAAAATTGTATTACTTAGCCCATTTTATTAATTTCAAAATAATCTTTATATAGCTTCTGCATTTTCTTGTTGCATATCTTGTTCATTATTTTTTTCATCTATTACTTCTAAGCTTCCTATAGAAACTTCGTATGCAACCCTTTGTTCTACTGTTCCGTCATCTAGTTTTTTCTCGTATATTCTTGATTGCACTCTTCCTGTTACTTTTACTTCTGTTCCAACTTCTAGGTTTTGTGAAAATCTTGCTGTACGTCCCCAAGCTATTGCTGGAATATAGTCTGATTTGTTATATGCTCTATTTACTGCTAATAATAAATCTGCTATTTCACGTCCAAAAGGTGTTTGTCTATATATAGGTTTCTTACAAATATATCCTGTTAATATAACTTCGTTTGATATAATTTCTTTACTTTCTTCTTCATTTTGATTTAATTCCTCTTCGAACATTATATCTTTTGCAAATACTGTTAATATTAATTTGTTTTTTTCATTCTCATAACTATTATATGATCTAAATTGTCCTTTTATTAATACTGTACTTCCTATTACTAGTTTGTCATCTGGTATTAATCTTTCTGATATAGTTACTGGTATAATATCTGATGTACTACTTAAACGAGGTACTTCCATATTAAATATGTAAAAACTTTCTCCATAAATTTCATGACTATATCTTTTTTCACTTGTTACCTTTCCCATTAATGTTAAATGGTTGTTATCTGCATAATTTATATTCAATGCTTTTTCCTCCTTATTTTTATAAAACTTATCTAATGTATCTTATTCATCTAGTTGTGTTTTTATTCATATAGGTTTATTATACTACTTTTTTTTATGTTTGTCTACATAAAATGTTAAATTTGGTAAATTTTATCATTTTCTTTTTGTCTATTTTGTGTTTTTGTCAATAAAATTATTGCAAGAACTGCTATTTTTTTAAGACTATCTACATTATTTTTATTTTCTAATATAATTTCTTGTTGTTCTATTTTCATATTTTCTATATTAGTAATATTTCTTTGAACGCATAATAATAGTTCGTCGTTACTAACACTAGATATTGTTATTGTAGCCTTACTATTAAACCCATATGTTATTACTTTTATCTTATATTGTTCTAAAAATTTTATATTTATAGAAATATCAGCATTTACTAATAAATATTTAACATTTTTTATTATTTTCTTTAATTCTTCTTGTCTTTTTTCTAATAATATGCTATTTTCACTAATCAAAATTATATCAAATTTTATATTTTTTAAATTTTCTACATTCGCTTCTGTAATATTTATTACTTTACACTTGTCTATATTTTTGTTAATTTTTTTAGTAATATATGCCTCATTTTTATTTGATATAATTCCTATAAAAAACATAACATTTCTCCTTTAGAAATATTATGCTCTTTATATATTTTTTTATTCTTTTATTAATTTTTGAGTACCATTATTGTCAATTTCAAAATTTTCTTTATAAATTAATTCTGATACCGTAACAATATTATATCTACTTTGCTCTATATTATATATAATTTTATCTAATGCATCTTTTGTATGTTTTGTTCCATTATGCATTAATATGATACTTCCATTTTTTATTTTTCCGTTTAATCTTTGCCACATTTGTTCACCAGTTAGTCCTGTATAGTCTAATGTATCTAGTGACCATTGTATAGTTTGATGTCCTTGTTGTTCTGCTGCTTTTAAAACTATATCATTATATTCTCCATATGGTCCTCTATATAATGTTGTTCTTTTTCCTGTTATTTTTTCAATTTTATCAGCACATTGTTTTATTTGCTCTTCGTTTTTTTCAAGTGTTAAATTATTCACATGTGGATGAGTATTTGAATGATTTGCTATTTCATGTCCTGCTTCACTTATTTTTTTGACAGCTTCTGGAAATTTGTCAACCCATTCACCTACCATAAAAAATGTAATATGTATTTTATACTTGCTCAATGTATCTAGTATTTCATTTATATCATCTGCATTCCAAGCACAATTACATTTTGGATAGAAATTTTTTATTCGGAAAACTTATAATATATCTTTATAGTCTCCGAATCTATTATTTCAATTCTATTAATTAAACTAACTATTGTTTCTTTGTTAATATTATCAAAATCAGTTATGTTCTTGATAATTCTTGTTAATTCATCTTCTTTTGTCTCTTTATATGTACTTAAATTTTTTTCTAATTCATTCACTTTTACTTTTAATTCTTGCTTTTCCTTTTTATATCCATCTGTTAGTTTTATAAATTCTTCTACTGTCAAAACTCCATTTACTTTATCTTCATAACTTGCTTTTATTATCCTATCTATTTGAGCTATTCTTCTTTCAAAATCAAATTTAGATTTATTTAACTTTGCCTTGTCCTTTCTAATGTTATTAACTTCTTCTAGGCTTATAAGTCTTTGATTATTTACTTTTTCTTTTGCCATAGCTTTTAAATCGTCTTTTACTGCTTTATCTAAAATGCTTTCTTTTATTGCTACTCTTGTGCAATATTCTTTTCCATATCTATTATACATACTGCATATTGCAACCATATCATCTTTTAGTCCTGGTTGTTTTTGATATCTATATTTATTACCACATCTTGGACAATACAAAAGCCCTGATAATAGATGTTCTTTAGTTTGTTTGCTATGACTTCTATGATTTTTTAGTTTTAACATATCTTGTGCTAAATTAAATTCTTCTTCACTTATTATAGGTTCATGAGCATTCTTTTTTATTGTATGTTCACTTTCTGGTAAACTAATATATTTTTTTACTTTATAACTTACCATTTCGCCTTTTCTTTGGATTAATTCTCCTATGTATACTCTATTTGTGAGTATACTTTTTATTGTTTCATGTCCCCATAATCCTGTAAGTGTTTTACAATGAAATTTGCAAGTTCTTTGCTTGTAAATTGATGGGCACTCTATCTTTCTTTCATTTAATCTTCGTGCAATATAGCTAAGTCCATTTCCTTTGTTATATTCACTAAATATGTACCTTACTACATCTGCAACTTCATCATCTATAACCAATTTTGTAATATCATTTGGATCTTTTTTATATCCATAAGGTGCAAATGCTCCAATAAACTCTCCTTTTTCTGCCTTCGTTTTTTTGGCAGTTCTTACCTTTTTTGAAATGTCCTTTGCATACATATCATTAACTACTGATTTAAAAGCTCCCATATCATTGTTGCCATTGTTTTTTTCGTAAGTGTCAATTCCATCATTTACAGCAATATATCTAACTCTTTTTTGTGGAAAGTATTTCTCTAAATAATAGCCTGTTTCAATATAATCTCTACCAAGTCTAGATAAATCCTTTGTTATTATTAAATTGATTTTTCCTGCTTCTACATCTTTTTTCATTCTTATGAAGTCTGGTCTATTAAAGTTAGTGCCTGTATATCCATCATCAATGTAAATATCTACTAATTCCCATTTTGTTTGAGATTTTACATACTTTGTTAAGAATTCTCTTTGATTTATAATGCTTTCAGAATCTCCAACAGTTTCATCATCTCTTGAAAGTCTTAAATATATTGCCACTTTGTAATTTGAATCTTCACCCAATGTTTGATAATTATTAAATTCTAATAGTGCTCCTCTATTTACACCAACCATATTCTTCACTCCTTCTACATTTGTGTAAATTAGAGCCTATATTCCTTGTTTATCTGATTCTATACCTATTGTGCTAAAATTACAATATTGAAGCATTATATATCTTTTAACTATCTCTTTTAATAACTCCTGCATAGTTTTTTCATTAGTTTCAAATTCCCTATAAATTGTCATATTAAACCTCCGTTTAAATCTATGCTTGTTTTACTATATCTATTCTTAAAATTTGGCAAAAAAATAGACCTATGTAAATAAGTCATAAATTTTTAATATTAAATTTAAAGGGCATCTTTTAGGCACACTATATTATTTTTAGTTAATTTTTTGTCGACAACTTTTATATGTGACAAAACTATATAAAGACAATATTTCCTTATATTTATTATGCACAATATTTAAAACATATTGCCTTTTTATATATTATTTATACTATAATTATATCGAAAATGCAATAGTTTTTGTGTAAAATTTAGTAGAACATTTTTTTGTTTTTTTATCAATGTTCTATTGATTTTACTATATAAATGTTATAAGATAATACTAACCTGGATGCAACAGAAAGGCTAGCCCTTTCTAAAGGGCGGAAAGGAGGTCTACAAATGACTGTCGGTGATGCAATTCTTAATTTGGTTGACAAATTGCTAATTGAAAGAGAAAAAGTCGTAAGACTTGAACTTTCACAACAGCAACAACTAAATCAAGATGAGCACTTAAACAAAGACTAATTGTAGACAATACATAGTCGATAGAGTAGATTTCGCAGTCTGCTCTATTTTTTTAATAAAAAAGTATGTGCATTCGCAGGTACACATACAATCTACAAGTTTGACTGTCGGTTCAATCAAACACATTTATTTTGTAATTAAATAATAGCATATATATTTTACTTTGTCAAATATTTTAAGAAATTTTTAAGAAATTTTTAATCTTATGTAGAATGTAAAAGAGAAGTAAAATACACTAGTTAGCAGTATTTCAATTTATCATTTCTCAATAATTTTTATTTATAGTTTCATTTTTTGCAATTCCTGCAACTATCTCTACATTAGGTAAAGTTAAAAATAATTTAGTTGGCAACGATATCTTAGATTTAACAAATCTACCACCAATTATTATTTGCTCCTGCTCTTGTATTAGTGGATCAACTAATATCATCCAGTCATTTGGAAGACCAATAGGTGTTATACTTCCATATTCCATTCCTGTATTTTCTAAAACATATTCAAGAGGTGCTACTGAAACAACTCTTGAATTAGTATATTTTCTAACTACACTACCCATATTGTATTTATATCCAATAGGAACTATTAAAGCACAATGTTTTATAATGTCATTCCTTTTACACTCAACTACTAAACAATTAAATCCTTGTTTCTTATCTATATTATACTCTTCACATAACTTATTTCCATCTGCAAATTCAGGACTAATTTCTGCAACTAAAAAATTTTTCTTACCTTCATTATTCCAATTACTAACAAAATCATATATACATTTGGGGACAAGATTTTTATTTTCTATAATTGGAATAAATTCTAAATTGCCAATTTTCAATTTTAACTTTCCCCCTATTATTAAAATTTATATGATGAAATAATATTTCCATCAGAGTCAGCTATTGTAGCATCAGCATTTGCAATATATAATACTTGAAAATCAGGATTATCTAGTGTATAACCTGCATCTTCAGCCCAATCAAATTCATTTATAATTGCTTTTTTAGCATCAATATTGTTACTATCATCAATCAACTTACAATTTATTCTAATCCAATTCTCCCCATCATAAGCGACAATACAAACATTATTGTTAATTGCTATTTGTTTTGATACATTTTTTTGTTTATTTGTTAATACATAAATTTTATTATCAAATAAAACTGGATCACCAAAAGGTCTACAACTTGGTTTGTTTCCATCTATAGTAGAAACATAGTTTACTTGTGTTCTTTTCTTTAAAAATTCAAAAGTTTCTTCCATTTATTTAATCCTCCTTATTTTTTAATTATTATATATTATCTGTTAAATCTAATAAATATATATTTCTTAAATATTCTCCTAAATTAACAGTTTGCTTAACTTTCGCCCCAGTATATGAAAATGCCTTATTTGAAGCAATATTTTCAGGGTGAACCGTTATAACTATATATTCAATACTTCTATTCTTAGCTTCTTCAATTAGTCTTTTTGATAGTTCTTTCATTATTCCTTTATTTCTATATTCTTCTAAAACTAATGCACCACCTAATTCGGCTACACTATTACTATCTAAACTTAAAATCTGTTTTATTTCTTCAACATAGTTTTCACTTAAATATAATTGAGCTGTACCAACTAATTTATTGTTATCATAAGCACCATAGACAATTACTTTGCTATCATCAAACATCATATCTATTTCTTCTGTAGTAAATGGAATAAAAAATTCTTTTCTCTCTAAATTCTGTAAAACCTTATCTATTAGATTTACGAGACTTTTTTTTCTTCAATAGTAATTTTTCTATATTCAATCATTATCAGTACCTCCGTTTTACTTATTATTTACTTTTCTGTTTGACATTGTTTTAAATATTTCCAATTCTAAAATAACTTTTTTAATCTTCTTCAATTATTTCCATTAGGATCTTTTATAAAGAAATATGGTTTTCCGAGTCTCCCCTTAGTAATAGTAATTTCTTTATTACATAATTTATTATCTTCAACAAATTTTTTTGCTACTATAATATCTTTTACGCCTAATCCAAAATGCTTATTTCCAATAGTTTTTAAATCTATACCTAAATCTTTTGAATGCTCTGGTAATTGTACTTTTTCTTGATAGTGAAATATCTCCAATATCATATCACCTAGTTTTAACATAACTATATCAACATTTTCATCATGATATTCTTTAAACAGTTCAAATCCAAATTTTTTGTAAAATATTAAAGTATCTTCTAAGTTATCTACACTTATGGTTACATGATTAAAATTAAACATTTATTTGCACTCCTTTATCTAATTATCAAATTCTTTATCAAACATATCAAATAAAATTTTAAATTCCTCTGTATGCATAAGTAAATCAGGTTGTTTATTTTCTACCATTTCTTTAAATTTTTTATAAGGGACAAAAAATAGTTCTGATATTTCTTCTTCTTGAAATTTCATTTCATCTATACTTTTATTAGTTCTCAATATATATAAATCATCAAATTCATTATTTATAAATGTTTCTGTGTATTTTGAACTTCTTTTTAATGTTTTTATAAATTGTAAATCTTTTTGTGGTATATCTAAATTTAATTCTTCTTTTAATTCTCTAATAGCTCCAGATAAAGAGTCATCTCCTGCTGTTAAATGCCCAGCACATGAAATATCTAACATATTAGGATTACTATCTTTTGTTGCACATCTTCTTTGTAAGAGTATATCTCCATTATCATTTATAATCCATATATGAATAGCTTTATGCCAATCTCCATCTCGATGAACTTCACTTCTTAATTTTGTTTTACCTATTTTATTTCCATTTTCGTCTAAAATATCAAAATACTCTTTATTCATTGTTTTTCTCCTATCAAAATATATATTTTTTTATTTATTATACTTATTTTATTTCACAGTCCTTTTTATCTAAATCTTTAAGTATACTATATGCTTTTAACATACTATTCTCCTATCTCTATAAATAAAATAATTATCTTTCGCAATCTAAATTTTCTGGCTTAATTTTTTCACCACTCTTACTATTAACTATTTTAAGATATATTTTTTCGATTTTATTAAGTTCGTCAAATTGTTCTTGTGGTGCATTTCTATTTATCATTGCTTTTCTTATATTATTCATTCTTATTTCATAATCAACGCTAACTTGTTCATTGCTCTCTTTTCTAAGTCTTTCTAATAAAATTAAACCATCATTTACAACGGGAATTATATCAAATTCATTATTTCTTGGTATAATATAATTTATTTTTACTCCACAATCTAAACATTGTGAAATAAAATCCGGTAATAAATTATAACATTTATTATGTGCTTCAATATTTGATAATCTGGCATTTTTACTGTTTAATATACTTTTTTCGTATCTTTCTCTTGTTGCAAGTAAACTTGCTAGATCGCCTGTAACTACTAAATCTATAGTTGTATCATATTTTTGTGGAATAGCCTTAATTGTTTCTAACAAGCTATAATCAAGAGGAGCTTTTTCCCTTAAAACTGAATAACTATTATCCATTGCATAAGAAAAAAGTTCATCTCCCCACAAATGTGCATCAAAATTTGTAAGTTTTGTATAATATGTTGGATATTTATCAAGTATTTCATCAGAATATTTACTAAAACAGCGATAATCATCAGAATTTATAATCGTATACTTAGATAAGTCAGTATTTTGTATGAATGTTGTTTTTCCACATCCAGGTTGACCTATAACAAACATAATAGATGGACTTTTTTCTGCAACTCTATTTAAAAACACTCTTTTCTTAAGTTCATTTAGAATCATTCTATGTTCATCTTTAGATAATTTATAACTTTCAATTAGTTTTTCTAACAATTCCATTTAATATCTCCTCTACAAATTTAATCTTTGTAATTTATATTCTTTATTATAATCTACTTCTATTTCATCATTTCCCAACTTTTAAAATAAATACATTCTAAATCTTTGTTAAACTTTATTACATAAATACCATCATAATTCTTATCATTTTGTTTTAATATCCATTGTGCAATAAGAGTAAGATTGTCTATGGCTAATATTTTAATTTCTATATTTTGTATATTTTCATTTTTTATATGTTGCCATTCTTCTCTTATTTCATCAAGTGTTGTGTATGCTTTCATAAATGGAGTTTCTTGATAAAAAGTTGTTTTGGTAAACAAAGAAACTGCACTTTCTACATCTTTATTTAACCAATATTCTTTTAATTTGCATAACCATTGTTCTGCATAATATCTGTTCATATTTTTTCCTCCTATTATTCTTATAATTTGTCGTTATAAATTTTCTAACCATATATAAACTCCGTCTTGTTTTTGTGGTTCATATTTTAGACCACAGTTAATATAAAATTCTTTATTGCCTGAAGTTGGATTGGCTTCTATACATAATTTATCACCATTATTTAATTTTTTCTTGCACTGTTCTATTATCTTTGTTACTACTAACTTTCCATATCCTTTGCCTTGAAATTCTGGTCTAACTATAATATCTGTTAACATTCCTTTACAGGAATAATCACCAACTAATCTTCCCATTGCAACAATTTTATTTTCTTCATAAATACCTACTACAATCATAGTATATTTTAATGCTTTTTCTAATTGTTCTAATTTAATATTTTTCCAATCAACTGATTTTCTCATATCGTAAAAATCTTGTGGGGTTATTTTATAATTTATTTGCATATAATCTCCTCCTAAATTACTATCTGTTTTTTACATCATATCATAAAAATTCAAATCACTATATATTTTTTATTTATTCATTATACTCATTTTCCTTGATTGTATCATATTATAATTAAAAAATAAATACAATAAGGTTATTATTTTTCCGCTAACATTTGTAATATTTTCTCTCTTTATCAATATATTTTTCTAAGTTTACCACACAATAATTAGCATTAGGTAGTTCTTTTCTTAAATTCTGCTCCATGTCTGTACTACATACAATATGAGCTATTTTAGTATGATTTTCTCTCAAAAAATACTTAATTCTATTAATTTTTTCAGTATCTATAAAGTAAAATGTATTAATATATGTATCTTTATTATTCGAATATTCACAAAAATAATATTCAGATAAATGAATTCCCTCATAATATTCATCTATTAGTTCATTCCACCTTATACTATGTAAATATTTTAGTTTTTCTCTATTTGCCTCATTGTCTTCAATGACTAATGTTTTATTCTTTCCAAACACGAAGTCATTCAAATTTATTCTATTTATATCATCTACTAAAATGATAAAGTTACTATATTTCATTTCTTTTTGTATATCATAAGCTACAGATTCAATATATTTATTATCATGTCTTTTTAGAATTTGATAAGCTAGATATTCAATACCATTTATATTCAATATTCCTATATATCTTCTACCTGTTGTTGTAAATACAGTTTTGTCTTTTATTGCAAATGAAGGTATAAAATTAACTGTATTACAATTATGATAGAATGCTGCTATGTTACTTAAGTTTAATAATCTTTCTTTATACTGTTGATTTTTGTTCAATTTATTGTATTCAAGATTTAGTAATTGCACATACTGTATACCTGATTGTCCTAATACTAATGTCCATTTAATTTTCCTCAAAAATTTTTTATCAATTAAAGTTTTAATTCTATTTCTATAATATCTACTACTATTAAAAAAGTACTTTGCATCTTTTACATTCAAGTACTGATACTTTGCAATAAATCTTATTAAAGAAAGTTCATCTTCATTTATCTGAAAAAAGCTCAAAAATATCACCTCCAACACTAATTAATAATTTATCAAAAATAGTTCATTTTGGTAGATATGCTATATCTTTCGATATTGCACATCTACCTCCACATCAAAAACTATGTTATAAAAGCCATAGAATGCTTGAAATTAATGCATTTTATTATATATATTAATATGGCAAATTCTTTCTTTAAAAAATAGCAATTTTGCCATACTTTTTCATACTGTAAAATTTACAAATATTTACAAAAAAAGAATAGCTATTTTGCTATCCTTTAAACTTTGGAATATAGACTCTTTATCTTCTATCCCATTTGAAGTTGTTACCAAGCACAGTTCATTGTTAGTGCAATATTTTTATTTTGGGTGTCTACACTATATATAGGTAATGCATTTTTTGTACTTGTTGATGTTTGAATTGTATTTTCTATTTGAGGTACAAAAAAATTTGCGCCAAAAAGTAATATTGCCACCGTGCTACACGCAATAAGATATGATATAATTTTTTGTTTATTTACTACAAAGAACATAAAAATAAACCTCCTAAATTATGCTGTTAATATATATTCATAATTTAAAAGGTTTATGATAAATATATTTTAATGTTTTGATGTTGCTTTTTCTTTTATACTCATAACTTTTAACATAATGCAAATAAATCCAACAATAGCAAAAGCTATTCCTGTGTATAATACAAAATTTAATATATCTCCCACTAATGTTTTTATTAAGTCTGCAACTACTGCATTAATTATTTCTATTCCGCTAAAGTTTATACTTATATTTATAATAATATTAATAATTATTAAAGTTAAACCTGCTGCAAATAAACTAATTCCAACATATTTAGCTAGATTAATTTTTCCTTTCCAATTAAATACTATTAATAGTATTACTAGAACTGCATTTGCTGCATACATTAATGGCAAAACACTATGAATTGCATTTATTGCCTTTGATGTAATAGGTGTTATTTGTTTTATAACTTCTCCTGAATATAATACTCCATTTTTATATGTATCTGCTATAGTATTAATAAAGTTCTTTATTTCTTCAGTATTATTTACTTTTAATTTATTTTCTTCTAAATATTTATCTATATTAGCTGTTAACTTCTCTTTTACACTATCTACTTCTACATTTAATTCTTTATTTTCATAAATAGCATCTATTAGAATGTTTACATCTTGTCTTAATTTATCTTCTTGGAAAATATTTTCGAAAACTGATTCATCCATTCCAGATTGCATTATATAATTATTAAATGTATCTTTTATTATGTCTGCTGTTCTTGCATAAAAGTTTATTTCATCTAATTTTCCAACAACATATTGCTTGCTTGCTACAGTATTTGCTACTATTGTAACTAAAGCAGTAATTAATATTGAAATCATTAGTATAAAAGAAAGAATATATTTTATTATTTTTTTCATTTAACTTCCTCCTGTACTAATTTTGAATATGTTACAAATCTATGTGTAGCATGCCCTATACTGTTTGTTGGATAACATGTATATAGCATTAAAGTTTCTTCTGGACTATGAGTAGGTAAAGCTGCTAAATCTGTTTGGTGTATAATTTTTGTATTATAAACTTCATACTTAAAATTTCCATAAGAAGTATCAATTTCTATAATAGCTCCTATTTTTATATTTTGTAATTCTCTTAAAAATCCCTTTGTATTATGAGCCATACATTTTATAGAATCACCTTCTCCTGGAAAATATCCACCACTAGATTGTCCTACCCCTTTTCTTAATATATCTAAAGTATCTCCATAATATAATGGTAAATCAACATTTAAGGATTCAATTTTTATATTACCATATTTAGTGCCATATTCTGGATATGATTGCAATCTTTTTTTCTCAGTATTTATTTTAATTTCTTTTTCTTCTTTAATATTGTTTGTATCTATAGAAATCATATTTATTAGTGAAATTGCCTCACTTACTTGACTTCCAAATACTATTTGTATACTACCTAATAGTATAAATACAAACAATAAAGCAACTATTATGTAACTAATAGCTGCTTTTATTCTTGTTTTTTGATTAAGCATTTACTACTTTTTTGTATCCTACAAACATAGCAACGGCAATTATTGCTACTATTGGTGCTGCAACATATGCATAGTTTACTACGTCTGTTTGTACAGCTTTGTTAGCATTGTCTAATGATGTTGTTTCTAATAATGTTGTTCCATCATATACGCTAATTGTTTTTTTGTTTGCATCGTAGTTTACTGTTAATCCTAATGTTTCAGCTGCTTCTTTAACATTTGATTTTACTTTGTTTAAGTCTGCATCTTCTAAGTCGTATACACTTGTTACTCCAGCTTCATCCATGATATCAACTGTACTAACTATTTGATCTCTAACATGAAGATATTCATCATTAGTTAATTCATGTGTACTTAAATAACGTTCTGCTGTAACTAATTGATCATCTGTTAATAGTTTAACTTCTTGTCCAGCTATTGTGAATGTTCCTGAAATATAGTTATATAATTCCTCTGCTGGTGTTGCTGCTTTAACAGTTGTAGCTAAAGTAAGCACTAAAACAATTAATAATGTTACTGATAATAATTTTTTCATTATCTTTCCTCCTTTTAAATTTTTACTAAAGTTATTTTACCACATATAAATATTTTTTGTAAATACTTTTTTGTTTTTTTTTACATTTTTTTATTTTATTTTTTTAAAGTATTTTATTTTCTTGTTTTTGCAATGAATTTTTTTAATCTTATTCTACATATAATTATGTCTTAATCTACATTATTACTACTTAAGATTTCTGCTGGTGTCTTTTTAATTGTATGTCTTACAGGTAATAGTCCAACTATAATATTAAATAATGTAAATATGCTTATAGCAAAAGCAATTATCTGCCAATTAAACATTAAACTGTTATTAAAATATGACACTTGTGTTAGACCTTTTATTATGTAGGACATAATTGTAATACCAATTCCTCCTGATATTATAGTAATAGCTAATATTTCGCCTAGAAACATTTTATATATATCTATCTTTTTAACACCTATTGCTCTTAAAGTTCCAACTTCTTTTATTCTTGATAAAAACGAAGATCTAATCATTAAGTATATTTCAATTAACGAAATTAATATAATAACTCCTGCTATTACTAAACTCGAAATAATACTATCTTTTATTTGTTTTATATAATCTTGTTTTGCTTTCTGATAATACTCTTCCACATAAATATCGTCATTTCTTAAATAATTTATTGCTTCTTGTTTATTTTTGGGTTGTATTGTAAAATTTGTATTTTTTTCTATTAAACTATATTTTATCGTATTCAAATTTGTGTAGTAATTATTCAAATTATATTTACTTTTATAATAACCTACTACTTTTAATTTTATTCCATTAATTTGTGTTTCTACTGTTTTATTCAATTTCATAATGCTTGAATTACTTTCATTTACTATTATTTCATAATCATTTTGTGGTTCTCTACCTTTTGTTATTTGTATTTTTGATTTTACTAAATTGTAATCACCTATTTGGCTTGTGCTTTGCTCATTAGTTGTACTTGCTGCCAAATATATAATATTTGATTCTTCATTAGATGCATCAAATATTATATTTGTAAACATTTCTCTATTTACATATATGCATGGACTATTTTTTGATATAATTCCTACAATTTTAAATTCTCCTAAATCTGTTCCATACCTACCTGATCCATAATAATTTCCAAATGTTAAATATCTATTCAAAAATTGTTCTACATTTTTAATTCCAATAGTTTTTGCTCCATTGTAACTATTTGCAATAATTTTTTCTAATACTAGCTTGTCTAATACGACTTCCTTATTATTTTCAGGCATTCTTCCATACATTAGTTGTTGCTCTTGTACTAAATCTATTGCCGAAATTGATGCTATTGCTGTATCTTGTGCATCTTTTGTTTGATAATAGTCATAATATTTTATGTAGAATTGTACTGTTGAACTTCCTGGTAATATATAATCTATACTTTCTAAATTTTCATATTCTAAAAATTTTTCTACTTTTAAGTTAGGAGCATTCATTTCTAAATATTCTGCATTTTTGTCTAGGAACTTTTCGTCTTTTATATTTGTCGTGCCAAAAATATTACTAATTCCATATAATATGAACATTGATGACGCAATAAATCCTACTAATAATAGTTTTTTTAATATTGAATAATCGAATATTTTTTTAAACCCATTTATTAATAAAGTTATTGGATTAAAAATTGAACTGTATTTCATTTTATATTGTTTTTTTACCATTTTTTCATAGTCGAATTTATACTTTTCCGCTTCTTCTTTTGACATTTTTTTATAATGTTCGTTTATTAGTTCTATTGCTGAATTTTCATCTACTATCTCTGTTTTTTGGTTTGACTGTATATATAAGTTGCCATTCTTCATTATTATTTTTATATCTAAATTTGTATTTTCATCATTTTGGTATAATTCTATATTCGCATTATCTTTATTAAAAGTTTCATGTTTTTTAAAATCTTTTAAATATATTTTGTTTTCTATTTTATAATCTAAGTCATTAGCATGTTCATTTTTACAGTCATTTACTATTTTTCCATCTACTATTTCTATTATTCTTGATGCATAAAATTCTGCTAAATTTCTTTCATGAGTAACTAGAATTACTAGTTTTTCCTTTGATATTGCCTTTATTATATTCATTATTTCTATTGTATTTTTACTATCCAAATTACCTGTTGGCTCATCTGCTATAATAATATTAGGCTGTTTTACAAGTGCTCTTGCTATTGCTACTCTTTGTTTTTCTCCTCCTGATAGCATATTTGCTAATCTATTTCTATATTTATATATTCCTAGTAATTCTAATATGTAATTAACTCTATATTTTATTTCTTCTTTATTTTTTATTCCGCTAATTTTTAATGCTAATGCCACATTTTCAAATACTGTTAAGTAATTTATTAAATTATAATTTTGAAATATATAACCTATATTTACAGCTCTAATTTTATCCACAGTAGAACTTCTTCTTTTGGTTATTCTTTTTCCATTTACATATATTTTTCCACTATTTACTTTGTCAAGACCACCAATTGCATTTAGAAGTGTTGTTTTTCCACAGCCAGAGTTTCCTAATATTGCAACTAATCCTTTATTTTCAAATTCAATTTCTGCATTATTTATTGCATGAATTTGATTTTTCTTAAATCTATTAAAATACTTATTTACCTTTTCAACTCTTACCATAGTTATACCTCCTCTCTATATGTGTTCATCGCAGATTTTTTAAATAATTGCTTTGAATATCTTAGAGATATAAGCTTAGACATTATTAATAAAATTATGTATATTACTAGTAAATCTGTAATTTTAATATATTCAATAATATTTTTTAAAAATTGTATATTAATAATTTCCTTTTGAATTAAAATAATTATTAATATTGTTATTACATAAGCTATATTTAGCATTGTAAACAATTCTATTTGTAAAAGTTCCTTTAAATTTTTCTTTGTTGCGCCTAAAATTCTTACTGTAGAAAAATATATATTTCTAGATTTCATAATAATTTTTATAATAAAGTATGATATGAAGAACAATACAATAGCAACTATACTTGCTAATACAATTCTAAATATATTAATAAATACCATGGATTCTCCCATAGAATTTATTATTGCATCTTTTATATGTAAAGTAGTGTAACCATTATTTTGTAATTCTTCTATTGTTTCAGATACAAGTTTATCGTCTTTCATATATATACTACTTTGATAGTTTTCTTTATCGAATAATTTTGCATATTCTTGTGGATTTACAAAAACAGTAGATGAGAATCTATTATAATCTTCTATATTTAATAATCTTTTCATATTTTTTTCATTATATGTCTTTGAAATCTTCACATTCATATTATCTTTATAATATAATGTTTCTATATTTACGTTTACAATCTCATTTATACAATTATTATTTTTTGTCATATATTTAAAAGATTCTGGAACAAATGCCTCTCCTTCTGGTACATTCGCGTTTGGCATAACAGAGTATCTTTCTTCTAATATTTGATTATAAAATTCTATTGTTGTTTTTGCATACCCTATATTCAAGTTTTTTCTAATTTCGTTTAAGTTATTATCTTCTAAATATAATCTTGCTCTACCATATGATTGTCCAAAATCATCTTGTTCTACTATGCTTACTCCTACTATTTCAACATTATTATCTAGTATTTTACTACTATTCTGCATATTTATTAAGGATGTGCTTTTTCCCACACTTTCCTCTATTTTTTTAGCCATATAACTGTCTTTTGCTACTTGAATTAATACTTCATTTTCTTTTTCTGGTTTTCTTCCAAATGTTATTTCTTCATTAAAATTTGTTATAGAATTTGCTTGTGCAGACATTGCACTATTGTCTAACATCATAATTAGATAGCCATCTATTAAAACATCATTCTTTACTATATAATCAACATTTTCTATATTTTCTAGTTTTTTATAGTCTTCGTCTGTTATAGCACTTAAATCATTCTTTTTTATTATTATTCTTTTTGGATTCAAATCCCTAAAAAAATTATTATATCCAGAATTTGATTCTTCATATTCTAGACTTTGTAATGCTGAATATCCAAATGCTATAGAAATGCATACAAATAAATATACTGCTAATAGTAATAAGAACTTTGTTTTTATATTAAAAGTATTTCGTATTCCCAATAGTATTTTGTTTATTAATCTTAATCCTTTGTTTTCATTAGGCAACATTTTAAAAGTATTTTCTTTTAATTGTATATTTTTATTATCTCTTTCTATTTTCTTATCTTCAATAATTCTACCATCACTCATAGTTATTTTTCTTGTTGCATATTTTTCAACTTGTTCGTAATTGTGTGTTACTATTATAATTAATTTATCTTTTGCCACTTCTTTTAATAATTCAATTATATTATTAGCTGTTTTAACATCTAAATTACCAGTTGGTTCATCTGCAACAATTATAGGTGTTTCTTTTACTAAAGCTCTTGCTATTGCTACTCTTTGTTTTTGTCCTCCTGATAATTTTGATACTTTCATATTTTTATATTTTAGTAAATCAACTTTTTCTAAAGTTTCTAATATTTTTTCTTTAATTTCATGCTTTTTATATCCATTTATTAATAGTACCAACTCAACATTTTGGTATACTGTATAACTATTTACTAAGTTAAAATTTTGAAAAATGTTAGCAATATATTTCTTTCTATAATTTTCAAAGTCTTTTTCTGTATATCCACTTGTTTCTTCTCCATTTATATACATTTCGCCTTCTTCATAAGAATCTAATCCAGAAATAACATTTAGTAAAGTAGACTTCCCACTTCCGCTTTCTCCTGTAATTGCTACAAATTCTCCAAGATCTAGTTTTAAGTTTATTTTAGAAAAGCCACTTGATACAGTAGTTTTATTATAATAAAACTTTGAAACATTTTTTAATTCTAACATACACTTTCTCCTTTGTTTTATTTTCGACAATATAATATCATAAGATGAATAAAAATAATATATATTAATAAAATTTTAATAAACAAAATTACTATTATTTTATTATATTATGTAATAAAAGCTAAAAAATTCCGTTCTCCAAGGCGTTATAGTAAAATTGGTTTTAATAATAACGAGACAAACTATTCTCATCAAAAGCATTGTGGCGCTGTCGCATCTCTTGGGTCGAACTCGTTTTTTATCTTTTATTACATAATTATTTATATTTTTATCTAAAAATACACCTTTTGTAATATGAATTATTTAAAAGACTTTTCTATTAGAACAAATCTCGCTTCGCGAGACCTTTTCTCTACATCTTAAAGTTTGCTATCTAAATTCAAGGTCTCAAAGAAGCGTAAAGATTTGTTGACGCGAAAATTTACAAAGTAAATTTTCTGTGCAATGTTATTTTTTTATATAATAGGAAAGTAGAACTTTCCTATTATATAAAAAAATAAACTGTAGAATAATTTTAAAATAATTACTCTACAGTTTTTTCTATTCACTAGCTTTATATAAGCCATCAACAATTTGTCCTATTGTTATTGAACCTTCTCCACCTGCTCCTCCATTAACACATTCTGAACCTCTTGTGCCTCTGCCTCCTGCTCCGCCCAGATGCTGTTATTTTTCCTTTATTTATAATATCTTTATAAAAGATATTTATACTTCCTCCGTCCAGAACCTCCGCCTCCTGTTCTATAGCCATTTCCTCCTGCTGAACCATTTGACGATATTGTTCCTGCATTATTAATTATGTCTATTGCATATATTATTAATAGTCCTCCTGTTCCATTTGTTCCATTTGTTGCTGAATTTCCTTGTCCTGCTCCACCAGGATTTCCAGCTCCTCCTCCTGACCCTACAACAAGACCTGACCCGTTTCCATATCTTCCCGCGCCTCCTGCTCCGCCATTTGCAGTACCTGAATAAGCAGTTGTAAAACTAGTTCCTCCTCCACCAGAGCCTCCAGAATAAGATGTGCTTGCTGCACCAGCTCCACTTACAGCTGTCAAGTTTTTACTTGCAATCCAATCATCTCCTATTGATCCTCCAGATCCACCACCTCCTGTTGCCCTTCTTGTACCTACTGCACCAGAAGCTCCTGTAATAGGGCTACGCCAACTTATAGAAGTTCTGCTGGCTCCTCCAGTTGCCCCTACAGCTGGTACATATTCCCACGAAGCATCAGTATTTTTCCATAAGTATACATTTTCTCCTGTTGCTTTTGCTCCCCTTGCTGTCATACTTATTATTCCATTATTTGTTAATGTTCCAATACAATATATTAATAATCCTTTTGGTCCTCCATAATTATTCGCACTTTTGCAAGATGTTAATGTTACTCCTTCATTTATTATTAAGTTTCCATTTACTTTTAAAATAACCATATTCTGTGCATTTCTAGTAGCATTAGCTACATCATTTGTTGCGTCTCCAAATTCATATACTTTACCTGTTAATGTTGCGCCATCAACTTTAGTCACTCCATCTAATATCATATCCCCGTCATGCACTATCGCATTAATGCTATACGTTTTGCTTTCATCAATATTATTAACATTTCCATCTATTTTTAAATCATAGTGTCCACTAGTAGTTATATCTTTCAATTTTCCTATAACTCCTTCATTAATAGGCTGGGTATATTTTTTTGCATATTCTTTTTCAACTTCCTGTTTTATTTGGACTAAGTCTCTATCTATCTCAAATGCCCAATCACCAACAATAACAAATTCTTGATCAACTTCATAACCTTTTTCAAGTAATTTTTCATTTAAATATTCATAATTATAATCAATATCTCCGCTTAGTTTATCTGCTAATATACCTGCTAATGTTAATTCTAAATCTTCTCTTGCACTTTTTTGTGAATATATTCCTTCACTATTATTAGCATGTTTAAATATTCCATTTTCTCCTAATGCAAAATTTATTGCAATTCCTGCTAATATTAATAATAAAATTATTGTTATTATTAATGCTATTAGCGTTATTCCTTTTACATATTTTCCGTGCGTGTGTTACAACTCCAACGTTTTTATTATTTTTCATCTTCCGTTTGCTCCTTTTTACTTTATTCTTTATATATATCTTCATTTTTTTGTGTCAACAATTTTGTTAAACAAATTAATTGGTATTTATTGTTTCTAATGTAGTGTTTACTTCTAATTTGTTTTCCCTTAAATAAACAGTTTTGTTATTCACTAATTTTATATACTCCATTAATAATTTGTCCTATTGTTATTGAACCTTCTCCACCTGCTCCTCCATTAACACATTCTGAACCTTTTGTGCCTCTGCCTCCTGCTCCGTCCTGATGCTGTTATTTTTCCTTTATTTATACTGTCTTTATTTATACTATCTTTATAAAAAATATTTATACTTCCTCCGTCCAGAACCTCCGCCTCCTGTTCTATAGCCATTTCCACCAGCCGAACCGTTTGACGATATTGTTCCTGCATTATTAATTATGTCTTTTGCATATATTATTAATAGTCCTCCTGTTCCATTTGTTCCATTTGTTGCTGAATTTCCTTGTCCTGTTCCACCAGGATTTCCAGCTCCTCCTCCTGAACCCATTGTCCAATCTGATAGGTGAGAAAGTCTTCCCGCGCCCCCAGCTCCGCCATTTGCAGTACCTTGATAAGCAGTTGTAAAACTAGCTCCTCCTCCACCAGAGCCTCCAGAATAAGATGTGCCTGCCGCACCAGCTCCACTTACAGCTGTTTTGTTCTCACTTTTAATCCAATCATCTCCTATTGATCCTCCAGATCCACCACCTCCTGTTGCTCTTCTTGTACCTACTGCACCAGAAGCTCCTGTAATAGGTCTATGCCAATCTATACAAGTTCTGCTGGCTCCTCCTATCATACCAGCTTTTGGTACATATTCATATTCTATATTTTCAGTTGGACATAAGTATACATTCTGTCCAACTGCATTTGCTCCTTTTGCTGTCATGCTTATTATTCCATTATTTGTTAATGTCCCTGTACAGTAAATTAACATTCCTTTTGGTCCTCCATTTTCATTTCCGTATTGCTGTTATTGTTTTTCCTTCATTTATTGTTAAATTTCCATTTACTTTTACAACTATCATATTTTTACCAATATCTTCTTTATCTCCATATGTTGTATCTGTATCTATCTCTTTATCACCTTCTATTACATATGCATGTACATTATATGTTTCATCTATTTGCTTTAATTCATAATTTTTTGTTTCATTTATATAAAAACCTACATCATTTATAAGTCCCATTCTATTACTTATCATTGAAAATGTCTCTGGTATTTTTTGTATTGTTTTTCCTTCTTTATATTCACTTTTTATTATTATTTTTTTCTGTAAATATTCATCGCCTGAATCTATTTTTACTTCAAATGGTTCTTTATAAATATTCCAGCTTTCTCCATCATCCATACTGTAATAGTTTTCTACTTTTGAATTATCTTCATAAGTTACTTGCACTAAACTATTAACCACATCTTCTTCTTTTTCATGTTTCAATAAATTTAATTTTAATTTTGTTGATGCTAATATTCTATATGATTCTTCTTTTCCATCTACTGGCGTTATTTTATACTCTTGTTCTTCTCCTTCTTTCATTTTTCTATCAAAAGTTACTGTTTGTTTTCCTTTACATTTATATTCTGTATCTCCTGACACTATTTTTTCTATTCCATTTGGATTTTCTATTGTTATTAATATTTCTAAATCATCTTCATTTTGAGATATTATTTCATAATATGCATTTGTTTCTACATTTTCTTGTTGTGCTAACATAACGTTTTTTATTGTATTCGTTATTGTTTCTACAATATTTGTTTGATTTAAAACTAATATTATTATAACTACTATAGCTAATATAGACATTATTACTATTCTTTTGTTTTTTAAAATTTCTCTCATTCTATTTCTCCTTTATAACATAAAAAGTAAGTACACTCTATTCATTTTTATCTATAAAAAATGAATAGATTATACTTACTTTAATCTATATCTATTATTAATTCTATTATTTTATCTGTGTGTGTGTGTGTGTGTGTGTGTGTGTGTGTGTGTGTGTGTGTGTTACAACCTCAACGTTTTTCATCTTCCGTTCCTCCTTGATACTTTATTCTTTTTATTATTAATATTATATATCTTCGCCTTTTTTGTGTCAACGATTTTACTGAAAATAAATAAGTTTACATTTATTACTCTAATATAGTATTTACTTCTAATTTATTTCCTCGTAAAAAATTAAAACAAAGCTGTAGAATAATCTAAAAATAATTACTCTACAGTTTTGTTATTCACTAATTTTATATACTCCATCCATAAATTGTCCTACTGTTATTGAGCCTGCTCCACCGGCTCCTCCATTAGCTGATTCTCCATTTCTTGTCCCTATACCTCCAGCTCCGCCATTAGCTGTTATTGTTCCGCTAGTTATACTATCTTTATAAAAAATATTTATACTTCCTCCGGCCAGAACCGCCGCCACCTGCTCTATATGCTGAACCACCTGCCGAACCATTTGATGATATTATTCCATTATTAATTACATCTTTTGCATATATAATTAATAATCCTCCTGTTCCATTTGCTGCATTTGATGATACAATTTGTGATCCTGCTCCCGCTGGATTTCCAGCTCCTCCAGATGCTCCATATGAAAAATATTTCGAGCTTGCAGTAGATCTTCCTGAACCTCCCGCGCCACCATTCGGTTGACCTGGTTGCCCATTTTCCCCAGAAGCTCCACCTCCACCAGTTCCTCCCGAATAAGACGTTCCATCAGCACCCGCTCCTGAAGTACCCCAAGTTACTGCACCGGAACCTCCACCTCCTGTTCTCCTATTTGTTCCTAATTCCCCATTATGACCATTGATTCCTATTGTAAGCCTGGATGAAGTACTAGCTATACCTCCATTCATTCCTGCTTTTGGAATATATTCATACTCAAATATTTCGTTAGGACACAAATAAACATTTTGACCTTCTGCATTTGCTCCTCTTGCTGTCATACTTATTGTTCCATTATTTATTAATGTTCCTGTGCAATAAATTATCATTCCTTTTGGTCCTCCATTTGTATTTTCCACTGCTGTTAACGTTTTTCCTGCATTTATTGTTAGATCTCCATTTACTTTTACTAATATCATGTTATTTCCAATATCTTCGTCATCCCCATATGCTGTATTTGCATCTATCTGTGTACCACCTCCTATTACATATTCATGTACATTGCACATATCATCCATTTTATTTATTTCATAATTACCTTCTTCGTTCATACCTAAAGCTATTTCATTAATAATTCCCAACCTATTTGTTAATTTAACAACTGTCTCTGGCATCTTTTTTATTGTTTTACAATCTTCATATTCATTTTTGATTAATACTTCTTTTTCTACACATTCTTCCTCATTAGCATCTATTTCCACCTCAAATAACTCCCCATAATTTGTCCAACTTTGCCCTTTATCTAAACTATATAAATTTTTAACCTGAAGTTTACTATTATATGTAGATTCAATTGTTGCTAATATTGTATCCTCTATTTTTTCATATTTAATTAATTTTAATTTGCTTGTTGCAAATATTTTATATAATTCTTCGTTTTTCCCTACTGGTGTTATTTTATATTCTTGTTCTTCTCCTTCTTGCATCTTTCTATCTAATGTTACTTTTTGTTTTCCTTTACATTTATATTCTGTATCTCCTGATACGATTTTTTCTATTCCATTTGGATTTTCTATTGTTATTAATATTTCTAAATCATCTTCATTTTTAGATACTATTTCATAATATGCGTTTGTTTCCGCACTTTCTCCTTGTGCTAACATAACATTTCTTATTCTATTAGTTATTGTTTCTATAATATTTGTTTGATTTAAAACTAATATTATTATAACTACTATAGCTAATATAGACATTATTACTATCCTTTTATTTAACAAAATTTTTTTCATTCTATTTCTCCTTTATAACATAAAAAGTAAATACAATCTATTCATTTAGTCTATTTAAAAATGAATAGATTATACTACTTTAATTTATATCTATTATTAATTATATTATTTTGTCTGTGTATGTGCGTGTGTGTTACAACCTCAACGTTTTTCATTTGTTCTTTCCTTTATACTTTATTCTTTTTATTATTAATATTATATATCTTCGTCTTTTTTGTGTCAACGATTTTGCTGAAAAGAAATAAGTTTGCATTTATTACTCTAATATAGTATTTACTTCTAATTTATTTCCTCACAAAAAACTGTAGAATAATTTAAAAATAATTACTCTACAGTTTTTGCTTTAATCATTTCCTCTATATACTCCATCCATAATTTGTCCTACTGTTATTGAGCCTGCTCCACCTGCTCCCCCATTAGCACATTGTCCACCAGTTCTAGTGCCTTTACCTGCTGCTCCGCCCTGATGCTGTTATTTTTCCACTAGTTATACTATCTTTATAAAAAATATTTATACTTCCTCCGGCCAGAACCTCCGCCTCCTGTTCTATAGCCATTTCCTCCTGCTGAACCATTTGACGATATTGTTCCTGTATTATTAATTATGTCTTTTGCATATATTATTAATAGTCCTCCTGTCCCATTCTCAGCAGCCTTCGATACATTTACTTGCCCAAGTCCGCCAGGATTTCCTGCACCGACCTGCAGCTCCAAGTGTCATTCCTCCTCCAGATGCCGCTGACAGCCCTTGTCCACCTGGACCACCGTTTGCATTTCCCGCCGTTCCGGTTCTACGAGTTCCGTCCGTCCTCCTCCTGGTCCACCTGAATAAGATGTGCCTGCTGCACCTGCACCTCCAGTTCCTTCAACTGCACCTCCTGAGCCTCCGCCTCCAGTCTTTCTATTTGTACCTGTTGCTCCTCCATTACCATGCCTTCCACTCAAGCTATGTGTAGTTGATGCTGCCCCACCATTTGCTCCTGTTTTTGGTACATATTCGTATTCTGCTTGTTCATCTCTACATAAATAAACATTTTGCCCTACTGCTTTTGCTCCTCTCGCTGTCATACTTATAATTCCATTATTTGTTAATGTTCCTGTACAATAAATTAGCATTCCTTTTGGCCCACCATTTGTATTTCCGCACTGCTGTTACCGTTTTTCCCTCATTTATTGTTAAGTCTCCATTTACTTTTACAACTACCATGTTGTTTCCTATATCATTTTCATCTCCGTATACTGTATCTTCATCTATTACAGTATTTTCGCTTAGTACATACGCATGTATATTATATGTTTCGTCTCTTTCTTTTAATTGATAATATTCTTCTTGATTTATATTCTCAACATTATATAAAAGACCCATATTATTACTTACTGTAATTGAAGATAGTGGTACTTTAGATATTGTTTTTCCATTTTTATATTCTCTCTTTATTATTATGTTTTTTTCTAACTCCTCTTCCTTGTTATTATCTAAATCTATCTCAAATGTATTGTCATATACATTCCACTTTTCTCCTTCATCTATGCTATAAGAATTTATTACACTATCATTTTCATCACATGTTGCATCTATTGTAGCATATATCTTATCTTCTCTTTTTTCATATTTTATTAGTTTTAAATTTGGTTTACTAGATGCTAATATTGTATATAATTCTTCTTTTCCATCTACTGGCGTTATTTTATATTCTTGTTCTTCTCCTTCTTTCATTTTTCTATCTAATGCTACTGTTTGTTTTCCTTTACATTGATATTCTGTATCTCCTGATACGATTTTTTCTATTCCATTTGGATTTTCTATTGTTATTAATATTTCTAAATCATCTTCATTTTTAGATACTATTTCATAATATGCGTTTGTTTCCGCACTTTCTCCTTGTGCTAACATAACATTTCTTATTCTATTAGTTATTGTTTCTATAATATTTGTTTGATTTAAAACTAATATTATTATAACTACTATAGCTAATATAGATATTATTACTATTCTTTTGTTTTTTAAAATTTCTCTCATTCTATTTCTCCTTTATAACATAAAAAGTAAGTACACTCTATTCATTTAGTCTATTAAAAAATGAATAGATTATACTTACTTTAATTTATATCTATTATTAATTCTATTATTTTATCTATCTGTGTGTGTGTGTGTGTGTGTGTGTGTGTGTGTGTGTGTGTTACAACCCCAACGTTTTTCATTTGTTCGCTCCTTTTCACTTTACTCGTTCTATCGTTACATATTATATATCTTCGTTTTTTTTGTGTCAACGGTTTTGTAAAAAAGAATTTAATTGGTATGTATTGCTATAATGTAGTATTTACTTCTAATTTTTTCCTCATAAAAATCATAAAGGAAACTGTAGAATAATCTAAAAATAATTACTCTACAGTTTTGTTATTCACTAATTTTATATACTCCATTAGTTATTTGTCCTACTGTTATTGATCCTGCTCCACCTGCTCCTCCATTAACACATTCTCCATCAGGTCTAGTGCCTTTACCTCCAGCTCCGTCCTGATGCTATTATTGTTCCTCTAGTTATACTATCTTTATAAAAAATGTTTATACTTCCTCCGGCCAGAACCTCCGCCTCCTGTTCTGTAACCATTTCCACCAGCCGAACCATTAGACGATATTGTTCCTGCATTATTTACATTTTCTCCATATATTATTAATAGTCCTCCTGTTCCATTTGCTCCTCTTGTATTACTTGCTCCTTGTCCTGCTCCACCAGGATTTCCAGCTCCTCCGCCTGAGCCTATTGTCCAAGAAGGAGGAGGATTATTTGCTATTCCATTTCCACCAGCTCCTCCGTTGCTCGCTCCAGCAGAAGCACTTCCAAATGCTGCTCCTCCTCCGGCCAGAACCGCCAGAATAAGATGATCCTGCTGCTCCTGCTCCACTATAAGAAGTCCTATTTGTGCCGTGCACCTCAGCTTCACCTTGTGAACCACCTGAACCGCCACCTCCAGTTGCTCTTTTTGTACCTGTCGCACCTGTCTGTCCCGTAACAGCATTTCGCCATCCACTACAGATTCTACTAGCCCCTCCGCTCATACCTACTTTTGGAATATATTCATATTCAAATATTTCGTTAGGACACAAATAAACATCTTGTCCCTCTGCATTTGCTCCTCTTGCTGTCATACTTATTACTCCATTATTTGTTAATGTTCCTGTACAATAAATTAACATTCCTTTTGGTCCTCCATTTTCATTTCCGTACTGCTGTTACTGTTATTCCTTTATTTATTGTTAAATTCCCATTTACTTTTACAATTACCATATTTTTACCAATATCTTCTTCATCTCCATATACTGTATCGCTATCTATCTCTTTATCACCTTCAATTACATACTCATGTACAGTACATACATCATCTACTTTATTTATTTCATAGTTAGCTCCTTCATATTCATTCATATTTGATGCTATTTCATTAATAATTCCCATTCTATTTGTTACTTTGGCAGAAATTACTGGCTTTCTCTGTATAGATTTTCCTTCTTCATAGTTATTTTTTATAGTTATCTTTTTTTCTATATATTCGTCTGGATTAGCATCTAATTCTACTATAAATGTTTCTTCGTATTTTGTCCAATTTTCATTTTCATCTATTTCATAAAGATTTTCAGCTTTCATATTATCATTATATGTTGTTTCTAATGTTGCATATATTTTATCTTCTTTTTTTTCATATTTTATTAATTTTATTTTATTTTCTGCTAGCATTGTATATAATTCTTCTTCTCCATCTACTGGTGTTATTTTATACTCCTGTTCTTCTCCTTCTTTCATCTTTCTATCAAAAGTTACTTTTTGTTTTCCTTTACATTTATATTCTGTATCTCCTGATACTATTTTTTCTATGCCATTTGGATTTTCTATTGTTACTAATATTTCTAAGTCTTCTTCATTTTGAGACAGTACTTCATAATATGCATTTGTTTCTACATTTACTTGTTGTGCTAACATAACGTTTTTTATTGTATTCGTTATTGTTTCTACAATATTTGTTTGATTTAAAACTAATATTATTATAACTACTATAGCTAATATAGACATTATTACTATTCTTTTGTTTTTTAAAATTTCTCTCATTCTATTTCTCCTTTATAACATAAAAAGTAAGTACACTCTATTCATTTTTATCTATAAAAAATGAATAGATTATACTTACTTTAATCTATATCTATTATTAATTCTATTATTTTATCTGTGTGTGTGTGTGTGTGTGTGTGTGTGTGTGTGTGTTACAACCTCAACGTTTTTCATTTGTTTACTCCTTTTTACTTTGTTCTTTTTATTATTACACATTATATATCTTCGCCTTTTTTGTGTCAACGATTTTGCTAAAAAGAACTAAGTTTACATTTATTACTCTAATATAGTATTTACTTCTAATTTATTTCCTCTCAAGAAATCACATATTGGCATTTTCCTTGAATTTTCTCCTTGTATTTCTAATACTTTTATTACCCCATCTTTGGTTTTTATATATAAACCCTTTTTTGCATCTGATATTAATATTGTTCCTGGTTTTACATTATTTGTATTTACATCTATTTCTTCTGCTTTTTCTATTTTCCAAATTTTTATTTTTTTAGTCTTATATGTTGTATATGTTCCCATAATTGGATTTAATCCTCTTACTAAGTTTTTTAATGCATCTGTTTCTATGTTATTCCAATCTATTTTTGACATTTCTTTATTTAGCATTGGTGCTAATGTAAATTCTTCTGGTTGTTTTGTTCTTGGTGCTTTACCTTGTTCAATTAATTTTACAGTTTCTGCTAATATATCTGCTCCTATTTTTGATAATCTATTCCACAATTCTCCTGTTGTTTCATCTTCTCCAATTTCTACTTCTTTTGTTAGAATCATGTCTCCAGAATCCATACCTTCATCCATAAAAATAGTTGTTACTCCTGTTGTTTTTTCTCCATTTATTACTGCCCATTGAATTGGAGCTGCTCCTCTATATTTTGGAAGTATTGAGCCATGTAAATTAACACATCCATATTTTGGTATTTCTAAAAGTTCTTTTGGTAATATCTTTCCATATGCAACAACACATATAAGGTCTGGATTTAATTGTTTTATTTGTTGTAAGAATTCTTCATTATTTCTAATTTTTAATGGTTGATATATATTTAAATTTTTTTCAAGTGCAAATTCTTTAACTGGAGTTAAAAGTATTTTCATACCTCTTCCTTTTGGTTTATCTGGGTTTGTAACTACTCCTATTATATTGTGACCTTCATTATATAATTTTTCTAGTGATTCCTTTGCGAAATCTGGTGTTCCCATGAATAAAATATTCATATAATTATCTCATTCCTTCCTAATGCACAAATTCTGTTGGAAAATAATTAAATTTTAAATAGCAAAAATTTTATTTCTTTTTCAACCTTTTATCTTCTATTTTTATTTATTTTCAGGTGTTATAACTTCTAAAGTTCCAGGCAGTATTTTATCTATAAATACTTCTCCATTTAGATGGTCAACTTCATGTGCTATTGCTTGTGCTAAAAGTTCTTTTCCTGTTATTTCTATTTCTTCTCCTTTTTCATTTAAGGCTTTAACAGTAACCTCTTCTGGTCTTACTACTTTAGCAAATTTATTCGGAAAACTTAAACATCCTTCTTCACAAGTTTGGCTTCCTTTTTGCTTAGTTATTACTGGATTTATAAGAATAATAGGTTCTTCTTCATAATCTATTTGGATTACAACTATTCTTTTTAATACTCCAACTTGAACTGCTGCAAGTCCTACGCCATTATATTTTTGCATAGTTTCAATCATATCTTTAATTAGTGTTTGTATTTTTTCTTCTTTGATTGATTCTGCATCTACTTCTTTTGAAATCTTTTTTAAAATTTCGTCTCCTTCTTCTCGTATTGTTCTAATTGCCACTTTTATTCCTCCTTTATTTACATCATGCTAGTTGGATTAACATCTACTACTATTCGTGCCTTGCTAGATTTATTTTTATACATATCTGCTAATATTTCGTTTATTTGGTCAATAATATAATCGTTTACCATACCTTTTACAATAATTCTCCATCTATGTTTATTTTTTATTTTATCAATTGGTGCTGGCATTGGTTTGAATATATTTACATCTTTTATTGTTTGTGTTAGTTTTTCATAAATAATATTAGATGTTTTTATAATTTCCTGTTCATTTTCTCCACTAATTCCAAATAGTATTATATCGCAATATGGCGGATATTTCAATTGTTTTCGTATGTTATTTTCAGCTAAATAGAATTTTTCGTAATCTTGCTTTTGTGCACATTCAATACTAAAGTTGTCTGGATTATATGTTTGAATTATAACTTTTCCTGGTATTTTTTCTCTTCCTGCTCTACCTGCAACTTGTGTTAAAATTTGGAAAGTTCTTTCACTTGCTCTATAATCGTCTATATTTAAGCTTCCGTCTGCTGCAATTACTCCTACTAAAGTTACATTTGGAAAATGATGTCCTTTTACTACCATTTGTGTTCCTATTAGTATATCTATATTTTCATCTTTAAATTTGTTTAAAATTTCTTCATGTGAATTTTTTTTGTTTACTGTATCTACATCCATTCTAATTGTTATAGCTTGTGGAAACATTTTATTTATTGCTTCTTCTAATTTTTGGGTTCCTGTACCAAAATATTTTATTTTATTACTATTACATTCTGGACAAATTGTTACATTATCTTGCTCATAACCGCAATAATGACATTTTAATTTGTTTTGTTTCATATGATATGTTAATGTTATATTACAATTCTTACATTTTACTGTGTATCCGCAATCTCTACACATTACAAAAGTTGAATATCCTCTTCTATTTAAAAACAGAATTGTTTGCCTTTTTTGCTGTAAATTTGTTTGTATTTCTTCATATAAAGCTCTACTTATCATTGTTTTGTTCCCGTTTGCTAGTTCATCTCTCAAATCTACTATACTTACTGTTGGCAAATTTGAATTATTTGCTCTTTTAGTTAAAGGTAATAACTCTATAATATTATTTTGTGCCTTATAAAATGTTGTAACATCTGGTGTTGCACTCCCTAAAACTAATGGTATATTATTCTTTCTTGCCATATAACTTGCAATTTCTTTAGCATTATATCTTGGTGGCATTTCAGATTTATAAGAAGAATCATGTTCTTCATCTATTATAATAATTCCTAAACTTTTAATTGGAGCAAATATTGCTGACCTAGCACCTATTACAATTTTAACCTCATTATTTTGTATTCTTCTCCATTGGTCATATCTTTCTCCAACAGATAATTTACTGTGTAAAACAGCAATTTGTTCTTGTCCAAATCTTGCTATAAATCTATTAACCATTTGTGGTGTTAAAGATATTTCTGGAACTAGCATTATAGCTGTTTTATTATTGCTTAAAACTTTTTTTATTAATTGCATATATACTTCTGTTTTTCCTGAGCCTGTGACTCCATATAATAAAAACTCGTTAAATTCGTTATTTTTTATAGATTTTTCAATTTTATCATATGCATTTTGTTGCTCAACAGTTAGTTTTAAATCTTGTGTTTCTTCTATTTTTTTATTTATAAATGGATTTCTTTCTACTTGCTTTTCTATTATTTCTATATAATTATTTTTTACTAATGTATTTAATATTGCTCTAGATACATCTGCAAACATTTCTAAGTCGGTTGTTAGACATTCGTCATTTTCTATTAAGAAGTTTAAGGCTCTTATTTGTTTATCTGATTTTAATTTTTTTTGATTAATATCGTTTTCTATTTCTTCTTTAGTCTTTTTTAAATATACAAAATTAAGCTTTTTTTCCTTTATTCTATTATCTATTATTTTTGTAGATGTTCCTGGTGGTAAAAGCATTTTTATACAATCAGATATATTGCAAAAGTATTTTCTTGCCATCCATTTAGCAAGTTCTATATTTTCTTTTGTTAAATCATACCCTTCTTGTATTTTTACAATATCTTTTATTTTATATTCAGATTTATCTTTAAATCCTATTATAAAACCTTCTTCTAAATTTTTAGAATTTCCAAATGGTATAAGTACACGACTTCCAATTTTAATAGTACCAAAAAAATCTTCTGGTACATTATAATCAAATGTTCTATTTAAAGTTTTTACTGTACTATTAATAATAACTTCTGCTACCATTTTTTCTCCTAATAAATTTCGTTTATTTTCTTTGATTATTTTATATTTAAGTTACATTATTGTCAATATTTTTAATTTTACCATTTATATTCCAATTCATTTATACAGTATGTCTACGTAAGCACGGGCGATTAAAATCGCCCCTTGTATAATGTAGTCAATGTAAAAGTTGACTACATTTTTTTGTCTGTTTTACATGATTTGATAATTATACATATCCATTGTATAATTAATTTATTAACACTGTGGACTTTTTTCGCCCCTTATAGCTGTTACTACTTTTGATATTTTCATCTGACTATTCGTCGTAGATTATTGCCACAGTTTTATTATTAATTGGTAATTAGTTAGATAGGTCTTTGAATCTTTATTTAGAGCAAGGTTACAAGTAATAAAACTAGCGGAGTGTGTCACAGTTGTTAAAATTTCTATTTTAAGGAGCTGATATTTTATGATATTCATTGGCATTGATGTTGCCAAATTTTCTCACTTCGCTTCTGCTGTTAACTCAGATGGTGAAGTACTACTTAATCCCTTTTCTTTTTCTAATTCTTATGAAGGTTTTAATTTGCTACTTTCTAGAATTAAGGATTTTCCTATTGACGATTGCCTTATTGGCCTTGAGTCTACTGGACATTACTCTGATAATATCGTTTCTTTTCTTTTTGATAAAGGCTTTAATATCGGTATTATTAATCCTATTCAATCTGATTCTCTTCGTAGCTCTAATATTAGAAAAACTAAAAATGATAAGATTGATACTTTCCTTATTGCTCAGTGTCTTATGCTTCACAAGTATACTCTCTTCTCTCGAATTGATTTTAATATCCTTAAACTTAAAACTCTTTCTAGATTTAGGTTTGATATTACTCAATCCAAGACTAGGCTTAAAACTCAATTAACTGGTTGCGTTGATTTAATCTTTCCTGAACTTAATTCTTTTTTTGGAAATCTTAACTCTAAGTCTGCTCATGCTATACTTTCTAAATATACTTCTCCTAAAAATATTTCTAAAGCCAGAATTGATACTATTTTGAATGTTTTAAACAAAGCTTCTAGAGGAAAATATTCTTATGATGATGCTGTAAAATTAAAGAAACTTGCTTCATCTTCCATTGCTATTGATAATCCTGCTATGTGCATACAAATTATTTATTTGATTAAACAAATTGATTTACTTGATGAACAGATTCTTGCTATTGATTTAGATATTAAGAAAATTATGGATGAAATTGATTCTCCTATTCTTTCTATCCCTGGCATTAGTTATACTCTAGGTGCTATGATTCTTAGTGAAATCGGAGATATTCATAAGTTTTCTAATCCTACAAAATTATTAGCATATGCAGGTTTAGATCCATCAGTTAAACAATCTGGAAATTTCAACGCTACCAACACTAAAATTTCAAAAAGAGGCTCTAAACATCTGCGATATGCTATTCGTATGGCCGCATCTATTATTATTTGGAATAACGATACGTTCCATGAATATTATACATCAAAATGTTCAAAAGGTAAATCCTATCGTAATGCTATTGGTCATGTTTGTAACAAATTAGTTAGAGTTATGTTCAAAATTCTAACTGAAAATATACCATTTAATTTAAATTAAGTTAACAAATTTTCAAAGTACATAATATTTAAATATCAGAAGTTTTAAAAGTTATATTAGAACTTCTATTAACTGTGCCCTTTTTTCTTTGCTAAAAATTTTTTTGTTTTTCTATTGACAAAACATAGTTAGTCTACGTTTATTATAGTAGATTTCACAAAAGTTGTTTATAAAATTTTTCCAATAATTATGATAAAAAGCCAGGTACATAATGTGCCTGACCGATTATTAATTAGTCCTACTTTTTATTGCTTATATGTATATTTCCAGCATCTACTTTTAGTTCTCTTATTATTATATTTTGTATTTGTGCAATTTTTTCTGCTTGTAAATTTTCACTTTTAACCACAACATCAACAGTTCCATCGTTTACAAATATAACCAAATCTTCAAATCCCTTATTTTTTATTAAGTTCTCACATATCATAATGGCATTTTTTATTTGATTTATGTTTGCTATTTCTTGTTGTGATATTGCTTTTTGTTCTTGTGAAATATTTTGACTTTCTATTAATTTTTGATATGTTTCTATCATTTGTGAATACATTTTATCCCTATCTAATCTAGATAACACAAAATAATTATCTTCTTCCTTTACTTCTTCACTAGCTGTATTTATTTCATTAGTTGAAATAGTATTTTCTTCTAATATTTCATTAGAATTTACAAGTGTAGCATCTCCTATTGCTGCTAAATCTTGAGTATTTCCACTTGTTAATATTTCACTTTCATTTGTTGTGTAATTAAGATACCCTGCTGTTATTAGCATTAGAGCTACTATTACTATAGCCATTTGATTTTTCTTTAACATACAAATCCTCCAAACAATTTAATTTTTTTTCATTTCAAAAACCTGAATTTTATGTGTTGCAAGTCCTGTTACAGCTTCTACTGCTTGAATTATATTATTTTTTGTATTTGCATTTTCTGCTCCAACTGCTGTTACTATTGCACCTTCTATTTTGGGTTCAATTACTTTTTGTGTCATAGGTACTTTATTCCCATTACTTTCATCATATATAACTTCTTTTTCTACATCATTATTTTGTGTTACTCTTTTTCCACCAGAAGAATCTTCTTCCTCTACAGTGCTATCTCTTTTGGTTTCATTATACATTGCAATTATTTCACTTGTTTCTGAATATGTTATTAATACTTTTACATCTCCTACACCTTCAATGTTATATAAAATTTTTTCTAACTTTGTTTCTAATTCATCTTTTTCTTCATTTGATTTATTATCAGATGTTGTTGCAAGCTGTTTTCCATAATTTGAAATATCATTTTCTTGTTTTGGTTTATCATTCCAAATTGTATTAATAGCAATTATTACCACAATAAGAATTATTATAAAAACCACTATATTTTCTATTTTCTTTTTATTGTCTTTTCCAGAATCTTTTGAAATTAGTCCCTCTATTTTTTCTTTTAGCATACTTTCCTCCTTTTCATTCGTTTATTTTTATATTATTTTTGCTTAAATCATAAACACTTGATAAATATTCTTTTAAATTATCTATTTCACTACTTTTAATCTCCTGTATTTGTGTATCAGTATCTACTGTATTATTTTCTTGTGCATTACCAATTTGTATTTTATTTATACTAATTCTATTTTCTTCTTGTGTTTCTTCTTGTGTATTTTGTTTCTGTATTTTTAATATAATTTCTTTTATTTTTCCATAATTACTTTCATCTTTTATTTCTATTTTAGTTTCAATAGAAATTACTTTGTAGCCTTTTTCTTTTATTTTATTTGTCATATCCTGTTTTAAATTATTTAGATATATATTTTCTACATTACTTTCCGTGCTACTTACTAAATCTTTAGATAGTGCTTCATATGTTGTATTATTGTTAAAATATTCATTATAATCTATTTTTAAATCTTTCAAATCTTCTCCTGTTATTTTACTGATTATCGGAGAAATCATAGTAAATAATATGTATACACCTATAACTGTTTTTATGTATTTTTTGTTATTTCCACTTGGCAAAAGCATTTCTATTATTGTTCCCATTATTACTGCAAATACTACCTGTGATGCCCATGATGATAGCCAATTTATCATTTGTTTCACCTACCTATACATTAGTCCGCTATTAGATATTTTTATTACTAAAGTTACACCTATAATTAGCATAATTGCTACAGAAACTAACATAGCAAGTAATATTTTAAATGTACCTCCTATTTGTTCTAACAAATCAACTATTTTAGGCTCTGCTATTGGTTGACATACTGCGGATGTTATATAATATGTCAGCATCAAAATTGATAGTTTAATAATAGGTACTATACATATTCCTATTATTACAATAACTCCAACAGTTCCTACTGCATTTTTTAAAATATTACTACATCCTATTACTGTATCTACTGCATCTGATAAAATTTTTCCTACAACAGGTACAAAATTGGAAACAACTGCTTTTGTTGTTTTAGTTGTTAGTCCATCTACACTACTTGATAGTGTTCCTTCTAATGATACAACTCCAACAAATATTGTTAAAACTACACCTAATGCCCACACAACACTCTTTTTAAAATATGTTGCCATTTTATCTATTTGACATTTGTCTGATACTTTAGAAATAATTCCAAATGTTGTTCCTATTAATATTAATGGTAATAATAATTTACTTATTATATTTCCTATAAATGTTATTAAAAATAGTAGAATTGGTTGAATTACACTTGCAGATGTTATATTGCCTGTTGTTACCATTAATGTCATAAGTATTGGTAATAAACTACAAGAAAAACCTACTAAATTTTCTATTGATGTTGTTACAAGCTTTGTAATTTCACTAAAATTATTCATTATTATTGTTACAATTAGTATATATTGTACATAATATGCAATTTGAGAAATACTTTTGTTTTCGAGATTATCACTTATGCTTTTTATTAATGCATGTACTACAATTACTATTATTATGCTTACCATCGTTTTACTTGTTTTTACTATTTCTTTTCCAAATGCATTCATAATTTTACTAAATATATTTTTATTATCTACTTTTCCTTTAATTGCGTCAGAGAGTAAGCTACCTACATCAAAATCTTCAAAACCCTCTTTTGTATAATCATTTGCTTCATCTATAAATTCTTTTATATTCAATTTTTCTGACTGTTCTTTTAATATTTCATCTTCTGTTGCAAATGTTGGTATTGGTATACTAATTATAATTATTAACATTATAATTATCTTTTTTATCATCGTTTTCTCCTATGTATTTTATGGAAGTATTTTCATTACTGTTTCTAATAAACTAGATATTATTGGTATTGAAATAGCAATTATTGTAATTTTCCCAGCTATGTCTACCTTACTTGCAATAGCTGCTTCTCCTGAGTCTTTACATATACTTACACCAAATTCTGTTAAAAATGCTATTCCTGTTATTTTCAATAATATTTTTAGAAATTCTCCATTTATTCCTGTTTTTTCATATATGCTATTTAACAAATTTACCACTACTTCCAGTTGTGTAAAGCATAGACTTAATATTAAAATCCCTGATATAATTGACACATATATAGCAAATTCTGGCTTATATTGTTTTAATATTATAATTAATATTACACTTATAAATGCTATTCCAATAATTTTAACTAGTTCCATAAAACTTTTATTCCTTCCATTCTGAATCTAGTAATTTATAAATTAAATATAGTTCTTACTGTATCAAATAATGTACTTATTTCTTTAATAACCATTGTAAGAACTATTACTAATCCAGCTAGAGTTGTCATCATTGCTTGGTCTTCTCTTCCTGCTCTAACTAGCACTTGATGAAGCACTGCCACCAAAATTCCTATTGCAGCTATTTTAAAAAGTAAGTTTATATCCATAAATTCCTCCTACTATGCTAATATAATAACAATTGCTAATCCTGAAATTAACCCGTAATGTTCTATACATCTTTTCGTTTCTTATACAATCCTCTTCTGCTTTTTTTATTTGTTCATCTAAAAATGTATTAGTTAATTTTATTTGGCTTACTTGTCCCTCTATAGATGTTTTTCCCAACATTTTTCCTAATTCTTTAGCCACTTCTATATCTTCTTTATTTAAATTCGTATATACCTCATCTAAGGCTTCATTCCATGCCGTTCCCGCACTAATATTTTTCATTTTTATACTTGCTACTTTAAATACGTTTGAAATATTTTCTGTTACATTTCTTGATATTTCATTAAATATTTCTGGTACTGGTTCATATGTGTATTTTATTTTTGTTTCAAATATATTTATTCCTTTTTTTAATTCTTTCAAGTCTTTTACTCTATTTTTGTATTTACATGATAGTAAAATACCTAAAAGTGCAAAAGCTAATGCTATAGCCATTAGCATAATTCCTTTTATTAGAATTATCATAATCCCTCCATATTTTTTGCTCTATATTATATATATTCGGCTTGTACACATTTTATGCTAATATATATTCTGAATTTACTTTATTTAATACATAAACTTTTTCAACTTCTCCTTTATTTTTCTTATCTAAAAATATTAATCTTTCAAACAGATGTAGTTCTAAAAGTTTTTTTATTGTTGGGTTCAAGCCCAAATCTTCTATATTACTTCCATGTGCTGTAAAAATTCCTTTTATTCCACAACATATTGCATAATTTATTGCATCTACATCAAATTGTCCACCAATTTCATCAGCAACTATTACTTGTGGTGCCATTGAACGAATCATCATTTTCATTCCTATTGCTTTTGGAATATGTGCTAAAACATCAGTTCTAAGTCCTACTTCATTTTGAGCTATTCCTTTATACATAGCTGCTATTTCTCCTCTTTCGTCTACTAATCCTACTGTAATTCCTTTAAAATTAATTTGTTCCATTCCAGAACTTAATTTTCTAACTAAATCTTTTAATATTGTAGTTTTTCCAGCTCCTGGTGGAGAAACTATTAAAGTATTGTAAATACTATTTTCTTCTATATTTAATATGTATTTTAGTAATCTATTACTTGCACCAACTATTTGTTTTGCAATTCTAAAATTTAGGCTAGATATGTAATTTATGTTAGTAATTTTTCCATCTACTAATACAACACTTCCAGTAATTCCAACTCTATGTCCGCCTTTTAATGTAATATATCCTGAACAAATTTGATTTTGATAAGAATATATAGAATTATCACAAATTGTTTGTACTGTTTCTAGTGTTTCCTCACTTGTAACAACTACATCTTCTAAAACAATTTCTTTATTCATAAACTTTAATATTACTGGTTTAGATGTTCTTATTCTAATTTCTTCTAACATTCCTCTTTCTTCACTGCTTTCTATTTGTTGCATTCTTTTACTAATAGAATTAGCAATTCTTCTAGGAAAATATGATAATATTTCATTTAAATTTGACATGATTATTTCTTTCCTTTCCTAATACGCATAACTTCCCCTAATATATATATTCATTTAAATACAAAAATAGAACCAAAACTTATTGTTTTGGTTCTATTTTTGTATTTAAGCTATTCATCCCAATTATGATATACATTCATTACATCATCTAAATCTTCTAGCATATCAATTAGTCTTTGCATTTTCTCTGCACCTTTTTCATCTAATTGTATATATGTACTTGGTACCATTTGAATTTCTGCTTCTAAAAAAGTTAGACCTTGAGATTCTAGTTTTTCTCTAATACTTGAAAAATCTTCTGGTGAAGTTGTTATTTCATAACATTCTTCTTCACTTGAAAAATCTTCTGCTCCACTATCTAATGCTAACATCATCATATCATCTTCTGTTAAATTTGTTGAGGCTCTTTCTATTACTATAATTCCTTTTCTTTCAAATAAGTATGATACACATCCTGATGTTCCTAAATTTCCACCACATTTGTCAAATGCATGTCTTACATCTGCTGCTGTTCTATTTTTATTATCTGTATTTGCTTCTACTATTAATGCAACTCCATTGGGCCCATATCCTTCATATGTTATTTCTTCATAGTTTTCTGCATTTCCTGCTCCTGATGCTTTTTTTATAGCATTGTTTATTGTATCATTTGGCATATTTGCAGCTTTACATTTTGCTATAACATCTTTTAATTTAGAATTTCCAGCAGGATCTGGTCCTCCTTGTTTTACTGCTATTAATAATTCTCTTCCTAATTTTGTAAATACTTTTCCTCTTGCAGCATCTGCCTTTCCCTTTTTAGCTTGAATATTATGCCATTTACTATGTCCTGACATGGTTAATTCCTCCTTTTATTTTTTATTATACATTCTACGTCTTTTTTTATATAATAGGAAAGTTCTACTTTCCTATTATATAAAAAAATAACATTGCATTTTACTAAACTATTTTATCATATCTATTAAAGTTTGTGTAGTATTTATCTAAAATTATTATCTTGAAAAATCTCTTTCATTGTCTTCCCATACATCATATAATCGTATGGTTTTTATTCCATCCAGACTTTTTCCTAAAACTACTGCTTTCGTATTAATATGTTCTAATCTTATTTTTTCTTCTACTTCTTCTAAAGCATTACTTTGTTCTTCTATTGTTCCACTATTATTTATTAAATTTAAAATCATATCTCTAGTTTCTGCGTTCTTTATACTCTTTCTTAAATATACAATGCAATCTTCAATATCATTATTTATTTTTGAATATCTTTCACAAACTTCTTTAGCTTTATTATATTCTTTTCTTTGTATAAGATTTTCTATCACTGTTTTTAATATGCTTTCTAAGTTAATTTCTAAAATATCTTGCATTTTTTGTATAGTTAATTGTGGATTTTTTATTATGTATTTATCTGGTTCATTCTCGATTTTTCTTTGTATTTCATATGCAATTTGACTTTTTTTATCTGTTTGTGCAAAATTAGAATTGTTTTTAGAAGAATTTTCAATCCTTATTTTATTTTCTTCTTCTACTATTTTTTTTGCATTTTCTGTATCAATTTCTTCATTTAATAATTCAAATGTTAATTTTTCAATATTTTCTGATTCCGCATTAGTTTTATTATTATTATTTTTTTTATTTTGTTGCTTAATAAAAAATATTTTATAACTTATTTTTTCTTTTAATGTTTTTACATACATGCTGTTACTATTTGCAAGTAAATCCATTTGTTTCTTTATTTCATTTAATTCTTCTATATCATTAGATGATTGTATAACTTTACTTATACCCTGAAGCCATTTGATTGTAATTATCTCTTTACATGATTGTAATTTTTTTCCTTCCCCCATTTTTAATTTTTTATTTTGTTTTATAAAATCTAATATTTCGAGCATGTTTTTACATTGTTCTATAGATAAATTACATTTATTTAATTCATTAATATTTTTTGAAATAATGTCAATATCCATTTTTGCATTTTTTATATCTAATATAATATTTTTTACTTGTTCAGTAGATAAAGCTGTATCTTCTTGTTTTTTCTTATTTTTTGCTTCTTTATTTTCATAAAGTAATTCATTATATTTTCTTCTTATTTTTTCAACTTTTAAATAATTTTTCTTAATATTACCTTGTAATATTTTTAATCTATCTCTATTTTGCATTTCCTGTTTTAATTTTATAAGTTCTTGCATTGGTATACTTAATTCAGTTGAGATTAATTTTAAATCGAAACCTTTTTTTATAACTTCTTCTATTTGGCTTATTTCATAATATTCTATCATTGTTCCACATCCTAATTAAATTTGTTTTATTTTATCATCTTAATATGATTTTTTCAATATTTTTCGTTCTAAATTATAAAATTAACAAATACCTCTAAGTTGCTTTATTAAAAAGTCAAAACTCTAGAATAATAAGATAAAAAATTCCGTTCTCCAAGGCGTTTTAGACAAATTGGTTTTAAAAAATATAGAGACACACTATTCTCAGCAAAAGCATTGTGGCGCTGTCGCTTCTCAGGGTCGAACTCGTTTTTTATCTTATTATTTCTATTGTTTTTAATCCTTTATCTATTAAAAGTTAAAGAGCTTTCAAATATTTGAAAGCTCTTTAAGGTAGTTTACAAAATTTAATTATTAGCTATTTTAAACTTTTAAGTTCTTCCTCTGTAAGTAGAATCTCCTGTAAATCCCTTAAAAACTCATGTGCTGATATGCTCCTCCACTGCTCATCATATTTTTTTATGAAATTATTTAAAAATTTCATAAACTGCATTCTAGCATTAATCATTTCGTTCTTAGGAATTTTTGTATTTTGCATAATTTGCATAAAGTTCATTACATTTTCTTTTTCGTCTTCTGTATATATTATTTTTTGTGTAGCTATTGTACTTATCAATTCCATTGCTGTAGCTTTTTCCTTTGGAGCTAATTTATTAAGTCCCATAAATTGTAGCACAGCTATAGCTCTTTGCTCAATTGGTTTGGTTAAATCCAACTTACTCAAAAACTCTTCAAATTCAGGTATTTCCGGCATACATTGTAACCGTACACTTTTTCTTTGTATCTCTTCACTTTTGTTTTCAGAAGGTATATCTGCTTCTATATTAGAATTAGATATCGGCTCGTGTGTATCTGTCTCCTCATTATTCTCCTTAGTAGAAGTATTTTCTTGCTGTGAGTCATCAGAAATTTCTTGCTCATCTTTTGATTCTTCTTTTTTGGTTTCGCTAGAAGATTTTTCAAAGTCAAAATTCTTGTAGTCAGTTATTTTCTCTATAAATTTCATCATTGTTATAGGTTCTTCTGTATCGCCAAAGGATTTTTTAACCTTATAAGAGCAGTTATTTCTTAATGATTCCTTATATTCAATGCCTTCTTTTGCAAGTAATTCTATTAATTGAGCTCTTTTACATTCACCTACCGTACTCCTTATTCTAACTAATGCTACAAATAATGCTGTTTCTTTTTTACCTAATTCCATCCAGTGTGCAATTTTGCTTATAAATTCATCATATGAATTTACTTCTCCCGCAATTTTTTCTAAGCACTCTTTATAGCTCTTTTTGACAATTGGGTTGTCTGTAGCTAAGTTTCTAAATTTTAGCAGTTCTTTTATAAAGTCCTTCATTGTTACAGGTTCTGTAGAATTTTCAAACTTTTCCTTAATTTTAGTAGCACAGTGTCGTATATTAGGTTCATTATATTTCAACCCCTCTTTTGCAAATAGTTCTATTAATTCAGTTTTTGAACACCTGCCCATTGTACTCCTTATTTTTACTAATGTAACAAATAAGGAGCCTTGGGTCTTGCTTAATTTCAGCCACTTTGCAACCTCGTTTAGAAATTCATCATATGAATTTACTTCTCCTGCAATTCTTTGTAAGCCTACTTTGTAGCTTTCGTCTTCAGATGCATTTGCGTACACGGCTTCTGACTTAGATTCTGCCATTTTAATTTCTTCTGCCTCGGAGCTTACTTCTTCTGTTTCAACCTCTTTGACTTCTTCTGTCTCAGAGCTTACTTCTTCAGTCTCAGCCTCTTTGACTTCTTCTGTCTCGGAGCTTACTTCTTCAGTCTCAGCCTCTTTGACTTCTTCTTTCTCGGAGCTTACTTCTTCAGTCTCAGCCTCTTTAGCTTCTTCTGCCTCGGAGCTTACTT
>CANRGE010000013.1 GCA_947630065.1 uncultured Clostridia bacterium
ATTCAAGGTCTCAAAGAAGCGTAAAGATTTGTTGACGCGAAAATTTACAAAGTAAATTTTCTGTGCAATGTTATTTGTTATATAATAGGAAAGTAGAACTTTCCTATTATATAACAAAGGGTCACAGTATTTTCCGTGACCATACAATTTTTTATTTTTTTATATATTCTTCTATTTCTTTGTAAATTTCTTCATGTATGTCATCTACAGTTCTTATAGTACCGTTTTTTATACAATTTACCTCATACCAGTCATATTCTTTTGCTACATAACATGCAGCATTGTAGCTATCTACTATATGACTTTTGTCTCTTTCGTGTATATCTTTTTGAGTAGCATGAGTAAATTTATTTTCTCTGTTTTCCATTAATTTCATAGCATAGTCTGGTGGCATATTTAGAAAAAATGTTTTTGTTGGTCTTGGTAGTCCAAATATATTAAATTCAAAATCACAAAGCCAATCTAAAAATTTTTTTCTTTCTTTTTCATCTTTAATTTTTCCTGCTTGATGTACCATATTAGCAGTTGTATATCTATCTGCTAATATAATACCTCCCTCATTATAAAATTCTTCAAAATACTGTTTATATGTTGCATATCTATCAACAGCATAAAATGTTGATGCAACATAAGCATTAACATCTTTTGCATTTTCTCCAAATTGACCTGATAAATACATTTTTACAAGTGTTGATGATGGGCTCTCGTAATTAGGAAAGCTTACTACTCTATAATTTACATTTTCTTCACTTAATCTTTCTTGTAACATTTTAAATTGTGTTTGTTTGCCACTTCCATCTGTTCCGTCTATTACAAATAATTTTCCCATATTTAACCTCTATTTAAAATAATATATTTTTCTAGTAATATAATACTCTTATACATTTTTCCAAAAAATATCTAAACTGTTATCTACACTTTTTTTCTTTTTTGCATTTTTTTCAATTTCATCTGTCCACATATACGCTATATAAGATAATAATATAAATGCAAAGTCAAATGCTAAACTCCATGATATTGCTGTTTTGTAAATTGCATTCTCTGGTGACAAAGTAAGTATTTGTATTGTATGCATTATTAGTAATACTAAAAATCCTATTAATGGCATAGCAGGTACATAAGCATTTTTTGCTTGTTTTCCTACATACATAAAACTCATTACTAAAAATAATGAAATTAATATGTTAAAAGTATTAGATAAATCAATAAACAACATTTTAGTTGCCTCCTTTTACTTTAGTTCTTCTATTAGCTTTGCTAATTCTTCTGCTTTCTTTTGTATGTATTCTTTATTTTCACCTTCAATCATAACTCTTATTAATGGTTCTGTTCCTGAAGGTCTTATAAGTACTCTTCCATTTTCTGAAAATTCAGTTTCCAGTTTACTAATTTCCTCTTGTATTCTTTTATTAGTTTCTAATTCTATTTTTTTACTTTCTGATACTTTAGCATTTATTAGTACTTGTGGATATATGTTAATTATTTTTGCTAATTCAGATGCCTTTTTATTTTCTTCTAACATTATTTTTATTAACATTAATGATGTTAATATTCCATCTCCTGTAGGATTATAGTCTAAGAATATAATATGTCCAGATTGTTCTCCTCCTATATTGTAACCATGTTTTAGCATTTCTTCTAAAACATATCTATCTCCTACTTTAGTTTGAACAAAATTTATTTCATTTTGTTTAGCATATTTTTTTAATCCTAAATTGCTCATTACTGTTGCTACTATTGTATTATTTTTTAGCGTCTTATTTTTTTTCATATAATTAGATACAATTGCAAGAAAAATATCTCCATCTATTTCATTTCCATTTTCATCAATTGTTAAGCATCTATCTCCATCACCATCATATGCTATTCCTAAATCTAATTTATTATCTTTTACAAACTGTTTTATTCCTTCTAAATGTGTAGATCCACAATTTTTATTAATATTGACCCCATCTGGTTGGTTATTTATAATTTTATAGTTAATTCCTAGCATTTTAAATACTTTTTCTGCAATTTTGTAGGTTGCTCCATTAGCTGTATCAATACCTACTGTGAAATTTTTATTTTTGTTTTTTTCAAAACTACTTTTAAATATTGATTCAAATAATTCTAGATATTCATCAATTAAATCTTCTCTTACTTCAGATACTCCAATCTTATCATGTGGAGCATTTAATTCAGATAATTGTTCAGACTCCATTATTTGTTCTATTTCTTCTTCTAATGAATCATCTATTTTCATACCTTTATTGCTAAAAAATTTAATTCCATTAAATTCAAATGTATTATGTGAAGCAGATATAACTACACTTGCATCAGCATTTAGCTTTCTTGTAAGATATGCTACTGCTGGTGTAGGTATCACTCCTAACAATTTAACATTTGCTCCATAACTTAAAAATCCTGCTGTAATGGCACTTTCTATTAATGTTCCTGAAATACGTGTATCTCTTCCAATTAATATAGTTGGGGTATGATCCACATTTTTAGATAATACATATGCTCCTGCTTTTGCTACTTTATATACAAGTTCTGGTGTTAATTCTGTATTTGCAATTCTTCTAATTCCATCTGTTCCAAAATATTTTCTCATAAAATCTTCCCTTCTGTTTGTTTTGTTAATTTTTAAAAGAATAAACCTGATTTAATATGTGTAACTTCTTCGATAGCAAATTCTTCATTTCTTATTATATATGATGGATTTACTGTTGTTATTCTATTTGTTTTTTCTGTTCCTATGCATTTTTCTATTTGTTTCACTGCTTTTGGTATATCTGCATATCTTTCTGGTCTATGTGCATCACTACCTAAAAAATGCACCATATTAGCTTTTAACATTTTTTTAATTGTTTTTTGTGCTTCTTTACCATAATCTCCTAATATACTTGTATAATTGCTTTGTATAAGTATTCCTTTTTCTATCCAGTTAACTAAAGTATTTGGATTTTGTTGTATATAACTATATCTTTCTGGATGTGCTATAATTGGTATATATCCTGCTGATTTTAATTCATAAACACACTGAAATAAATATATTACATTTGTATTCATTGGTAATTCAAATAATACATATCTACTATCTGCCAAAGTTGAAGCTTTATGAGTTTGTATTAATTCTGGTATGTTTAATGTTACATAAATTTCATTTCCCATATAAATATTCAAATTAATATTATTTTCTTTTTTATATTCTAATAAATCTTCTATGATTTCTTTTCTTTGTGCAACATCTGAATTATAACTTTCTTCTATATAATGTGATGTGGCAATTATTCCTGAAAATCCAGCTTGTTGTGCTTCGCAAAGCATTAAATATGATTCCTCATAGCTTGTTGAACCATCATCTATTAACGGTATAATATGTGTATGTATATCTATCACTTTTATTTACTCTCTTTCTTTCTAAAATATAACCTATTATATCTATTTTTTTTATTATTTGCAATATTTTGACTAAATAAAATTACTATTTTTTATAATTTTGTTTAATAATTTCATTAAATAGAAAAAAAGCATAAAATATGCTTTTTTCTATTGATAGTTCCACATTTCTTCTATCGATATACATCCTGGATACAATAATGTTATTACCACATCTGGTTTATATTCTTCTATATAAGCTTTTATGCTACCATCGAAAACTCTTAAATCTATTTTTGAAACATATTCCACTCCTAGTGATATATATGGTATTACAACATGTGCAAAAGAATCATTTATAAATAATATTTTCTTTCCATCCTTGTTATTTTCATTATGTATTTCAACTAACGGTCTATTTTCATGTAGATATATTGCATAGTGAATTGAATTATATGGATTTATAAATTTCATTTTTTCCTTATTCAATAATGTATCTTCAAACAATCCTGTTTTACTAAATTTTTTGTCTGGAATATTTACATTAAAATTTGTTTTATATTTTGGTGTTATTATAGATATATCTTCAAGTTTAGCATTTGCTAGTGTTACATTTCTACCATCTGAACCTAGAAATGTATGTAAAACTTGTTTATTATAATTATCCATATTACATATCAAATCTTTGTCTATATTAAAATTATAATCTTTATTTAATTTATCTATAATTTCTCCTGTTGCCCAAATTCCAGTTTCCGGTTTCCAATGATGATCCGTTTTAAAAAACATATCTAAGTAATTCCATCCAGTTGCAGTTATTTGTTCTCTTAAATCTAAATAATCAATTTTTTCTTTTAATTTATTTAATAGTTCATCTACATTATCATTAACACTATTTTTATAAATTTTTGATATATAATTATTATTTTTTTCTATTTTATGCGGAGCTTGTACATATATATATCCTATATTTTTTTGACTAAGTTCTTGTGCAAATTCTTCAATTTGCTTTGCTTTCTTGTCTATATTATATTGAGCATTAGGTTGTAACTCTAATTTACAAAAATAGTCCCCCACTTGTATTCTTGAGTCTACATCATTATTATTCTTTAATGTATATGCAATTGTTTTATCATAAAAATATGATATTTCTATGAATTTTTCATATCCTAATATTCCCTCTGCTGTTTTATTTTCTATTTTTTCTTTTATAAGATTAAACTTCTCATTAATTTTTTGAAATACATTTTTCTTATTTGCTATTTGATTATTGGCATCATCTATTGGATATTTCTCTTTCCAATTTATTTCTATTATATCATTCGGACTCTCATAAGTTGTATGAATTGACAAAATTCTAATTATATCATTTTTTATATTCAATTTATATAGTATACTTGCACTTGTACACAGAATTACTAATATTAACATTATAATTAAAATAATAATAACTATTAATGAGCCTATCTTTTTTATATTGTTTTCCTTCATTTCTCCCTCCTAAAAATTAAAATATATAAATGGATTATATGTTGCTCTCATACACACTAATATTGACATAATAAAAATAATTAACATAAATATTACTTCAAATATTTCTTTTATATTTTTATTAATTTTTACTTTTTCATTAATAAATTTCCCTATTGGTAAAGATACAACTATTCCTAATAATATTGATATTCCAGACATCTTTATATAATCAATTGCAAGCTCATCTACCATTCCATTAGCACCTATTCCAAACATATATCCTAAATATCTACCTAACACACTCATATCATTAGCTCTAAATATCACCCATCCAATTATTACAAAAAATAATGTATATATATGCGAAAAAACTCCCATTTTTTCTATTATCTTCGTTTTCTTTTCTATAATTAATAATATAAAATAATATATTCCCCATATAATAAATGTCCAATTTGCTCCATGCCACATTCCTGTTAAAAACCATACTACAAATAAATTAAATATATGTCTTTTGCTACTTACTCTATTTCCTCCTAATGGTATATATACATAATCTCTAAACCATGTACTTAATGATATATGCCATCTTCTCCAAAAATTAGTAATTGAATTTGCTATATATGGATAATTAAAATTCTCTTCAAAATGAAATCCAAACATCCTTCCTAATCCAATTGCCATATCTGAATATCCTGAAAAGTCAAAATATATTTGTAATGTATATGCTATCGCTCCTATCCATGCTGTTGCTACAGATAATTCTCCCCAAGTCATATTTACATATATATTATCTGTAATTAATCCTACATAATTTGATATTAATACTTTCTTTCCTAATCCATATACAAACCTATAAATTCCACTACAAAACTCATTAAAATTCTCTTTTCTATTTTCTATTTCATTTGCAACGGTTTGGTATCTTACTATAGGTCCTGCTATTAATTGTGGAAATAATGATATATATAACCCTACATATAAAATATTTTTTTGAACTTCTGCTTTTCCATAATATACATCTAAAACATATGACAACATTTGGAAAGTAAAAAATGATATTCCTATTGGTAATGCTATATTTAATGTTATTGAATCATTTTTTAACAACCAACCTATGTTATTTACAAAGAATGATAAATATTTATATATAAATAACAGTCCTATATTATATATGACAGCAATTACAAGATATATTTTTTTATTTTTATTATTTTTTGATATTTTTAATGCTAAAAACCAATTTATTATAATTGATAAAATCATTATAAATACAAATTGTGGTTCTCCCCATGCATAAAAGAATAAGCTAACTAATAGCAAAAATACATTTTTAAATTTTCTACTTTTAAATATTGGATTATAATATATTAATATTGTTAAAGGTAAAAATAGAAATAAAAATACTGTAGATGAAAATACCATTTTTTACAACTCCTTTTACTATGATTTTTTATAAATAAAAAATACAGTTTCAATCTATTTATTTTTGTATACACAAAATAAATAGATTAAAACTGTATCTAAAATCTATTCTCTATTATATATTTTTTTATATATCCGTGTGTGTGTGTGTGTGTGTGTGTGTGTGTGTGTTACTATTTCAACTATTTCAGTCATTTTATTTTTCCTCCTATATAAAATAGTCAATTTAACTAATATTATAAATTTATATTATTTTTCGTAATTATATTCCGTTAACAATTCATCAAAATTATTACCCGTCATTCTTTTATAATCTAATTTAAATCTTTCATATTCACTATCCCATGAAGAATATTTACTGTCACCTATGTGGTTTGGTAAATTATAATTTTCTTTTAGATATTTAGAAAAGTATAGAGTGTATTTAGTTGCTCCATATACATTTAGATGTGCACTATCACGAAAGTCATTATTGTAATCAGCTTCAAATTCTTGTATTGTATTAATATTAATAATTTTTAAATTATTTTCTTCTATTATTTTTATTGCTTCATTTAATCTTTTACGTACTGTTTCTTCGAATTGCCTAATTGGAATTACAAATAATACATTAACATTATTTGACTTCACATAATTAATAAAATCATATAATATCTTTCTTTGTTCCTCTGGTAAATTTTCTATTTCTTGTGACCAAGCTTCTGGCTCAATTATTTTTATATCTTTTGAGCATGTATATCCTTTATAAAATCCTTCATTTCCGAAAATATTGCCTTCATAAATACTCTTATACTTATTATGATATAAAAGAAAACTAAAATAATAATTAATATATTCCTTTTTACTTATATCTTTTTTATAGCTTAAAGCTTCATTTATTGCATCTATCCTATTTTTGGAAAATTTTAGTGCATCCGTAGTTTTTCTAATAGTTTCTGTAGTTATAGTATCAAGATCTTCTGCAAAACAAGCCATATCTATAATATACAAAGAAGGATTTTGGCTTTTTTTTATTTCTTCTATACAATATTTTCTAAAATAGAATGGTTGTCCACTAGATGCAAAAATTCCAGTTGTATATCCATATAAATTATATGCTAGTGTACTATTAAAATGTTCTCTAGTATTACTTCCTCCTATATATGCAACATCTATAGTTTTTCTTGGCTCTTTATAAAAGAAGTAAATATCATTTTGGTCTAACCATAGTACATGAAAAACTATTTTTAATAGAATAATAAGAATAATTATAAATATTAATGCTTTAATCAAATTGTTTTTCATTTTTGTTCCTCCTTAAAATCGTCGGTAAATAAATGCGGTTGCATCATAGCCTTCTCCATAACATCCAAATATTATTACTGCAAATATTAGTATATATAATACTGTCCAACGAAATACTATATTTTGTTTAAATAGTTTTTCTCTAACATCGCCTTTTCGTGCTAATAATTGTACTACAAACAATACAATTAGAGACACAACTAAAATTACAAAATCACATGTATCTAAGCCAATAATATTTAGCATTCTTAATAATAAATTATCATTAAAACAAATTTGAAAATCTATAGTAAACATATTCTTTATAATTGCTAAAGCATGTTCAATACTGGATGCTCTAAAGAAAATCATTGAAAATGAAAATAATAAATATGTTCTTATTACTTGATATAACTTATAGCTAAAAACTTCTGTATTTATTCCTAACTTATTATTTATTTTTTTAGAAATTGGTCCGAAGTATATCTTCTAAAAACATAAATAAAAATTGCAATAGACCTGAACCTATAATAAAGGTATATGCCCCTCCATGCCATGCACCAATAATTATCCACATAATTAACATAGAAAGATACATAGGAACTTTTTTAGCTACCTTTTTGCCAAATTTCTCTTTGCATTCTTTTGCTAAGTCTTGCATTTCATCTGATTTTAGTAATGGATAAAAAATATAATCTTTTAGCCAAGCGCCTAACGTTATATGCCAATTTCTCCATAGCTCTGTAATAGTTCTTGAAAAAAATGGAAGATTAAAATTTTCTGGTAGTTTTATCCCTATAATTTCTGATATTCCCATAATTATATCAATAGAACCCGAAAAATTAGTATATAATTGCATTGTAAATGCCAAAACAGCACCAATAATAAATACAAATGTAAATGTATACACATTTGCATAAACTGCATCTACAAATATTCCTAATCTCTGAGAAATTACTAATATTTTAAATACTCCCCATAAAATTCTAACTAGACCTCTACATAGAGTATTATAATTAAGTTTATGACCTTCATATAGTTCTTTTCCTACACTATCATAACGAATAAATGGTCCAGATGTTAATATTGGAAAATATGACATAAACAAAGCACATTTAAATATGTTCTTTTCTGGCTTACAAGTTCCTCTATAAATATCTACTAAATAGCCTATCATTATTAATGAATAGTAGCTAATACCTATAAGTGAATTTCTTTGTACAAATTCAAACTGATATTCTATATGTAATAAAGTATTTATATTATTAGCTGTTTCTAAAAATAAGTTCGTATATTTTAAGTAAATTAATTGTCCTAAAATAATTATAATACCTAAAATTAAAAATTTCTTTCCTTGCTTTGTATTACTATGACCTTCTATTTTCCTACCTAATATATAACTTGGAATAAGAACTATTAATGCTTGTATTATAGTATTAATATGCAAATTATCATAAAATAAAAATATAACACTAGAAATTAATAAAATAATCCATTGAAATTTTTTAGGTGTTATAAAATAAATACATATTGTTATAATTACAAAACCTAAAAACAATAGCGAAGTTAAATTCATCTAGTTCACTCCCCTCTCTTGCAATAGCTCTGTATCTTCAATATTATTTGTAGCTATTCTATATGATGAATTTCCATTTTTATCTTCTATCTATTTTTTTATTTTTATTCAAATTATCCAATTCTTGATATAATAATATCAACCATTTCTCCAACATTTTTCATTGTTGTTACTTCATGCATATTGAATTTCATTCCAAATTCTTGTTCAATTGCTACAATTAAATTAATATGTTCTAAACTATCCCAATCTTCAATATCGTTTGAAGTTGTTTCTTCATTTACCATAATACTTTTATCATCAAATATATCTCTAAAAACTTTATTTAATCTTTCAAATACTTCTTCTCTACTCATTTTTTATTTCTCCACTTCAATTACATTATTTTTATTTGTATATCCATTAGATATATCTAGTTTATATGTCTTGTTTCCATCTTCATCACAAGAGATTTCTTCGAATCCTTGTAAGTCATAAAAATCTTTTACCATTTTATTTTTTAATGTTGGATAGTAATATCCATAAATAGTTTTTATATTCCTTTCCTTAGCTTTTTTTACTAATGCGTCTAACATAGCAAATTCCATGTTTCTTTTTAAAACTCTACAACTCATTATCCATAAATCAATATGTAATTCATCATTATTTTTTATATTTCCAATAACAACAGTTATAACTCCATTATCTCCAAATATGTCTTCTAATTTTCCATATAATTTTATATAATTATCATCTTTATCAACCGCTTCAATATCTGCTAATGAATATCTTTTTGTAGTTAAATTAAATTGATTGCTCTTATTACTTAATTGCGAAATTCTTTCTAAATAAATAGATTTAAATGTTGATATTTCTGCTTTCATCTTTAATGATAATAAATAATCATTATAATTTTCAAATGTAGCCATCATTTGACTTCTTTTTGCATTATCTTTGTATAATTCATTTTTCTTCATATCTTCGTTTGAAAAATTAGTTACTTCAAAATATCCATTGTGGTCAATAATTCTTATATAATTTTCTGGTACATCTATTTCTGGTGTAGAAAGTCCATCTATGTAATCTCTACATATTTGTCTTTCTGCTGGATTATCATCTACAAAAACAAAACTATCTGCTCCTAAATTTAATTCTTCTGCAATATCTTTTATATTTAGATTCTTTGGATTCCAATTAGCTTTTATTATAATAAAATCATCTGGTTTTAATGTTCCTGCTGGATGGTTTAGTCCTGCAATTGCATTTTCATGTTCATTTTTAGAATTAACATTCAATATTATTCCTAATGATTTATGTTCTTTCAAATAGTTTTGAAACTCTGTATATACTTGTCCACTTGGTACTTCTGGACCAAGTGCTAAATTTTCTATACCATCATCTCCAACAATTCCACCCCAAAGTGTATTATCTAGGTCTAAAACAAATGCTTTTTTATTTTTTCCATAAATAGATTTTATTATATTAGCTATATTAAATGCTAAATATGGTATTGCTTGTACATCCATTGCATATTTATACATATGCCAATAAAATTGATTTGCCCATTTATCTAATCCATAGCAAGAAGATACATAGTTTATGTCATTTATGAAAAAGTTTTTAGTACTTGATGCATATTCATAAAACTTTTGATTTAATCTTGTTATGAAATTTATTTTTCCATGAATATCACTAGCATCTTTATTTCCTAATAAACGATAATATGGATATTCAAAATTATTTTGAATAATAGTAGAATTAAACTTTGAAAATAACTTATCCCAAATTATTCTAAATTTTTCATACTCTGAATTAAGTTTTTCATTTATTACGTTTTCGTCATTATACATGGTAGGATATTCCATAATATTCCTATTAGTTGTGTGAATATATATAATATCTGGATTAAAATTATCTAATTCTTCATTACCAAATACTGCATCTTCATAAAATTTATTATATTCAGACTCATAAAATGTAGGTTTTATTCCATGGTTTAGCAAAAATATTTCCAACATATTTTTAATTTCACTTGTTGTTGAGCCACCAAGAATAGCTATATTTTTAGGTAATAGCCCTGGTTTAGCTAATAATTCTTTTTTTATTTTTTTCTTATTACTTATTAAATACGAAACATCAAATGGATATTCCAATTCTTTCATAAAATTACTCCTAACTTTATAACTCTTTATAGCAACAAAAAAACAAGTTACAATCTATTTATTTGAGTACTCAAATAAATAGATTAAAACTTGCTTTTAAATCTATTATACTATTATATAGTTTGTATGTATTTGTGCTGCAATATCAATGTTTTTTAAGTTCTTCATCATAAAATCCTTTCTTTTTATTTATTCTCCATTTATATAGTAATCTATTTTAGTAAAATATTTGTCAAATTTTTTTATTTTAAATATTTGATCTTCTAATATTTTTCTTCTTATAGTATCTATTATAGTGCATATAAAAAATATTACTAATACTGAAATACATACAAATTGCACAAGTTCTAGTATATTAGCATTATAATAATTATCTATCTTCAAAATATTATGAAATAAGTATGTTCTTAAATTTGCATTAATGTGTATTAAATATACTGCAAATGTTGACTTTGAAAAAAACAAAATAATGCTATTGTTTTTTATATCTAAGTTTTTAAAATATATAAATATTAATATAGATAATATTAGTATTGGGATTGATTGCATGTTATTAAAATATGTAATAAAATTATTTGACAAATTTAATTTTGTAGCTATAACAGAAAAGCCAAACATTCCTATTATTATAAGTACTACTAACAATAAATTTTTTTTATTATTAGTGTAATTTACATTGTATCTTTTTATATATGCTGCTACTATATATATAAATATAAACCATATTAAATTACTATTATATGGATTTGACTTAGGCAAAAATGTTGGTATTATAGATGTCATTATTAATAGTAACAATATTAATGTTTTATGTTCTATTCTTTTCATATTATTTATTAGTTTATTAATAAATGGAGATAATAAGTACAGCCCTACATACGCAGTTGCAAACCAATACATATTATAAGTAATTGGTAAGCATACTTTTATAAAGCCTTTTATACTAAAGTGTTCTATATTAAAACATATGCAAATTATATATATTCCAATTGAATAAAACAAAACCTCTAATATTAATTTTAATAATTTCTTAAATTTAAATTTTGAGTCTTTCAAAAAGTATCCACTTATTAATACAAATAAATTGACACCTAACTTTCCAAATATATTGATAAATTCTCCAAATAGTTTATTTGGAAAATTATTTTCTATATTTAAGATTCCTCCCCAATCAGAGAAGTGATATGTTACTATCATTAACATACTTATAATTCTAAGTAATTCAAAGTTCATTTGTCGTTCTTTTTTATTATTATCTATACATGTAATTTCTCCGTGTGTGTGTGTGTGTGTGTGTGTGTGTGTGTGTTACAGCCTCAGCATTCTCTAGTTTTTTCAATTTATGCTTACTCCTTTTTATAAATATTATCGTTATTATAATTTAAATATCGACAAATTTCAAGCTTTTTTATTATTTTTTATTCCTTTTATATTACTAATTAATAATGAAATATATTTAGTTATTGTTTTCCTAAAATATTTATTGGTCATAAACACTATTGTAGCTATTATCACACTAATGCTTCCATGCACAATAAACATTATTATCAAATCTGTTACATTATTAACTTCTAATATTCGAGTGCAGTTTATTAATACATTCGATATAACTATTGTAATTATAGATAAAAAGAAATAAGGTATATTTAATTTTATATATTCCACAAATGGAATTTTAAATCCATCTTTAAAAACAATATATGGTTTCCACATAGCAATTATTATTATGTTACTAACTATAGTTCCTACAACAACTCCTAATACACCTATATTTTTAACTAATATAATAGATACAACTAAATTTATTACTGATTCTATAAAAGGAGCCATTTTGTCATAAAAAATACCATATGCATCTTTAAATTTATCTATCGGTTGCTTTATTACTTTAAACATTATATTTAGTGCAATTGCAAATACTATATATTTAGAAAATATATATTCTTTCCCTACCCATATTCCAATAAAAGGATTTGCTAATTTATAAAATAAAAAACACATAATAGTCGATAAAAATATAGTTAAAATATGTAATTCTTTCCAAACACTATATACTTTTTTATTATCTTCCTCCACAATTAAATTTCCTATTGAAGATGTAATTCCAATAAACGCTTGCTCTACTGAACCTGATAATAATGTCTGTATCGTCAAATAATTTGTATATATACCTACCATTTCAAGATTTCCAAAATATGATATTATTATATTGTCAGTTTGATTTACTACTAAACCTCCAATTTTATGAAAAAATAAATCTTTTGTTTTTAATACAATATTTTTATATTTTTTCAATAACTGTAAAAAACTTAATGTCTTCTCATTTGAATAATACTTATAATCTTTTTTTATCTTTATATTTGTATATATGTACATTAAGCAATTTGAAATAATTTCTATAATTAACCAATAATAATAATTTTTATATAATATTATTACTATAAATTGTAAAATAGTTTTTAGTATTTTTGCATTTCCTTGTATTCTTACTATAAAATAATTTCTTTGATCCGCTAATGGTAATACATTAAGAAATGTAAATAAATATGATGTAATAGTAGCAAATAAATACATTATAAAATATATTCTTATTTCATTAATGCTTATATTAGAATTTACAAATCTATTAATAAATATTGTTATGATTATTCCTATGATAAAAATTACTATAGCTATACATCTATATATGTACTTATATAATAACAATATCTCATTAATTTTTTTTGTATCTTTTTCCGCTAATGGTTTATATAATGAATATCCTACTGCCGCTCCTATGCCTAGTTCTGCTATATTTAATACTCCTAATATATTTAAGAACAAAGAATTTAACCCATTATATTCAATTCCTAAATAATTAATAAATATTGTTTTTGAAACAAAACTAAAAACTGTATTTATTGCATAATATACTAATGATATTATAGCATTTTTAGATGATTTTTCTGTTCTCATTTTTCTCCTTATACTCTATATATTATATTCTATTGTTTATATCCATTTTTAATTATTTTAGCTAATTTTCAAAATTTAAAAATCAATTTACAATAATAAATTTATATAAAAATGCAACAACAATTTTTTATATAATCATTCATTTATTTTTTCACAGGTATTGTAATAATCAAAAGCATTTTTAATTTGCATATCATTTTCACAATTATCAACATTACCTTTTGATAACGCTACCTCTTGCGAACCTCTTATTGTATACAAATAATAATTTTTTTTGCATGCTTTAACTACTTTCACATTGTTTTCTACTTCCATACATTTTAGCCATATATCATCTGCATTTGGACATAATTTATTTAATTTATCTATATTAAATGTCTCTTTACTTAATATATGTGGCGGATATAATACACCTCCTACACCTGTTGCTAGTAATGCATTATTTGGAAATAACGCATCCTCTTTATTATATTCCCATTCCCATAAGTTATAAGGTTCTATTCTATTTTTATTTATTTTTATTTTATGACATCTCATACAAGAAATTGCTTTTGAATATTTAATATAAGAATTATATAAATTTTCAATTATTCTTTTATTATAATATATATCATCATCAACAGTTATTATAATATCATCAATATATTCTTGCATTGCATAGAAGTATTTCGTATGTGGCTTTAATTTAGAATCATCCCTATATTCTATAGTTAATCCTCTTTTTTGTTGTTCTATTAATTGGTTTGGCAATTTTACATTTTTTGCATTTTCTCCTAAGTATAAAATTACTTTGTCTGGCTTCATAGTTTGCCTAAGAATTGTTTCAATAGTTAGGTATGCTTTATCTAATCGCGTTGGAATGCTTGTTAATGATACAACAATCTTTGTTTTTCTATCATTATTTAAATTTATTCCTATTTTCTTAGTCTTAAAAATTTTATAATATATAGGCATAATCCTAGTTTTTATAGGTGATATTACATATGTGTACATTAATCTCATAAATTTTTCATTCATTTGGTATCATTCCTTACTAATTTAAATTTAATGTAAACTACCTTCCTATTGAATAATATTCAATTTTCTTCATTTCGTCTAAGTTATATATATTTCTTCCATCATAAACATTAGCTGTTTTCATTAAATCTTTATATTCACTTGGTTTTATATTCTTTATTTCTTCCCATTCTGTAAATATAAAACATATATCTGCATTCTTTAATGCTTCTTGCGGAGACTTTGTATATTGTATTTGTGTTGGATAAATTTTTTTATAGTTTTCTATTCCAACAGGATCATATGCCTTAATATTTGCACCTTCTTCTAATAATATTGGTATATTTTCTAATGATGGTGCTTCTCTTAAATCATCTGTTCCTGGTTTAAAAGTTAGTCCTAAAATAGCTATATTTAAGCCTTTAAATGTTTTAAATTTTTCTCTAGCTTTTTTTAATAAAATAAGTTTTTGATTCTTATTTACTTCTATTGCCGCTTTTATTGTTTTTAATTCATATCCACCTTGTTGTGCTAAATAGTGTAATGCTTTAGTATCTTTTGGAAAACAACTTCCCCCATATCCACAACCAGCATTTAAAAATTTGTCTCCTATTCTTTTATCGTAACTCATTCCCTTTGATACATCTTCAACATTTGCTCCTACTATTTCACACAAATTTGCAATATCGTTCATATAACTAATTTTTAGTGCTAAGAAATCATTAGAAGCATACTTTACCATTTCTGCACTTCTTCTATTTGTACATAATATAGGCAAATTGAAGTTTTCATATAATTGTAACATTTTATTTTCTGTTTCTTTATTTTCTGTTCCTATAACAATTCGTGATGCATGTAATGTATCTTTTACCGCTGTTCCTTGTGCTAGAAATTCTGGATTACTTGCAACATTAATTTTTACATTATTTTTTAGATTTTCTTTTATGTATTTTTCTACATCATCATTTGTTCCTATTGGAACTGTTGATTTTACAACAACAACACAGTCTTTTTCAACTGATTCTGCTATTTGTTTTGCAACTTCATACACATAATCTAAATTAGCCGATCCATCTGCTCTTTCTGGAGTGCCTACTCCAATAAAAATGAAATCTGCATCTTTATAAGCTTTTTTATAATCTGTTGTATAATCTATTCTTCCTTCTTTATAATTTTTTATCATTAATTCTTCTAATCCTTGTTCATATATTGGACTTATTCCTACTTTCATTTTATTTATCTTGTTTTCATCTATATCTACACAAATAACATCTTGTCCTTTTTCAGCGAAACACACTCCTGCTACTAATCCTACATATCCTGTTCCAGCTACTGCTACTTTACTCATATCTTTCTCCTTTTAAATATCATAACATTTTTTACATACCTTATATATGTTTCTTACATATATATCTTCCGTAAAATTTTCTAATGCTCTTCTTCTTCCATTTTCTCCATATTCTTGTATTTTTTGTTTATCATTTAACAATTTAACTATTTTTTCTTCTAATTGTATATAATTACTATATTCGAATAATTCTCCTGTAATATTATCTATTACTATCTCAGGGTTCGCTCCAGTATTAGATGCTATTACAGCTAATTCATTCATCATATACTCTACAGTAACTCTTCCAAATCCTTCAGATTTAGAACAAATTATTCCTATTTGATATTTAGAAAAATCAATCTCATATTGATATCCTTTGAAATGAATATAATCTTGTAATTTATTGTCTTTTACATATTTTTCTAAAATTTCTCTATCTTCACCATCCCCATATAAGTCGACACAAAAATTATTATTATTTTCTTTGCTCACAATTTCTTTTATAGCTTTGATTAATGTAATCTGACTTTTTTCGTTTGATAGCCTTCCAGTCATTATTATATTAATTTTTTCATTAATCGCTTTTTTTTCCAGTCTTTCTGGTACTCTTATTCCATTATATATCTTTATCAGTTTTTCTTTGTCAAATATATTATTATATGTATTCTTTACAGCTTCTGAAATACAAATAATTTTACTAGAGTATTTATTAACTAATTTGCTTGCAATTTTATCATATTTCCATCCAAAATCTTTACCACCAAACTCTCTTACATGTTGTATATGTGGAACTTTTAACTTTTTTGCTAACATTACACTAAAATAATTTGTATATCCATTATTATAAACTCCTATTATATCCTCCTCTTTTTTTAGTAATCTTAATGTTCTGCATAGTACTAATTTATTTATAATATATTTTAAAATTGGTTTTATTCCAAACCAAGTATTTTTATTCACACATCCTTTAAACTTTATACATATAAAATCTATATCATTTTTTCTTAATAACTCTGCGCTTCTTCCTTCTCCTGGAATAATAACATATGGTTTAATCCCCTTTTTCTTCAAATAATTTAATATTGATATCATTGAGTAATCTGCTCCATACCCCCAGGTACTATTAGAAACAAATATTATAGTTTTCATATTTTCCCTTCTTTTATTATTTTTATAGTATTATTTGTACAATTTTCCCAAGTAAATAACTTTATTCTATTTATACCTTTATCTACGTATCTTTGTTTTTCTTCATTGGAAAGATTTATAGTTTCTTTTATTATTTCACATAAATTATTGTAATCATATACACTATCTAAATATACTGCTGCATCTCCAGCTACCTCTGGTATTGATGATACTTTAGTAGTAATTACTACAGCTTCATTTTTCATTGCTTCTAATATAGGTAGTCCAAATCCTTCATACAATGATGGATATATGTATGCCTCACAATTTCTAAATAAAAAAACTTTTTCCTCTTCTGTTATATATCCTGTTACTATTATATCAGATTTATATTTAGATTTATCTATTAATTTAAAAGTATCTTTATTTTTCCAGCCTTTTCCACCAGATATAACAAACACTAAATTATCGTTATTTTCGCTTTTATATTTTTCAAAAGCCTTTATTGCTGTATTTAAGTTTTTTCTTGGCTCTATTGTACTTAAGAAAAAAATAAATTTTCTATTGTTTAAATTAAATTTATTTCTTATTATAATGTTTTGTTCATCTGTTAATGCTTTTGGTCTATTTTGATATATTCCTTCATATATAACTTCTATTTTATTTTCATTTATATTTAATTGTTCTATTATATCATTTTTTGTAGATTTAGATACAGCTATTATTTTATTTGCATTAATACAAGATTTCTTTAAAATTATTTTCTGTATTATAGTATTATACAAAGACCCTACATTCTTAATTTTTTGAATTGCTAAATCATGAATTGTTAAAATATATTTTATGTTTTTTGTATGTTTATTTCTTTTAGGTAAACAATGTTGCGTTCCCCAGAACACATCTATTTCATCTTTTTCTAAAATTTTAGGTAATTTTGTATATAACCATAAAGTTCCAATTTTCGATGAATATTCACAAATATGAAAATTAGAATTTAATTTAAAATCTATATAAATTTTTCTATTTGAGTATATGTAATATTCATTTTCTTTGTCAATTTCATTTATTTGCTTAATAATTTCATATGTATATGTACCTATACCTGTTCTATTCTCTCTAAGTGCTCTACCATCTATTCCAACTTTCATTGTTTTACTCCTTCGCTACTTCTTCATACTTATTATCTTCTTTACTTTGTAATAAAAATTCATTTTTCTTTATATACATACCTACAATTAAAAAATAATTTATCAAAATTGGAGGATAGTTGAATGACGAATCTACGAAAAAGGCTATTAATACTACAGATAAAGCTATACTAATTGTCTTATTTGTTTTATATACATTTCGTATAACTATACAAAATAAGGCAATTAGTGTAACAAAAGCAATTCCTCCATAAAAAGAAAGTATATAAAACAAACCTTCTACTTGTTTTACATTTGACCAATCCATTCCCAATAATAATGTCCTTATTTTTTCAAAGATATTTGCTTGTGCTATTGAGTTAAATAGATTTTTTAGCTGAATAGTTCTTCCACTAGCAGTTTTATCCATTATAGTTTGTGTAACGTATCTATATATTAATGTATCTATATCTTTTTTGTCTATAATATAAATAGTAATACATACTATAATTGTTATAATAAGTATTGCTCCAATTATTCTTAAATATTTTTTTCTCATTTCCTTTTTTGTTTTAAAAATATTACTAATTATTAATACTACCATTAATATAAAAATAGCCATAATTGTTCTTGAGCCAGACAAAACAATCCCTATTGTTGCTAGTATAATAGAAACATATTTCATTATCATATATTTTCTTTCCTCTGTTGTCCATTCTAGCATACACGCAATACCTAATATATAAAATATTCCTACTAAGTTTCCATTTTGATATGTAGAGGGCATTTTTAAAGCTTCTGCTCCAAAGAATCCATATCCGATTGATTTATAAGCAAATGAATCTCCATATGCAATATTAATTCCTGGTATTTTAGTTTTTTCTATTCCTATAGACCATTGTAGTAAAGAATATACTCCTGTTATAATTAAAGCTATACACATAATTTTTATGGCCTTATTATAATTAGCTTTATATCCTATACAAATAGCAAGTGGTGAAGTTATTAATACCATTGTTACTAGTAAATAAAAAGATTTAATATTTTTAAAATTTAAAATTGCCACTAATAAAAGTATTACTGAAAATAGTATGTAACTATACGCAAAGCTCTTCATTTTTTCATATATTTTGGTAAATACTTTTATTGATAATACCACACATATAACAAATAATACCATTTGTACTGTTAGTGGTATATTATCTATTTTTATTCCTGCTTTAGGAAAAGCAAAAGTTATAAATAAAAACAAATTTATCATTGATTTCTCCTTATTGTTCAAATACTTGTTTTAATAATTTTGCTGTTTGTTCCCAGTTGAATTTCGATATGTGATTTTGTATCTTTTCTTTTGAAATTGTATCTTGTTTCTGTAAAGTTTCTACCATTTTTGTTGTAATTTCATTAACATCATATGGATTAAAATATTCAACAACATCGCCTCCTACTTCTGGCATAGATGAAGTACTAGAACAAGCAACTGGTGTTCCACATGATAATGCTTCTAATATAGGTATTCCAAATCCTTCATATAATGATGGAAATACAAATAAATCTGCTAGATTATATAAATCTACTAACTCTTCTTGGTTAACTAAGCCTGTATGAATTACATTTTTTTCTATACCTAATTCTTTTTCTTTTAATTCTAACATATTATAATTTTTAAATGCTTTTCCAACTAAAATTAGTCGGTAATCTTCTTTATTCTTTAATTTTGAAAAAGCTTCCAATAATCTTTCCAGATTTTTATGCGGTTTCAAATTGCCTACATACATTAATAATTTTTTATCCTTTGGAATGCAAAACCTATTATATAGATATTCTATTTCCTTTTTAGATTTTTCAGCAAATTCATTTCCTGCTGCTAAATATATTACCTCTATCTTTTCTGGATTTACATTAAATCTTTCTAATATATCTTTTTTTGTATTTTCGGAATCAGTTATAATCTTATTAGCTCGTTTTAATGCAAACCAAATCATAAATTTAGCATAAAAATAAGCAAATTTATTTGGTAAAAATTCAGGAAGTATCAAATGAGTTAAATCATGTATTGTTACAACCATTTTCCCTCTATAAAAAAGCGGTACATTATAATGAGGTACATGTAAAACATCTGGTTTTAATTTTCTTAATTTTTTATATGGGAATTTTAACTGTTCTTTTATTCCATATATTTTTGAATCAAATTCTATTATACTTTCTACTTTTCCCACTTTTTCTATTTCTTCTTTTTTTCCTAAAGCAATATTATAGCAATTGTTTTTCATTAGGTTTTGTATATATGTACCTATTCCAGACATGTTTATCATTCTAGCATCTACTGCTATTTTCATTTTTTTCACTCACTTCTTCTATATATTTTTTTATTTTTTCTTTAAAAATTTCTTCATCAAATTTTAATGCATGTTCATGTATTTTTTGTTTATCAAATTGCATAGTTTCAAATTTTTTTATTGCTTGTTCCACTGCTTTAGAAGTTTGTTCATTAAACAATAGTCCTGTTTCTCCATCTATAACAGTATCTAATACTCCACCTTTGCCATATGCAATTACAGGTCTACCACATGACATTGCTTCTACTGGAGTAATTCCAAAGTCTTCTTCTCCTGGAAATAATAATGCTTTACATTCTGACATATATTTTTGTACTACTTCATCTGGTTGTTGTCCTAAAAATGTTACATTTTCATTTGCTATTTTTTCTAAATTTTGTTTTTCTGGACCGTCTCCTATTACTATTAGTTTTTTCCCAAGTTCTGAACAAGCTTTTACAGCTAAATCAAATCTTTTATATGAAACTAATCTTGATACTATAAAATAGTAATCTCCATTTACATTTGATATATTAAACATTTTACATCTTACAGCTGGATTTATTACTATAGAATCTCTATTATAATATTTTTTTATTCTTTCTTGTACAGCTGTAGAATTTGCAATAAAGTAATCTACTCTTTTTGAAGACCACACATCCCATTTTCTCATGAACCATAAAAAAACATTGACCAATAATTTTTTCACTGGATTCATATTTTTTAAATATTCATCTTTCTTTTCCCAAGCATATCGCATAGGCGTATTGCAGTAACAAATATGTACTCCATTTGGTACTTTTACCCCTTTTGCACAGCATGTACTACTACTTAGTACTACATCATATTCTTTTAAATTAAATAAAGCAAATGCAAGTGGCATAAATGGAAAATATTTTTTATGATTTGTTACCATCTTTTTTCCTTGTAAAAAACTTGTTCTAACATCTAAATCTTTTAATTCTTTTGCTAATTTTTCTGGATTATAAAATGTAGTATATATTGGAGCATCTTTATAAATTTCTTTAAAATTTATTATTAATCTTTCTGCTCCTCCCATACCTGTTAACCAATCATGAACAATCGCAATTTTCATATATTTTCCTGCTTTCATTAGTTATTTTTATAATATTCATACATTCTTTTTATTGTTTCTTTTATATCTGTTCCTTTAAAATATTCTTTTATTTTTGTATTATCACAGCATATATATGGTGTATCTATATCTCTATATTTTTCTTTATCTATTTCTATATTAATCTTTTTTCTTGATAAAGATATTATGTAATTTAATAATTCTTCTATTTTATATGCCTTTCCTGAACCAACATTATATACTAATTCAGGATTTTCTTTTTCTAATAATGCTTTATATACTTTTACTATATCTTCTACATCTGAAATATCTCTATAAGCTGATAGATTTCCTACATATATTGTTCCATCTTTTCCAGATTTTTCTATTTCTGCTACTTGTTTGCAAAAACTTGGTATAACAAAGTTATCTTGTTGTCCTATTCCTGTATGATTAAAAGATCTTGTACATACTATTTTCATTCCATATTTTTCTATATACATTTTTGCAAAATTTTCTTGCGCTATTTTAGATATTCCATATGGATTATTTGCATTTATATTAGATTCTTCTGTTAGAGGTTCATTTTTTATGGCATATTCTTCACTTGAACCAACTAACAATATCTTACAATTTATACAATTATTTTTTATTGCTTCTAATATATTTAAAGTTCCTATAACATTTACTTCTATTGTTTTTTGTGGCATTTTCCATGAAAGTCCTACTGAACTGACAGCAGCCAAATTAATTAAATAATTTGGCATAAAATCTTTTATTACTTTATTTACTTGCTCGTTATCTAAAATATTCATTTGTGCATATTTAACATTACTTGGTAATTTCCCATTATTATTTATATCACATGCTAAAATTTCATATTCGTCATTCAAAAATTCATTTATAAGGTATTTACCAACAAAGCCACATGCTCCTGTGATTAATATTTTCTTCATAATTTAACCTCTTATCCTAATTGTTTTTTTACTAAATCTAAATCGTTTCTTACCATTCGATTAACTAGTTCTGTATAACTTATTTCTCTTTTCCAGCCTAATTTGTTTTCTGCTTTAGTACAATCTCCTAATAAAAGTTCAACTTCTGCTGGTCTATAAAATTCTGGATTTACTTTTACAACTACTTTATCTGTTCCTTTTAGCACAGCATATTCATCTTTTCCTGTTCCATGCCATTCTAATTCCATATCTGCTGCTTTAAAAGCAAGTTCTACAAATTCTTTTACAGGATGTGTTTCTCCTGTAGAAATTACATAATCATCTGGTTTGTCTTGTTGTAGCATTAACCACATTGCTCTAACATAATCTTTAGAATGTCCCCAATCTCTCTTTGCATCTAGATTACCTAATTCTAATGTATCTTGTAAGCCGTATTTTATTCTAGCAACTGCAGTTGTAATTTTTCTTGTTACAAATTCTTCTCCTCTTCTTTCAGATTCATGATTAAACAATATTCCAGAGCAAGTAAACATACCATAACTTTCTCTATAATTTTTTGTTATCCAATGTCCATAAAGTTTAGCTACACCATATGGGCTTCTAGGATAAAAAGGTGTAGTTTCTTTTTGTGGTACTTCTTGAACTAATCCAAACATTTCACTTGTAGATGCTTGATAAAATCTAGCTTCTGGTTTTACTGTTCTTATAGCTTCTAGCATGTTTGTTACACCAACAGCATCTATTTCAGCTGTTGATATAGGGTTTTCCCAAGAAGCTGCTACAAAAGATTGTGCAGCCAAGTTATATACCTCATCTGCCATTGATATTTTCATTGCTCTAATTAATGATGCTAAATCTGTCATATCTGCAAAAATAAACTGTACTTTTCCTTTCAAATGTTCTGCATTATTAAAATCTAGTTTACTTTTTCTTCTAACAATTCCATATACTTTATATCCTTTATCTAATAATAATTCGGCAAGATATGAGCCGTCTTGTCCTGTTATTCCAGTTATTAATGCACTTTTCATTTTTAATCTCCTTTTATAATATTTTTTCTCTATATTTGTGAACTTCTTTTATTTTATCTTTTTTTCCAATAATAATTACATCATCAGATTCAATACAAAAAATATTATTTACATCTAGTAATACAATTTTTTTATCTCCTCCATATATAACATTATTACTAGAATTATATGTTTCTACTTGTCCTGTTATAAAATTTTTATCTTGGTCTGGTTTTACATATCTTTGTAGTGCTGTCCATGTTCCTATGTCATCCCATCCAAAATTTGCTGGTATTACATATATAGATTTACTTTTTTCCATCACTGCATAATCTATAGAAATACTTTCACATTTTTTATATTTATTTTTTAATTCTTTTTCAAAATTTTCACTACTCATTGGTGGCAATTTTGTTAAAATATCATATCCTTGTTTATAATTTTGCTTCAATTCTTCTAACATACTGTCTACATTAAATATAAACATTCCTGCATTCCATAAATAATTGCCTTCTTTTAAATATTTTTTCGCTTTTGTCAGATTAGGTTTTTCTACAAATTTTTCTACTTTTATTATTTCCTTTTCTTTTCCTTCAAAGCATTTTATATATCCATACCCTGTTTCTGGTCTGTTAGGTTCTATTCCAATTGTTACTATAGCATCTTTTTTTGTATTTAAAAAGTTATTTGCCTTATTCAACACTTTACTAAATTCTTCGGTATTATTTATAATATGATCTGATGGTAGAACTGCTATATTTGCATTTCTGTATATTTGTTTTATGTATAATGTTGCAAGTAAAATACATGGTGCTGTATTTCTTCCTTCTGGCTCTATAATTATATTTTCTTCTGGTATTCTAGGTAACTGCTCTTTTACTAATTTAACATATTTTGAACAAGTTACTACAAATATATTTTCTATTGGAATTGTTTTTTCTATTCTTTCACATGTCATTTGTATCATTGTTTTATTTCCAACTAGTTTCAAAAATTGTTTTGGTTTTTCTTCTGTAGATTTTGGCCAAAACCTAGTTCCTTTTCCACCAGCCATAATTAATGCACAAAACATTTAAATTGCTCCTTCTTTCTTTATAACTTTTGTTATGGTTTTAAATAAAATTTTTATATCTCTTCTATTACCTCGTTTATTGCAATATTCTTTGTCTAATTTTAATCTATCTTCAAATTCTAAATTATTTCTTCCTGCTACTTGCCATGGTCCTGTTATTCCTGGTTTCATTTGAATAATATAATCATAATATTCTCCCATATCTTCCTTCTCCATTGGTAAATATGGTCTTGGACCAACCAAACTCATTTCTCCTTTTAAAACATTTATAAATTGTGGAAATTCGTCTAAACTTGTTCTCCTCAAAAATTTTCCTATCTTGGTTATTCGTGGATCAGACTTTATTTTTTTATGTTCCAAATATTCTTTTCCCAATTCATCTTTTGCTTCTATATGTTTACTTAAAATTTCTTCTGCATTAACAAGCATAGTTCTATACTTGTACATTTTGAAAATCTTTCCATTTTTTCCTATTCTTTCTTGTACAAAAAATATTTTCAATTTGTTTTCCAATACAATGTTAGCAATTAATACAAATATTGTGATTGGTATCATTAATAGAAGTCCAATAATTCCTGCAACTATATCTATAAATCTTTTTATTATCGCACTTCTTAAGTTTTTTATCTTTTCTTTTTTATTTATATCATTATAACAATTTTCATTATTATCTATTGTAGATGTAGTTGATTGTTCTAAAGTCAATTTATTTTCCTCCTTTAATCTTACATCTAATTTTCTTTGCAATTTTGCATACAATAAAAAATGTTATTACTCCTACTAATATTCCCAAAGAATCTATTATAACATCAAATACTCTTCCGCTTCTTTCAGAAACAAATAATTGATGTATTTCATCTGTTATAGCATACAATATACCATAAAATGAGCTTTTTACTATCACTTTATTCTCTATTGTAGTAAATATATACACTAAATTAGTTATTAATAAACCACCAATAATATATATTGTAAAATGTGCTAATTTTCGCATATATGGTTCAACTATCAATACTATTTTTTCTTTTTCTTCAGCATTTAGATTTTTGTTTTGAGTAAATATATTTATTATTATATTTGTTACACTTTTACTAGTAGAACTAGACCCTTGCCCATTTTGTGAAGAAAAATAAAAAATTATACTCATCCAAAATATAACTAATACTATACTAATAATTTTTTTTGCTTTCAAAATAATCCCCTTATTAAATAATAAGTTTATTCTTTGTTATTATATTATATTGTTTTACTTATTTCAACCTTTTTTTATCATTTGTAACTTTTTTTTAAAGTTTTTGTAATATTTATATATTATAAAATACAAGAGTGATACTTAATTTTAAAATTAAGTATCACTCTTGTACTATTCTCATTTATATAATTATTTTTTATTTACATTTTCTCCAAATAAATATGTTTTTAATATTTTACTTCTTGCGCAAATTTTATACAATACTATTGGAATTATTACACCTAAAAATATTGAACAATAAATATTTATTTGCTGTATATCACAAATACCAATAAAACATCTAGAACTTATTAAGTATATTGGTAATGTATATTTACCTATTTTTTTAACAAATTCTAATATTCTTATATTTTTTATAATATCCATAATTATTGCAAATGATATAATACCTAAAATAGCTACTACATAATGATTATAGAATGTACATGCTATTTTCAATATAGATGTTGGTAAATTAGTAAACGCAAAAAATTCTATGAATTTTGTATTATCTTTATATGTATATAGAAACATTGACATTATATATAACACTATAAAAATATATTTTTTATTATTTTTTTCATATTTTTTAAGTTTATAATAATTTTCACCAAGATAAACTCCTAAAAAATAGTATGGAATATAAATAGCTAACATTTTTATAATTTCGCTATATTCAACTATATTTATAGTTAAGTAATACATAATTAACATTACTACACTAATAAAAGCATAATACATAATGTCATTTTTTAATCCAAACTTTTTTAAATAGCTATTTAATAGTAGAAAGCAGTCACATAAAAATAATATAATTAAATACCAAAAACTTGGCTTTATACAGTACAATATGTATGAACTTATTGTAAAGTTATGTCCAATAAAATTATAAATTAATGTCCATACAAAATACGGAACCATCAGTCTAGAAAATCTTTTTTTAATCCATATAAAATCTATTTTTTTATTTCTATATGATATTAAAAATCCACTAATTAATATGAATAAAAACATATGAAATGAATATATTAATTTAAAACTTATTTTATAATTAAATGTATATGGATAAAACTTTCCTATAGCATGCCCAGCCACAACAAGAATTATTAAAAATCCCTTTAGCATGTCTATAAAATCATTTCTTGCTATTGCAGATATTTTTTCTTTATTATTTTTAATTAATTCTGTTTCTTGATTATTAGCTTTTTCATTTTTTATTCTATTTAATTGGTGTGTGTGTGTGTGTGTGTGTGTGTGTGTGTGTTACAGTCTCTAGGTTTTCAATATTCATTCAATTCACATCTCCTTTTACTTACTGTAGCCTGTTTTATTTATTATCTGTCCGCTTATTTCTTTTACTTTATCTGATACCTCATAATTTTCTTGTCCATATACTTTTTCATGGAGTGCTTTTACATTAGATTCTAATGTTACTGGTATTCCATACCAAACTCCTCCTATTGTAGCTCCTTTTGGTTCCACATATGGCCAACCTGTACTATCTGTTATTTTATATGTTGCTAATTGTGGCAATAAAGACATTATTTCAGAACCACTTATATTAGTATATACTTTAGGAAGTATTGCATCAGCCATATTGTTTAATTGACCAATACTCATGTTTTTCACTTTGTCAAACACAGCAGATATTACATCTCTCATTCTTTCAGTCCTTTTATAGTCTCCTCCTGCGGTAAAACGTATTCTAGAATATCCTAATGCTTGTACTCCATCTAGATTATAAGTTCCTGCTTCTGTTATATAACTTGAATTGTGTCCTGTTACTCTATTTACTTCATCTATATACCCATTTATGTATTTTACTTCTGCAGATGTAATCTGCATACGAATTCCACCCACTGCATTTACTATATCTACAACAGACTCAAAATTAACTGTTAAAAATTCTTTTATATCTAGGTCTAAGTTTGTATTTAATGTACTCATCGCAAGTTGTGCACCACCATATGCATATGCATGTGTTACTTTGTCTAAATTTCTTCCTGTTATTAGAAGGTATGAATCTCTATAGACTGACGTTAATTGTACTTTTTTATTTTTTTCGTCTATCGTTGCAAGTATTATGCAGTCGCTTCTTGTTCCTTTTTCTAATTCATCTTCTCTTGAGTCAACTCCAAAAAGTGCTATGGTTCTATATCCATTTAAGTTAATTCCTTCATTAACTTCTATGCTCTCTTCATCTATATCGACATAATTTAATTTAGAAAGCTTATTTTGTATAAACCACATTCCTGTTCCTGCTACTATTCCAACTAATACTATTATAATAATAATTATTATTATTATTATTTTTTTCCATTTTTTTTTTCCTTTTGTTGCTTTATCTTTTTTTTTCTCATTTTCTTGCATTCTTTTTCCTTGCATTGTTTTTACCTTCCTTCATTAATTTGACATTATTATATTCCTTACATCATTTTTTTACAAGTTTTTTTACATTTTTTTAGGCATTTTTATTCCTAGTAATTCTGCTGAAGATTTTAGAACAGTATTTGTAGCATATGTTAAATATATGTATGCATCCTGGATGTTTTTATCTTCACATATTATTTTATTTTCATTATAAAAACTACTAAAAGCATGTGATAAATCTATTAAATATCTTGCTATAATTGATGGTTCATTTTTTAATGCTGCTAATTTTACTGTATCTGTATATGAATATATTAATTTTAATATTTCAATACTTTCCTTTTTATTTAATGCACTATAGTCTATTTTATTTATACTTGGTATTTCATTTACTTTATTTAATACACTATTTGTACGTACATAAGTATATTGTATATATGGTCCAGTTTCTCCATTAAAGTTTAATATTTGATCCCAGTCGAATATTTCGTCTTTTATTCTACTATTTGCTAAGTCATTAAAAATTACTGCTCCAATTCCTACTTTTTTAGCTATTTTCTTTTTCTCTTCTGGTTCTAAACTTGGATTTTTTTCTTCTATTATTTTTTCTACTCTTTTTATTGATTCATTAAGTAATTCTTCTAATTTTATTACATTTCCTTCTCTTGTTGACATTTTTCCTGTTTTAAGTAATACCATTCCAAATGGAATATGTTCTAAATTATTGGTATATTTTTCTTCTAATCCTAATAATTTAGCCACTTCAAAAATTTGTTTAAAATGAAGAACTTGTTCATATGATGTCACATATAATGCTTTTTTAAAGTTATATGTTCTTGCTCTATACAATATTGCTGCTAAATCTCTAGTTGCATATGTAGTTGAACCATTTGATTTTTCTATTAAGCAAGGAGGCATACCTTGTTCTTCTAAATCTATTATTCTAGCTCCTTCAGATTCTTTTAGCTTTCCTGTTTTTTCGAGGATTTCTATTACTTCTGGCATTTTATCTGAATAAAAAGCTTCTCCGTTTAATGAATCAAATTTACTTCCTAGCATTTCGTAAATTCTTTCAAATTCTTTTAAACTAAGTTCTCTAAATTTACTCCATATTTTTGTGCAATATTCATCTTTTTCTTCTAATTTTTTAAAATTGTTTCTACATTCTTCTAGTACTTGTTCATCTTCTTTGCAAAGTTCATTTATTCTAATATATATTTTTGTTAATTCTTCAATTGGGTTATTTTCAATATCATATTCGGTTCCCCATCTTTTATAGCCTTCAATTAGTTTTCCAAATTGTGTTCCATAGTCTCCTAGATGGTTTATTCCTATACTATTATAACCTAAGAAATTATATATATTATATAAAGCTCCTCCTATTACTGTTGAGCGCAAATGTCCTATGTGGAATGGTTTTGCAATATTAGGTGATGAATAATCTATTACTATATTTTCATTATTTCCGATGTCTGTTTTTCCATATTCGCTCTTTTTTAAGTCTATTTCTTGTATTACTTCTTTTATTAAAATATTCTTTTCTATATAGAAATTAATATATCCTCCCACAACTTCTATATTTTCTATACATTCTGGTATATTTTTTATTCCATTTTTTATTTTTTCTGCTATTTGTGTTGGTGCTTTTTTTAATGTTTTTGCTAATTTAAAACAAGGAAAAGCATAATCTCCCATATTAGAATCTTTTGGAATTTCTATATATTCTTCTAATTCATCGATTGGTATGTTTACTATTGAATTTATTAATTTCGCAACTTCTTTCTTGAAATTTATCATTTTTACCTCCAAAATATTAATTCACTTTCATATTGTAATTAATATTTTCTATTATACCAAAAACAAAAGCAGTGTCAAGTACTGCTTTTGTTTTTATTATATACAATAATTTTCAAACTATATTAATCTTAATAAAGATAAAACTGCATATATTACATAATAAATACCTTCTATTGCAATAAAAGTTTTTAAGAATTTTGAATTACCTTCTTCTTTAAATAGTGCTTTCAAAGCAAAATATGTTAATACTGTAGATATTACAGAGCAAAAACTTGAAAATGCAGATGTTATATCTGATACTTTATAACTTATTAATGTTAATAAGCTAACTACTGAAGCAATTATTGTTGGTATTTTTGCAGTTATAACTAATGTTAAAATACTTACTAGAGATTTCTTTTCTTTTTGATTTAATAAAAATGTTACTAATCCTAATACTACTACACTAATTAGTGGGAATGCCACTGTTCTTAAAATGCTTGTAAAGTTTTTCCATGAAGATATTCTTGCTAGTGCACTATAACTAACAGCTGAAGATACAAATCTTGCAACCATCCATACAATTATTAATATTAGTGCATATTTAAAGTATTTGTTTGAGTTATCTTTTACGATTTTTTCAAATGTTTCAAATGGATTAGTAAATAAAGACTTAACAAATCCTGTTGTTTCTTTTGCATCATTCTTAATGTTTACATTCTTAATAGTATCTTTTACTTGATTTACAGTATTTACAGTTTCATTTTTTAGTTCCTCTTTGTCTACAACAACTTCTTGCTTTTCTTGTTTGTTTTCAGAATTATTTTCTTCCATTTTCATTCCCCCATTTTTTATTTTATATTCGTATTATATTTGAATTATTCATTTTTGTATATATTTTTATATTATCTAATCTCCTAAACAAATACCAATATCTCTAGCTGTTTTTACTAAATCGTGATCCATTGTTACTTTTCTTATATTGCTTTCAGCAGTATTTCCTGATACAGCTCCTATTACTTTGTTATTTCCTACAACATCTTCTAATGATACTGAATCTAATTTACCATTTTTTATTACTGCTAATGTTCCAAATTTTCCTTCTAGAGCTAATTCCATTGCTTTTGCACCATATTTTGTTGATAGTACTCTATCGAATGCTGTTGGTGTTCCACCTCTTTGCATATATCCTAATGTTGTATTTCTTGATTCTAATCCTGTTAATGCTTCTAGTTCTTTTGCAACACGTTGTCCTGCTCCTCCAAGTTTTGTATTGTCTACTCCTTTTCCATTATCTCTTGTATTTTCTATTGCAAGAATTCCATCTTTTGGTGCTGCTCCTTCTGCAACAACAACTATACTAAAGCTTTTTCCTTTTGCTATTCTTTCATTTATTTTTTCTACCGCTTTATTTATATCATAAGGTATTTCTGGAATTAAGGCTATATCTGCTCCACCTGAAATAGCAGATTCTAATGCTATCCATCCAGCATATCTTCCCATTACTTCTAATACCATTATTCTATGGTGTGTTTCGCCTGTAGTATGAAGTCTGTCTAAGGCATCTGTAGCTACAGATACAGCTGTATTATATCCAAATGTAATTTCTGTACATGCTACATCATTATCTATTGTTTTTGGTACCCCTATTACGTTTATTCCTTTTAAAGAAAAGTCTCTAGCTGATTTTTGTGTTCCATCTCCACCTAATGTGAATAAGCAATCAAATCCATCATCTTTAATATTTTGAACACATTTATCTGATAAATCTTTATATACCACTTGTCCATTTTCTTCTACTTTATAATTAAATACATTTGAATTTGTTGATGACCCTATTATTGAACCACCTTTATGAAGTATTCCTGATGCAGTGTTATAACTATCTAATTTAACATATTCATTATTTAATAGTCCTCTATAACCTTCTATAAATCCATAACATTCTACATTATTTTGTTCTGCTGTTTTTACTATTGCTCTTATAACAGCATTAAATCCAGATACGTCTCCTCCATTTGCTAATATTGCTACTTTTTTTATCATTTTATCTCTTCCTTCCATTTTTATTTGTACTTTTTTATTATACCAATAAAAGAAATATTTACAAGTATTTTTTGTAAATATTCAATAATACTACATAAATATTTGTTTTTTATCTAAATGTTTTGTATTCCTCCATTTAAACTATAAATATTTGTATATCCTAATTTTAATAATATTGTTTTTGCTTCTTTGCTCCTTTTACCACTTTGACAGTATACAATTATTGTTGTGTTTTTATCTTGTATTATTTTTTCTACATTTTCTTTTAAATCATATACAGGAATACATATAGCTCCATCCAAATGATATTCCTTGTACTCTTGTTTACTTCTTACATCTAGCAATATTGCATTTTGATTTTTTATTATTTCTTTTACTTGTATATAATTTATGTCTTCTACTCCTCTTTTTAAATTATAAGAAAATATTTTTTTAATTTTATTTTTTAATTTTTCTAATTTCATTATCCTCATTCCTTTATATACCACTTATTAATTTACACCTATTTTATTATATTCTTTTATCGTCTTTTTGCTACATTATGTTACAAAATAATTACATAATATTTCATATTTATTTCTATTATATTTCAAATTTGATGTTTTATGTTTCCTTTATTGTTTACCTTTTATTTATTTTTATAGATTTCTTTAACTTTGTGGATATTGTGGATAACTCTGTGTATAAGTATTTATAAGCTCTTTTTCGACATCCAATTATTTCTATTATATTACAATAGAATATGTCAACTTTTTATTTGTCATTTTTTCATTCATTTATGTAACTTAATTTTTATAAAATATTTTTAAACCTAACTTTCAGTTTCAATAAAAATTTGATTGTAATTATAATTTAAATAAAAGTTTCTTTCTTTTTCTAGATATTCATTAACATTTTCTTTTGTAATTAGATATTCATCATTTTTAATCCATTCTAATATTTGTGAATTAATATCTCCAGAATAATGAGTAAAATCTCTATAATTATCCAAATTACATGTTAATTCATAATTATTGAAGAATGAATATAGTTTAACATTTTCACATTCTAATAAATAATTAATCCATATTTCTTCTGCTTCTAAATATTTTAATATATCACCATTTTGTGAAATACTATCCCACCACACAATACTATGTGGTGCCAAAAACATATAATACTGTATATCTTTATTTAAATTTATAACATTTATTATATTTTCTTCAATATTTTCTTTTACTCTATTTATTTCCTCTTCACTTAGTTCGGTTATTTCACTTTTTGCTAATACTCTTTTATACTGTTTTAACACAGCCTCTTTTGAAAAAACATTTTTATTACTCCAATTAACATATTCATCAAAATTTGTAGCTGCACTACTTATTAATTTATTTATTAGCTTTTCACTTCTTAATAAAGTAAATGTAATGTCCCTTATAGCTAATTTTATTGCTTGACCACTAAAAATATATTTATAATCGTTAAAAATATTTTCGTCATATAAATATGTTGGATATTCACTATATTTGACAGCATCCTTATCATTTAAAATATCACTATATGTTATTCCATATAATATGTATTTTATATTTTTATTATATTTGATGGCTATTGATGTTTGTTCTGCAAGTTCTTTAAATTCTGCTCCTGCTAGAGGAACCTTTATAGAATTACAATTAAATAAATTATTAAATTCAGACACTTTAAAATTTTCTGTATGTGAAGTACCTGTAATAATTGCATCATAATCATAATCATAATGCTTAATTATTCCATTATTTAAATATCTTTCTTCATTATTTAAATTATATTTTATAAAGCTTAAAGGTGCGTGATAATGAAAACAAGGATCAATAATTATAACTAATATAGCTGCAATTATAGCAACTGTTATTACTATCGAAAAGAATATTGCTAACCATTTTTTACTACTCATTTCGTTTCTCCTTTCTTAAAATTGAAAATATAGGAATTGTATAATCTTGTCCATGTTAACTAAACTAACAAGCATTAACATTGCTGCAATTATTGCTGTTTTTTTCGATATCTTAAATTTTTCCATAATCTGACTTGAATTTGGTGCAAACCAACAAATTAAAATTCCAATAACTAAGTATAATCCGCATTTTTTATTTGCCCAAATAAATGTAAAAATATTTGATAATATCGCTGACACTCCATTACCTAACGACGAAAAATTTATCATCTCTTTGTATACTGTTAATGCTTCTCCAAAAGAGTTAGACACAAATAAAACTCTAGCTAAAACTATACCTATTGCTGTTAGTGAGAAAGCTATTAAAAATGGAAATTTTATTTCTTTCCTATTCATCCATGCTGAAATGCATACTAATACTCCATTAGCAATTCCCCAAACCACAAATGTCCAACCAGCTCCATGCCAAAATCCTGATACCAAAAATGTTACCATAGTAGCAATATAATAATTTCTCCATTTACAATCTTTTCTGTATACACTTCTAAAAATATATGTACTTAAAAATCTAGACAATGTAATATGCCATCTTTTCCAATAATCTTGGAAATTTCTTGCCTTATATGGTGAATTAAAATTATGAGGTATTATAATATTAAACATTAAGCCTAAGCCTATTGCCATATCGGCATATCCTGATAAATCAAAATAGTATGAGATTGTGTACTCTATTGAATGAAACCATGTTGATAGAAGTCCGTACCCCCCGCTCGATATTATGTCACCAAAAAACATTTGTGCATCTTCTGTTAAGGGATCTGCTAATAAGATTTTTTTTGCAAGTCCTATAGAAAATAAAAAAATTCCTTTAACTATATTATCATAATTTATTATTTGGTTTTCCTTTTTTTCAAATTGAGATACCATTTCTTTATGATGTACAATAGGTCCTACTATCAATTGTGGAAAAAATGTTATAAATAATAAATAGTCTAAAATATCATATTCAGCTGTTTCACCTCTATATGAGTCAACTATATATGCTATTAATTGAAATGTAAAAAAAGATATTCCAATAGGCAGAATAATGTTAGGCATAATAATATCATCTTTAGCAAAGTAGTTATAGTTATCTACAAAAAAATTAGCATATTTATAATATCCTAAAAGCAATATATTTCCTAATAAGCCAATTGCTAATAATATCTTTCGTTGTATTTTATCTTCACTTGGTAGTTTAGCAATTGAGCTTCCTATTATATAATTTGCTATTACACTTCCTACAAAATACCAAAAAAAGTCTGGACTTCCTAAATAATAAAATATCAACGATGCTACAATAAGCCATATTTTAGATATTTTATTAAATTTGAATTTATTTAGTATATGATATCCAAAAAATACTATTGGTAAAAACACCAAAATAAATTTGTATGTTGAAAAAATCATTTTTATTCCCCTTTCATAAATATTATGTTGTTTCAACTATAACGTAATTCCATTCAAATGTCAATATTCGACAATTTATTTCTTGGCTTTATACATAACTTTATAGTTTAGTTAAAATTGTTTTTTTCTATTTCATATAATTAAATGAGGTGAATTATATTTATGAAAAATAGAATTTTAAATTTCCAACTTTTCAGTGCTATTTTTGCTATTATCTTAGGTACTATTTTGCATTTTACATACGAATGGTCTGGTAATAATTACATTGTTGGTGCATTTTCAGCTGTAAACGAAAGTACATGGGAACATTTAAAACTTGCATTTGTGCCTATGCTTATTACTACAATTATTGGATATTTTTATTTAGGAAAATCTTATTCTAAATTTCTATGTGCTAAATCTATTGGTATTGTAAGTGCTATATTGTTTATAGTAATTTTCTTTTATACCTATACTGGTGTCTTTGGTACAAACATTTCATTTTTTAACATTGCTAGTTTCTTTGTTGCTATTATACTTGGAGAATTTATTGCGTATAAATTTACTATTTCTAATTACAATTGTCTTCCTAAAATAAGTATAGTTTTTTTAATTATATTAACACTTTTATTTATAGGTTTTACATATGTTACCCCAAAAATAAATTTATTTAAAGACCCCATTACAAATTTATATGGTATAACAGCAAAAAGACTTTAAAAGAACAAATCTCGCTTCGCGAGACCTTTTCTCTACATCTTAAAGTTTGCTATCTAAATTCAAGGTCTCAAAGAAGCGTAAAGATTTGTTGACGCGAAAATTTACAAAGTAAATTTTCTGTGCAATGTTATTTTTTTATATAATAGGAAAGTAGAACTTTCCTATTATATAAAAAATTCTATTTAACCCCAAATTGAATTTTTTTATTCAAGTACGGGTTAAATAGAATTTTTGTGTTTTTTATTAACTATTCTTCGACTTTTTCTTTATTTTCTCTGTTTACACGTTTTGTTGTATTTTCACCATAATAATAATCCATAGAATATTGCTTTGATTTTACTGGTATCTTATTTAGAACAACACCAGCTATCCTTCCTCCTACATTTTCTATCGACTTTTTAATTTTCTGCAAATCTTCCTTTTTAGTTTCATTATATGAAGCAACTAATATTGTTGTATCCACCAGTCTTGTTAAAACTAAGGAATCTGTAACCAATAAATTTGGCGTACCATCTAATATAATAATATCAAAAACTTCTTTCAACTTATCAAGCATCTTTCTCGTTATCTCTTTTCCTAATAATTCCGATGGATTTGGAGGTACATTACCTGCAGGAATTAAATATAAATTTTTTAATTCCGTTTGTTTCACATATTTTAATACATCAATATCGCCATCTATTCCCCATTCATTTAATCCTGATAAGAAGTTAGATAAGCCTGGTGTAATAGGAATTTGAAATAGTGAACCTAACCTTCCCATACGCATATCTGCATCAATCAATAATACTTTTTTACCTGTTTGTGCAAAAGTAATTGCTAAATTTGATGCTACCCAACTTTTTCCTTCACTAGGTCTAGTTGAAGTAACTAATATCGTTTTTAATTTTTCTTGTGAGGTCATGAACAATATATTTGTTCTTAATGTTCTAAACATCTCTGCGATTGGAGATTTTGGATGTCTTTGAGCTATTAATTCTTTTCTCATCTTTTCTTTTTTCCTCCCTTTTGTATCTTAAATTCTTCCCTATAATTAGGAATAGATGCTAAAACAAATAAGCCTGTACCTTTTTCTATGTCTTCTTCTGTTTTTATTGTATTATCTAACATATTGGAAATTAACACACTAATAGCAGACACAATAAAACCTATAATTGCAAATACTAAAATATCTTTTATGTGATTAATATTACTTGGCGTTGTTGGAACCTCTGCTTCATCTAATATGTAAATATTGCTGATATTAAATATTTCTACAATTTTTTCACTAAAAACTTTAGCAATTTCATTTGCTAAAGTAGTTGCATACTCTGGTGATTCATTCTTTACTTTTATCTCAATTATTTCTGTATCATCAACAGATGCAACAGATACATTATTCTTAATCTTTTCTATTTCGTTTTTATCTAAGTTCAAATTTGATGCCACTTGACCTAATACTATATTTTTTTTAATTATTGCACTGTATGTAGATACTAATTTTGAATTCATGCTTAAATCTGTAGAATTTATAGAAGTTTCTCCGGATTGTGAAGAACTTTGAACTAATACAAGACTCGTTACAGCAGTATAATTTGGTACAATATAGAAATACGAATATATAATTCCTAGAACAATAAATATTAAAACTATTAACACAATTTTTATTCTCTTATTCCAAAATAAAGAAAATAATTCTCTTAAATCTAACTCTTCCATTTTTCCTTTCCTCTCTTTTGTGAAATTACTTTTCTATTATATATATATTTTTTTTTTTTTTCAACTATTTTTTCATTATATTCAAAATATTTTTTAATACGACGAAAAAAGCCATAAAAATAAGTATTCCGACAATCACTCCACTACTATCTAATAATACATCTAAGACTTGTGGACCTCTTCCTGGCACAAAAAACTGATGAATCTCATCAGAACTTGCATATAATACACCTATTCCAAGACTACTACCTATTTTTTTTATTCTATTTATATTATATGTTTCCATTAGACTCATCATTAATATTCCAACTAATGTATACAATGTAAAATGTGCCATTTTTCTTATGAATTTTTCAATCTTATTTAATACATTTTCTTTTTCTATTTTATCTAATTTTTGTATACTTTCTATATTCTTTGTTACTTCATATGTTACTTTTTTGCTTAAATTCCCAGATTTTTCTCTATTTTGACTAGAAAATCCAAATATAGTTGCAAATAAAATCAACAAGCATATTATTATTACTGTTCTAAATATATTTTTTTTCATATCTTTCTCCATTGTTTTATATTATACATAATCCACTAATTAAAATTGAAAATAAACAAAAGGTTGCTCTCCTGTAAAAGCAAGACAAATTATTAAGCCTATAAATACGAAAAATATAGTTAATCCTGATGTCTTTTTCAAATCAACTGTATAATAGTAACCATTAACTTCTTTTTCTCCATTTTTATGAGAATGTATTATTGCTATAATAGTAGAAATCGCTAATAAAATCAATGCAATAAACGACCATGAAAATAATTGTATTATACCTTCTTGCATTGTAAATATTCCTTTTATGATTAACCATGCTGTTTCAAAATTGTCTGCTCTAAAGAAAATCCATGTAAATGTAATAAACGCAAAAGTCATTATTGTACTAATAATTTTTTTACATATCCCTTTCTCTTTATGTGGCAACATTTTATCAATGCATAAAGCTATTCCATTTATAGCTCCCCAAAATACAAAAGTCCAATTTGCTCCATGCCAAAGTCCACCAAGTAGCATTGTTGTAAATAGATTCACATATTGTCTTATTTTACCTTTTCTATTTCCTCCAAGAGGTATATATAAATATTCTTTAAGCCAAGTAGAAAGACTTATGTGCCATCTACGCCAAAATTCAGTAATATTTTGTGATATGTATGGTAAATTAAAGTTGCGATTAAAGTCATATCCTAAGCATTTGGCACATCCAATAGCCATATCTGAATAGCCAGAAAAGTCAAAGTAAATTTGTAATGAATATGAAATTGTAGCTAATAATATAGTTATCCAGCTAAACGCACTTGGTGCACTATATACACTATCAACAAAAACTGAAATATGATCTGCTAAAACTATCTTTTTAAACATTCCAAATGCAAATAATTGTATACCATATCTCGTATTATTTAGTGTAGTCTTCCTATCTTCTCTTAATTGTGGCAAAAAATCACTTGCTTTAACAATTGGTCCTGCAACTAATTGAGGGAAAAAACTCAAATATAGTGCTAACTTAATAAAATCATTTTCTAGCTCTATCTTTCCACGGTGAACATCAATTACATAGCTAATTGCTTGAAATGTATAAAATGAAATTCCAACTGGTAGAATTATTTTTAGTGTAATAGCATCAATATTAAACAAGTTAGTAAAAGAAGTTAGTAAAAAATTAAAATATTTAAAAAATCCAAGTACCGTCAATGGAATAATTATTCCAGCAATATATATACTTTTTTTATTTTTTGATCTTGCAGTAAAATATGATATAACCGTGATGAATAAAAGTAAAAAGCAAAATCTCCAATCCCAATATCCATAGAAAAAATAACTAGCTATAAGTAAAAAAATTTCTTTAATTCTAGGCGAAAAATGGCGCTGAATAATAACTGTTCCAATTATTAAAATGATAAAAAATATTAAAAAATCTATTGATGCAAATGACATTATTCAACCTCCTTAATTACCTTATATAATTCATCAGCTATCATTGCATGTCCGTATTTGTTCAAATGTCCAGTTCCAATAGTTGAATTATTAAATCCATATGGAATTATATTATTGTTCATATATTCCAAATTAAAACGTTCACTCATATCTAAAAAATATATATCGTTTTTCTCACATATTTTTGCAAACAACTCTACATCCTTTTCATTATGATTAAAATTCATTTTTCCATCATAATCTAAATATATACTCGGATGATAAACTATAATAATCTTCGCAGATGAATTTGAACTATCTGCATTTATTTTGTAAAAAAGCTCATCCATCTTTTTTTCATCAACTCTTGTATTTAAAATATCTTTTTCTTCCACATCATTTGAAATATTATTACTTAATAATATTTCTATTTGGCTATACAATAATCTCAAAAATTGGTTTTGTTGTAATATTCCAATAATTCCTTCATTATATGACTCTATTTCCTCTAAGTTTCCTTTTATTGTACTTTCTATATTATCATTAGAAAAAGTAACTGAATCTGTTTCAATAATAATATAATCGGTTGGATTATATTTTTTAATTGCAGCTTCAAGATTACTAACACAAGTTAAAAAAGTATGTCCTGATGTTCCTATATTATATACATTTTCTTCTAACATAGAATTAAGTAAACCTGCTGTACTCTCTTTCATTGCAACTTGACGCGCTTCCATATGTGATGACCCCATTATAAGTATATCGACATTTGTGTTTTCGTTATAGTCTAATATATTTTGATATCCTTCGTTATTAGTCTTTCCCCACGAAAATCCTTCAGTTCCTATCGAATAAAATTCATTCGCTTTCCATACATAATCTGTTGCACCATCAGTACATTTATAATGAACTGGTATATTTGAATAAAAAAAGCAAAAAGCAGTTAAAATTATAAATGCAATTCCTAATGATATTACATATTTTAAAATATTTCTTATCGTTTTTTTGGTAAAATTTCCGCACATTTGTATTCTTTAGTTTTTTAACAGTTTTCATTTTTATTTACTCCTATCCCTATAAATAAAGTAATTATATTTCAATTTCTCCATTTATCTTTTATTTTTAATTATAAGAATCTTTCTTTACCCATTAACCATATCATTTCTTGCTATTTTTAGTTCAATGTATAAAAATAAAGTAGAAGGCATTTCTCTTTTTTACTGATTCACTTAAGTCTTTATGGAAAACCTCTCCCTCATGTCACTTTTATCTAGCTAAATTAAATATATTTATGTTATTTTTAACTATTCTAATCTGTTTTGTGTAAATTCTGTTGCTAGCGCATATATTATTTATAATATCTTTTCTATTATTGCTATCATTACTTTTTATTAACTTTTAACTCCAATTTTTATATTTTTTATTTTTTTCAATTACTTTGTTTTGAATCGGTTCCATTAATTTTTGTCGTATCATTTCTATTGTAACACACACAACAAATACAGAAGTCACTCCACATATTATATTTATTATAAGATATGGTGAATTTATATATTTTGCCCCTTGTACAATATCTAACCATATAATATTTCTCATAAATATATTTTCATGTATTATGTATATTCCAAGTACTGTACTTGCTACTTTATTAATCATTTTATTTTGTAATTTAATATTTTCAAATATTAAAAATAGAGCAATCGATATTATTAATCCAAAAATTGAATAGCCTGTGCTAAAATAACATTCTTTATCCCAGAATATGCTTATTCTAGTTCCAATTAAGTCTAATATTATTATTGAAGTGATAATGAAAGAATATGTTATTGAGAGAGTTTTAAAATTAAATTTTCTTAGATTCTTATCTTCATTATAGTATTTTTTTATATATGCTCCTATTAGATATAACATTACAAACCATCCAATATCACTATATTGATAATCTGCATCTAAAAATGTAGGAATTATGCTTTGAATTATTACTAATGTTAGTATTAAATTTTTATGATCTTTTTGATTTATATTTTCTAACGATTTATTTATAAATGGTGAAATCATATATAGAAAAATATAAATCGTAATAAACCAATAATGCGCAAATGTTATAGGCATTACTGATTTAACAATTTGAGATAGATTCGCATTTTTTAAATTAAATAGTAAAAAAATTATAGAATATGTAAATGTTTGCATAATTATTCCAATAACTTTTTTTGCTTTAAATTTACTGTTTACCATAAAATAACCTGTAATTATAATAAATACGTTACTACCTATCTTTCCTAATGTGTTTAAAGTTTGTACAATTAATTTATTAGCACTTATATCGTGTGAAAATTGAAAACCGCTATAACCTGCATAATGTGATAGCATTATAAATATAATACAAATAATTCTTAATAATTCTAAATTTGATTGTCTTTGTGTTTCTTTTTTATTTAATACACTTTGTATATTTCCGGCTTGTAAATACTCTCTCTCTCTCTCTCTCTCTCTCTCTCTCTCTCTCTCTTACTGTTGTAGTAATTTCATCTTCTTTGTTCATTTTTTTCTCCTTTCATATTTTATCAATCTGTTAACTTAAATGAAAATTGAAACCTCAAACTCCTAGTGATATAATATTTTTGAACGAAAACAAAATATC